>DCGY01000018.1:0-54749 GCA_002314715.1 Lachnospiraceae bacterium UBA1766 | reverse complement strand
AGGTTCGAATCCTTGTAGCCCTGCTGACCCGAGAGTTTATCTCTCGGGTTTTTTATTATGCACGATTTGGAAAGACGATGAGCCAAGTGCTGCTTTGTGCTTGCGACTGTGAATAATAATTATTCAGAAATTCTTAAAGGGTGATATTATAAGTAGTATGAATGCGAGAAATACAATATCAAAATCTATAATTTATACGATCTCGTGCTTGTTTATAGTAGTTTTGTTTGCGATGTCACCTTTTATAGCCAAGGCTGCAAATGTGGGGAGATTTTATACTACGGTAGGTCAGACAGTACCTGCTGATGATACAACAGTCGTAACGGCTGCTACCTATGAGCAAAATGTCTATGTGACGAGAGTCTATATTGGAGCCGATGTAAAAGAAATAGCTGAGGATTCCTTTGTGAATCTTCATAAGCTCTGGCTGATTCAGGTGGATGAGAAGAATCCTTATTTTTCGACCTATGGAAACTGTCTTTACAATAAGGACAGAACGAAACTTCTGTGCGTACCTTTTGCGCTGACTAGAACGCAGTTTCCAGATACTGTGACTGAAGTGGGCGCCTATGCTCTGCGTGGAAGGTGCGACCATACCAAAGCTTTGGTTGAAAAGATAATAAAGAAAAATAAGGGTGAATAGAAAATATAGGGGTTAATCTATCTGATTTCTGTCCGATATACATTATGTAGTGAAAACATGAGGTTTTCTTTTGGCCGAGCAAGTCTGTATCGGTTTTTCCCTGGGACCACGGAAGGTCGTATATACAATATTTACTACCCTTATGTCCTTTTGGTACAAGGTGTTGGTATTGAAAAGTTTGGATAATTATTCTAAAATATTTAAGATTATGACTAAATAGTGTTAGAATGAAATTATTATGCGAAAGGGGAATAAAAATGCCTTATACAGACATAGGAATAGATTTAGGAACAGCTAGTATTCTGGTATATTTGAGGGGCAAGGGAGTAGTGCTCAAGGAGCCTTCAGTAGTTGCCTTTGACAGGGATACTAATAAAATAAAAGCAATCGGCGAAGAAGCGAGACTGATGCTTGGAAGAACTCCAGGCAATATTGTGGCAGTAAGACCACTCAGACAGGGTGTTATTTCAGATTACACAGTTACAGAAAAGATGATTAAATACTTCATCGCAAAGGCTCTTGGAAAGAAGACTTTCAGAAAACCACGTATCAGCGTTTGCGTACCTTCAGGAGTAACTGAAGTTGAGAAGAAGGCTGTTGAAGATGCTACATACAATGCAGNNAGACAGGGTGTTATTTCAGATTATACTGTAACAGAGAAGATGCTGAAGTATTTTATCCAGAAGGCTCTTGGAAAAAGAACTTTCAGAAAGCCTATCATTTCAGTATGTGTGCCATCTGGTGTTACTGAGGTTGAGAAAAAGGCTGTTGAGGATGCTACATATCAGGCTGGTGCAAGAGATGTGAAGATCATCGAGGAGCCAATAGCTGCAGCGATAGGTGCAGGTATTGATATCACCAAGCCTTGTGGAAATATGATAGTTGATATAGGTGGTGGTACCTCAGATATAGCCGTTATTTCGCTCGGCGGAACTGTAGTATCAACATCTGTAAAAGTAGCAGGCGATGATTTCGATGAGGCGATTGTGCGTTATATGAGAAAGAAGCACAATCTATTAATCGGTGAGAGAACTGCTGAAGATATGAAGATTAAAATAGGTACGGCGTTCAAGAGACCAGAAGTGGATTATATGGAGGTAAGAGGCCGTCACCTTGTAACTGGACTTCCCAGAACAGTTAAGGTATCAAGCGAGGAGACAGAGGAGGCTCTCAAGGAGGCTACCTCACAGATAGTTGATGCTATACACTCGGTGCTTGAGAGAACTCCACCAGAGCTTGCAGCAGATATTGCTGACAGAGGAATAGTACTTACTGGTGGTGGTTCACTTTTAAGAGGTTTAGAGGACCTTATTGAAGACAGAACTGGTATTAATACAATGACTGCTGAGGAGCCGATGACAGCTGTCGCAATAGGTACAGGAAAGTATGTGGAATTCCTGGCTGGCGACAGAGATGAAGTGAGATAATATTCAGAGGTTAGGCAATGGTAAAAGGACTTTATACAGCGTATACAGGCATGATAAATGAACAGCATAGAATGGATACGTTGACCAATAATCTGGCAAATACAACTACGACAGGTTTCAAGAAGGAGGGTGCGACTTCGCAGTCCTTCAAGGATGTACTCGGTGTACGAATCAACGATACCTCCGACTGGAATGTGCCACATCGCATGGGAACACTCAATATGGGTGTTAAAATAGGTGAGAATTATACAGATTATTCAGAAGGTCCATTTCAGGAGACTGGAAATACATATGATCTCGGCATAGCTGGGAATGGTTTTTTCAATATTGAATATACAAATAAAGCAGGTGATACATCTGTAAAATATACAAGAGATGGTTCGTTTGCAATCACTCAGGAGGGATACCTGGTGACAAAGGATGGCGATTATGTGCTGGATACAGCAGGCAATCACATCCATATCAATCCTCTTGCGGCATCTGTTCAGATAAATACACATGGACAGATATATCAGGATGGTGAGCTGGCGGGAACAATAGCTCTTACAGATTTTGAGGATTACAATTATATCGCAAAGTTTGGTGAGAATCTGTATGATACTGTAGAAGGTGCGACACCTTTTGCAGCGGATGGAGAGATATTCCAGGGGTATCTGGAGGGCTCAAATACAAATGTTGTATCTGATATGGTAGAGATGATAGCAATTCAGAGACAATATGAGGCAAATCAGAAGGTTATCACCACGATGGATTCATCATTGTCAAATGCAGTAAACAATTTGGGAAAACTACAGTAATTGTATGAGAAAGGAAATGTATAATGGTTAGATCACTTTGGTCAGCAGCAACGGGTATGAAAGCCCAGCAGATAAATGTAGATACAATTGCAAATAATCTTGCAAATGTAAATACTACAGGCTATAAAACAGAGACAAATGAATTCAAGTCTCTTTTGTATCAGACATTGCAGACGAAGACTACTACTGCAAATGGCGAGCAGAAGCCAATCAGCGCACAGGTAGGTCTCGGTGTTAGAAATTCATCTATCACTTCGAGATTCACACAGGGTTCAATGCTGGAGTCTTCAAATGCCTTCGCATTTGCAATAAGTGGAGATGGCTTTTTTGGTGTCCGTAATGCAGATGGTGGAACGTATTATACAAGAAATGGTAATTTCAATATGTCCATAGGTGCCGATGGTATGACACTCACAGACTGCGATGGTAACCCTGTACTTAGTGCAGAGGGTGAGCCTATTGTACTCGATGGCGATATCATTGCCTCGAGAATCACTGTGGATGCAGATGGTACTCTTATGTATCCTGATGATGATAACGTGCCTCAGCCACTTGATTTTAAAATTGGCTTATGGCAGTTCCAGAATCCAGAGGGTCTGAATAAGGTCGGCGATACAATGTATTCTGTCACAGCAGCATCAGGAGCTGCTATCAATGAGAATGATAATGATAACGTAGCGAAGAGTTCGGTATATCAGGGATACCTTGAGGGTTCTAATGTGCAGGTCGCTGATGAGATGGTAAATCTAATCGTGGCACAGAGAGCATATGAGATGAATTCAAAGGCAATCACTACTACAGACAGTATGATGCAGGTGGCTAATCAGCTTAAGTCATAATGCATTATAGAATGAGTTAAGAAGGTGTGAATATGGATATTGGATCACTTACATCAGGATATATTGAAAGCGCTACTAACAGTGCAAGACAGGCAACTTCAAAGGCAAGTGCAGCGGCAAAGAAGGATTACTCAAATTCTACTGACGAGGAGCTACTGGATGCCTGCAAACAGTTCGAAGCGTATTTTATAGAGCAGGTACTAAAGGAAGTACAGAAGACTATTCCAGAGAGTTCTCTGACAGATGGACCTACGTCCAGCCTGGTGGGATACTTTAAGGATGAGACTATTCAGGAAATAGCTGGAAATATTCAGGATCAGCAGCAGCTGGGGCTGGCGCAGCAAATGTATGAGCAGCTCAAAAGGAATTACTCAAATGTGATTCCTACAGCTAAAAATGATGAAGCAGCTGAAGAAACTGAGGAAGCGGTTGCTGAAAGTTTAGAGGAAACAGAAGAAATTATTTGAAAGATAGTATATGTGAAAGCATCTCGAAAGAGATGCTTTTATTCAAATATGCGATAAATAGATAAGTAACGGAATTGGGGGACTTATGTCTGAAATTCAAGGATATGTGGATCATATCATTTATAAAAATGAGAATAATGGGTATTGCGTACTTGTGATGGTCGTTGAGGATAAGGATACAACTGTTACGGGAACCTTTCAGGGGATTGAAGAAGGTGCAATGCTTCTTGTAAGAGGAGAGATGATACAGCATCCTGTCTATGGCAATCAGTTTAAGGCGTCTTCCTATGAGGTGAAAGAGCCTGAGGATGTAGTAGCGATTGAGAGATATCTGGCATCGGGCTCGATAAAAGGTATCGGAGCTGCGATGGCGAAGCGTATAGTCAAGGCCTTTGGAGAGGATTCCTTCAGGGTAATGGAGGAGGAGCCTGAGCGTCTTGCGGAGATAAAAGGCATCAGTATGAGAATCGCTGAGAGCATCGGTGAGCAGATGCGGGAAAAGCGAGGAATGCGGCGCGTGATGATTTATCTTCAGGAATTGGGGATATCTACCAATATGGCCGTTAAAATATATAATTATTATGAGATGAGGGTTTTTGACGTAATAAAGGAAAACCCTTATCAGCTAGTGGAGGATATTCAGGGTATCGGCTTCAGAACGGCTGATGAGATTGCGTCAAGAGCTGGTATAATGCCCGATTCTGTTTACAGGATACAAAGTGGTATTTTATATTCCTTAAATCAGGCAATAGGCGAGGGTAACACTTATCTGACGGAGGAGGCTCTTGTCACAAGAGCGATAGCCTTGCTTGAGTGCAGCGAAGTAGTAGTAAAGCTTCAGCTGGAAAATCTGATAATGACTGGAAAGCTGATATCGAAAAATGAAGAGGGCGAGGAACGAATCTTTTCGTCTTTATGCTACTATACGGAACTCTCCTGCGCACGAAGGCTCATCGATATGAATATGCACGGAATGGGTGATCGCGAGAAGATAGAGAGCGCCGTGCTGAAGATAGAGAAAAGTGAAAAAATAGTGCTTGATGATATACAGCGCGAGGCAGTAATAATGGCGGCGATGCATGGAATATCTGTCATTACTGGTGGTCCGGGTACAGGAAAGACTACGATAATCAAGGTCTTGCTGGCATATTTTGATATAACAGGTCAGGATGTGCTGCTGGCAGCACCAACAGGAAGAGCTGCCAAGCGAATGAGCGAGGCGACTGGATACGAGGCCAGAACTATTCACCGTATGCTTGAAATAGGCATAGGCGGGGGCATGGAATATGGCAAAAACGAGGATGATCCGTTAGAGGCAGACGTTGTTATCGTGGATGAGATGTCGATGGTGGATGTCTTTTTATACCATTCACTGCTAAAGGCAATCGTGCCTGGTACGAGATTTATCATGGTGGGAGATGTATCGCAGCTGCCATCAGTGGGCCCGGGAGCTGTACTTAAGGACGTCATTCAGAGCGGCATTTTTCACGTGGCTACACTGGAGCATATCTTCAGGCAGGCGGCAAAGAGCGATATCGTGGTGAATGCCCATCGCATAAATAAAGGCGAGCAGATAAAGCTCGATAATAAGAGTGAGGATTTTTTCTTCTTGGAGCGTGATGATGTGAACGTGATAATCGACAGTATAGTATATCTGGTCACTAGCAAAATACCAGGATATGTCGATGCCAGGCCGTTTGAAATACAGGTGATGACACCAATGAGAAAGGGCGCTCTGGGGGTGGAAAATCTCAATAAAGTACTGCAGGAGAGGCTTAACCCACCTTCTCCAGGTAAGGAGGAAATCATATCTGGTGACTTTTTGCTGAGAGAAGGCGACAAGGTAATGCAGATAAAGAACAATTATCAACTCGAGTGGGAGATCAACAACAAGAGAGGAATCTGCATCGATAGTGGTCTGGGAGTTTTTAATGGCGATATCGGCTACGTGAAGAGTATAAATAAAGCTGCAGGAATGGTCGTAATCGTGTTTGATGATAATCGCGAGGTGGTATACCAGACATCGGGTCTTGAGGAGCTGGAGCTTTCGTATGCTATCACAATACATAAATCGCAGGGTAGCGAATATCCTGCTATCGTCATGCCAATACTGACGGGACCAGCGATGCTGATGAACAGGAATCTGCTTTATACTGCCGTCACCAGAGCTAAAAAGTGCGTAATGATAATTGGCAGCAGCAATTCGATAAAGGGTATGATCGAGAACAAATCAGAGATGAAGAGAAATTCGGGCTTAAAGGAGAGACTTCTGGAGATAAATGCAAGTATTTAAACTGAAAAGTAAGCTTTTGAGAATAGTGGATGTGATATTGGGGCTTATATATCCTGAGCGCTGCGTTTTTTGCGACAGAGTGATATGGCAGACAGATGACTTTGTCTGTCCTGGCTGCAAAGGAAGTCTGTCGCTGGTGAAGGAACCCTACTGCATGAAGTGCGGCAAACAGATAGATAAGGAGGCTCAGGAATTGTGCGGAGATTGCGAGCGAAAGCAGCACTATTTCGACAGAGGGTTTACATTATGCTGCTATAATGATCCTGTCAGGGAGAGTATGTACAGACTGAAGTATAAGAATCGACAGCGATATGCCCTTTATTATGGCAGAAAAATAAGCGAGGTACTGGGCGAGCGGGTGAAGGAACTCAAGGCAGAGGCATTGATTCCAATTCCGCTTCATGAGGACAGATATAGAAAACGAGGTTACAATCAGGCAGAACTTCTAGCTGGTGAGGTGGGCAGGATAATGAATATACCTGTTCGTACCGATATTTTAAAAAGAGTGAAAAATACGCAGGCGCAGAAGACTCAGGACGCCGAGGCGCGTCGTGCGAATTTAAAAAATGCTTTTCAAATATGTGCTAATGATGTAAAATTATCTACGGCTATACTCATTGATGACATATATACTACTGGAAGTACTGTTGATGAGGCAGCCAGGGCACTCAAAGAAGCTGGTGTGGACCAGGTATATGTGGTGACTGTCGTGGCAGGAAGTGTTTGATTGTTGCTTGAAGTGCCTATGTTTTTGATATTTTAGCCCGCGTATGGGCGGAAAAGAGGATATATAAATGAACGTAAAGAACTGTAGAAAGTGTGGAAAAATCTTCAATTACATTTCTGGTCAGCAGATATGCCCTGCTTGTATTGAAGCTCTTGAGGCAAAGTTTCAGGAGGTAAAGACATACATTCAGGAGCACAGAGATGCAGCTTCTATCACTGTAGTGGCTGAGGCATGTGGCGTCGAAGTAAATCAGATAAAGAACTGGATCAGAGAGGAAAGACTTACTTTTGGTGATGATTCACCTATGGGTATTGAGTGCGAATCATGTGGCAATATTATAAAGTCTGGACGTTTCTGTGAGAAGTGTAAGGATAGTATAGCAAAGGGACTTATTGATGCGGCAGGACTCAATGCAAAGAAGACTGAGCCAGAGAAGAAGGCTTCAAGAGATGCTGCGAGAATGAGATTCCTCGATGGTAAGAGATAATGCTTGACGAGAACAGGATACGACTTATGAGCAGAATGGCCTCTTACGAGGAGAACGAGGGCAGGAAGACTATCCCAATCGCCAGTTTCTTCAGAGGTGACTATATAAGCTACAACGTGGTAAAGACAGCAATCAGCGCTACGGTGGCTTTTATTATTGTGACTGCTGCATATATTTATTATCACATGGAGGAATTCCTCGGTGATATATACAAGCTGGATATAAATGTCATAGGCAGGGATATGCTGATGATATATATTGTATTTGTGGCGGTATATTGCCTTGTGGCACTTGTCGTATATTCGATCAGATATGACAGAGCAAAGAAGAGCCTGAATGAGTATTATCAGGCCTTAAAGAGACTATCTACAATCTATGAGGATGAGGAACAGTCTATCAAATAGTAGGAGAAGGGTTCGTATATCGGACTGTAAGTTTGGATGACAGCTTTACTTGAGATAAAAGAATATTTAAGAAACATATATGCAAAGTATGATTTGTACATTATTCCAGTACTCAAATTCTTACTTGCTTTTGTTGCGCTCACAGTAATAAATGGTAATCTGGGTTATATGGATAAACTGGGCAATCCAGCCATTGTGCTGATTGTCTCGCTTTTGTGTTCGTTTTTGCCTATCAATATCTTTGTGGTAATAGCGGGTCTCTGGTGCGTTGCGCACGTCTATGCGCTGGCGCTTGAGTGTGCACTTGTGGTGATGGCAGTATTTTTTATTATGTATCTGCTTTACTTTAGATTTTCACCTTCTGATGCACTTGTCGTGATTTTTACCCCACTCTGCTTTTTGCTTAAAATACCATATGCAGTGCCAGTGGCAGCAGGCCTGGTGGGAACTCCTGTGTCTGTAGTCAGCGGTGCGTGCGGAGTAGTGGCGTATTATGTGCTCAGCTATATCAGTACTAATTCCGTGATGTTGGGAAGTCTGGAGGCCGACAGTGCCGTTCGCAAATTCCAATATGTCGTGGACAACCTCATGAGCAATAAGGAAATGATAGTCATGGTGGTGGCATTTGCTGCTACTGTACTTTTAGTGTATATGATAAAGAGACTTCCTATTGATTATTCGTGGACAGCAGCTACTGTAATAGGTTCAGTAGTCTGTGTGATTATCACACTTGTGGGAACAACATCAGTAGGTGCAAGTACCTCTATACTTGGAGTGATACTTGGAGCTGTCGTGTCCTTCTGTATAGTAGCTGTGCTGCAGTTCTTTGTATTTTCTGTTGATTATACAAGAACTGAAAACCTTCAGTTTGAGGATGATGAATATTATTACTATGTAAAGGCTGTGCCCAAGATGGTAATGGCAGCTCCGGCAAAGACGGTAAAGAGAATTAATGCTCAGACCAGTTCCGCCAGAAGTGTAACAACAGAGCGAACCGCAAGGGGAACCGATAAATCCGAGACAGGAAGCGAAGTACGTCGTCCCAGACCGGACAAAAATGCCGGTGCACGTAGTGTCACCATCAACAGTATTGAAGACAGTGAAGATACGGATGATTTTGAGGAATTATTTTAGGATAAAGTAGGATTCGGTTATGTGGATTCAAAAGGTAACAGACTATTTAAAGGATTTTCGAATACGCGGTATGGCAATGGATTTAGGCGATGGTTTGGAGATAATCATCATCGCCTTATTGTTGTACTATATTTTAGTCTGGATGAAGACCACAAAGGCCTGGTCATTGTTTAAAGGATTAATCGTTATCGGTGGTTTTCTGATTCTGGCAAGCTTCTTTAAGATGAATACCATTCTCTGGATTGCCCAGAATGTCTTGGGCTTTGCCGTTACCGCATTGATCATTGTATTGCAGCCGGAGCTTCGTAAAGCTTTGGAAGAATTGGGAACCAAGAGTGTATGGAAATTTATGCTTCCTTTCGAAAAGATGGAAGAGGGAAAATTAAACGAGAAGACCATCAATGAAATCGTAAAGGCCTGTTCCGAGATGGGAAAAGTAAAGACCGGAGCACTGATTGTCATTGAGAAGGACGTATCCTTAAAGGACTTCGAGAAGACCGGTATTGATGTGGACGGTCTTGTCAGCAACCAGCTTTTGATTAATATTTTTGAACACAATACACCTCTCCATGACGGAGCGGTAATTATTCGGGGCGATCGCGTGGTGTCCGCTACCTGTTACCTGCATCTTTCCGATAATCTGGATCTTAGCAAGGAGCTTGGTACCAGACATCGTGCGGGACTTGGTGTTTCCGAAGAAACGGATGCACTTACCGTCATCGTATCTGAGGAGACCGGTAAAATCAGTTGTGCGTACCGCGGTGAATTAACAAGAAATTTGAGCGCGGATGACCTGCGTGCCTACATGCACAGCATTTTTATCAAGGAGAATCAGGAGACGCAGAAGCGTATTCTGAAGAAAGATCGCAAGAAAAACAATAAGAAGGGAGAAGGTCAAGGCCATGAAAAATAAGTTGACACATAACTGGGGCCTCAAGCTTTTATCCCTATTGATGGCCTTTGTTTTATGGTGTTTGGTGGCTCGATTCGGAGATCCGCCGGATACCAAATCCTTTTCTAATATTCCGGTGCGACTCATTAACACAGAGCTGTTGGATGCAGAGGGAAAGGTTTACGAGATTCTGGATAATACCAACGTGGTTCGTGTAACGGTTTCCGGAGCCAAAAGTGTAATTGATAATTTACGTGCTTCCGATATTTCTGCGGAGGCCGATATGAGTAAGCTGACCGATATCAATACCATCGCGATTCGTGCGGATGTTCTGAATATGGATATTTCCGAGATTAAGACGGATCACGAGGTGGTTCGCCTAAATGTGGAAGAAAAGAAAACCAAGTGGATTCGTGTCAGCTATAACGTTTTGGGTGAGGTGGCTGACGGATATGTAGTTTCCAGTGCTTCTCCCGACCAGACCATGATTGAAATCAGCGGTCCGGAATCCCAGGTAAATCAGGTTAGCTACGCTTACGTAGAGCTGGATGTAACCGGTGCTTCCAACAACATTTCCGCAAATGTGGAGGTAAGCCTTTTCGATAAGGATGGCAAGGAACTGGATACCGGCCGAATTACCAAGAACGTAAATTATATCCATATGGAGGTTGAGATATTGGCATGCAAGGAGGTACCTGTTGAAGTACAGGTGACGGGAACTCCGAAGGCAGGATATCTTCTGACCGGTGATATTGAACAAAGTCTGGATACCGTGAAAATTGCCGGTGCCTTTTACGCAGTGGCAAATGTAAATAAAATTGTTCTTCCTGCAGAGCTTCTGGATGTCACAGATCGTACAGAGTCTCTTACAAGACAGATCAATCTTAGCAACTATTTGCCCGCAAATGTGAAGCTGGTGGAAAACGATTACTACGGTAAGATTATTGTTACTGTTTTAGTCGAGGCAGCGGTAAAGAAAACACTGGAAGTTCCGGCGATTAATTGCAGGATTAAGGGTGTTCCGGAAGGACTGAGTGTTTCTGTAGCGGAGGAGACCGATAAGTGTAAGCTGGAAATCAGTGGCTTATCCAGACGGTTAACACAGCTTAGCGCGGTAGATGTTCGGGGAGAAGTGGATTTTGAAGCCTGGATGAAGGATGAAAAAATCAATAACCTATCGCCCGGAGCAATATATACGGTTCCGGTAACCTTCCTTTTGGAGGATGGAATTACGCAACTGAATGAGTGCAGTATTTCTGTACGGGTTCTGAGCACAGAAACAGAAGAGTAGGTTTGGAAAAACTTGTGAATAAGCTTATTTTATGATAAAATTATTCATATCTTATGGGATTACAAACTATGATAGACAAGAACGATAATGGTATATAAATTGGAGGAATCAATATGGTTAGTCAGAGCGTTGTTATTAAAAACCCTACCGGGTTACATTTACGTCCTGCAGGTATCCTTTGCAAGGAAGCTATGCAGTTTAAATCCTTAATTACTTTTAATTATCAGGATGGTACCGCCAATGCGAAGAGTGTGCTCAGCGTACTCGGAGCCTGCGTAAAAAGCGGTGACGAAATTACCTTAATCTGTGAAGGTGATGACGAGCAGGAAGCATTAAAAACATTAGTAGAAGCAGTAGAGAATGGACTTGGAGAATAATGTTAAACTATAGTAGATATCGTAGAAATCCGGTTGTCAATCTGCCGGAAAGAGAATGGCCCAACAAGGAAATTGAGAAGGCGCCCATTTGGTGTAGTGTAGACTTGAGAGACGGAAATCAGGCACTGATTGATCCCATGGTTGTGGAAGAAAAAATTGAAATGTTTCAGTTTTTAATCAATTTGGGATTCAAGGAAATCGAAATCGGTTTCCCTGCAGCAAGTCAGATTGAGTTTGATTTCTTGCGTCAGTTAGTTGAGAGAAAACTGATTCCCGATGATGTAATGGTTCAGGTGTTGACCCAGTGCAGAGAGGAATTAATCGATCGTACCTTTGAGGCAATTGAAGGCTGTAAGCAGGCTATCGTGCATATTTACAATTCTACATCCACCCTGCAAAGAGATGTAGTATTCCATATGGACAGAGAACATATTACGGAGATTGCAATCAAGGGAACCAAGATGGTAAAGGAGCGCGCAGCCAAATTCCCCGGACGTATCCAATTGGAATACTCTCCTGAGAGCTTTACCGGAACAGAACTTGATTTTGCACTGGAGATTTGCAATGCAGTGACCGATACCTGGGGTGCTACTTCGGAGAATCCGGTTATCATCAACCTTCCTTCCACCGTGGAAATGAATACACCCAATGTGTACGCAGACCAGATTGAGTGGATGATTAAGCATTTAAAGAATCGTGAAAACCTGATTATCAGTGTACATCCTCACAACGACAGAGGTACCGGTGTAGCCAGTGCAGAGCTGGCGCTTCTTGCAGGAGCAGACCGTGTGGAAGGTACTTTGTTCGGAAACGGTGAGCGTACCGGTAATGTGGATATTTTGAATATCGCCTACAATATGTTCTCCCAGGGTATTAACCCCATGTTGAACATTGAACACGTAAATGAAATTATTGAGATTTATGAGCGTTGCACCAAGCTGCCCATTCATCCCAGACATCCTTATGCCGGCAAGCTGGTATTTACCGCTTTTTCCGGATCCCATCAGGATGCCATTAACAAGGGTGTACAGGCACTGAAGGAGAGAGGCTCCGAGATTTGGCAGGTACCTTATCTCCCTATCGACCCCGCAGACATCGGACGTCAGTATGAGCCCATCGTACGTATTAATTCCCAGTCCGGTAAGGGCGGTGTGGCATTCGTAATGGATACGTATTATGGATTTAAGCTGCCCAAGGCAATGCATAAAGAGTTCGCCAATGTCATTCAGAGCATATCCGAAAAGCAGGGTGAGGTTTCACCGGAGCAGATTATGCAATGCTTCCGCGAAGAGTATCTGGACAAGAAGGAACCTCTTCACTTTATGAAGTTGCGTGTAGATGATATGAGCGAAACTTCCACTACCGAATTTGATACCAAAATTAGTGTGGTATATACCATGCACGGAGTTGAGAAGAGCTTCGAAGCAATCGGAAACGGACCTTTGGATGCATTACAGAGAGGCTTGAATACCGAGCTTGATTTGAATATCAAGATTTTGGATTTTGAAGAGCATGCATTACAGAGCGGTTCCAACTCTCAGGCAGCAGCCTATATTCATTTGTTGGATGGCAACACCGGACGGGTTACCTATGGTGTAGGTGTCAGCTCCAATATTACCAGAGCTTCTGTGAGAGCAATTTTCTCAGCAATCAATCGTTTGGAATTAATTTAAATTTGATAGACAGCGTATACGATAAAAATGCCCCCTGCGAAGCAGAGGGCATTTTTGAGTTGAAAATACACTTGACCTTTTTGATTGCGTCATTTGATCTTCTATTTATAGGAGAATACATCTCCGTTTTCGATAATACAAATCATGGTTTTTCCGGTGTTTAGTGCTACCTCATAGCCATTGTCATCATAGAAACGGGTAGCACCTAAATCGGACCCCTTTTCCCAGGTGACATGGATTCCTTTTCCTCTTGTGAAAAACCAGCCCTCCTGATTGGAATCAATACAGTCGATTTCCAGATATCCGTTTCCAATGTCGGTCTGCTTGGTGTATTGAACCAATACATTGGTGAAGGTCAGCTGCTTGCCGGTCAATCCGTCCACGTGAGGACCATCGTCAGCGCCGGATAGATGCTGGCTTCGGTAATAAAGGCCATCCTCCTCGTTATATTCAAAATAACATCGGGTGAGAGGATAGGCCCCGGTCATATCAATAAGGGAAGCGCTGACAGCCTTGTCTCCGTATTGGTCCAGGGTATTGGGTTGACTGGCAGAGGCGAAATGAAAGTGGTTCTTTTCCAGCATGCCGCGTTCCTCCCGGCTGTAGCCCAAATCATTCATGGCATTCAAAATCAATTCCCCGGTCGTAAAGGCATTATGGGGGGATACCCGGTCTTCACTCCGATAATATGCGGAATCATAGGTGGTGCCGTTTATGGTCTGGGCATGTGGCCTGGAAATAACCTCGTCTATCATATAGGGACCGCCATAATGAATCAGAACCGCATCCCACTCAAATGCCCATTCGGCGAAATAGGACCGAAGAGAACGAACATTTCCGATTTTTTCCAGATTTTCCCAGTCATCTATAATAGCCAGCAGACGAGTCATTTTTCCTTCCACGGAGGCTTCATACAAAACGCTTGCATTGGACAGGCCGTATTGGGGGAGAGCCACACTTTGATTGGGAATCATTACCGCAATGGGCCTTTTTTTGGCCCGGTTTTCGTCAATCCATTCGTTGGTCAGACGACTTTGGACCAAGCCCTCGGCGGGAGGCGTTTCTACGGTCTCCACCCCGGGAATCCACTCTGATTTGCTGCTCTGCTGGGCAGTTTCGTCTGTATAACTTTCCGTTTCGGGGAGAATCGGACCGGGATTTTCCGAGTCCGGAATTCCCGGAAGAGAACATGTACTTAAAAAGAAAATGCCGGCAACAAGTACCGGCAACCATTTTTTCGTATTCATTCAAAACCTCTCTTTCAAAAGGCGCTTAGTGGAGGCTGCAGACAAATATACCGATTCCGATACCTAAAATTGCACCCATCAGCACCTGAAAAGGGGTGTGTCCGACGAATTCCTTTAATTTCTGTTCGCCGGAAATTTCCGCTTTTCCCATCTCAGCAAAGATTTCCACCATTTCGTTCAGAAGCTTTGCCTGGATGCCGGTTTCTCGGCGGACACCCATTGCATCATACATTACAATCAGTGCAAGAATCAGAGAAATGGCAAATTCAAAGCTGCCGGGTCCGTAGCAAATATTGGCTGCGGTAGCCAGGGCGCATACGGTAGCCGCATGGCTGCTGGGCATTCCTCCGCTTCCGATCAATCGTTCTGCTACGAATTTCTTGGAAAAAGCCATATGCAATATAGTTTTCAGAATCTGTGCAACCAACCATCCGCTGGCCGCTGCGAAAAACACGGTATTTCCTGTAAATTGTTCAAACGAGCTCATGCTCATAGACTCCTTGTGTGAAAAAATGAAGGCATTGTACCGCCTTCTTCACTACAGTATATCGCAGTTTCGGCAAAAAGTCTATTCGGTTTTTGGGCTTGATAAGATTATTCCCAAATAGTATACTATTATGTATCAATTTATTGGCAAGGAGATTTGGAAATGAGTCTTTTAAGTGTGATTTGTCCCTGCTACAATGAGGAAGAAAGCGTGGCTCTTTTTTATCGGGAGCTGATGAAAAATACAGAGTATTTCCAAAGCCAGAACGTGGAAATGGAATTGATTTATATTGATGACGGTTCCAAGGACGGCACGGTAGCGGAAGTAAAAAAATTGATTTCAGAGGACGAAAGAGTACACCTGGTATCTTTTTCCAGAAATTTTGGAAAAGAAGCAGCCATGTATGCCGGCTTTGAAAAGGCAAAGGGCGATTATATCGTGACCATGGATGTGGATTTGCAGGATCCCCCTTCTTTGCTCCCGGAAATGTTTGGATATATCAAAAACGGATACGATTCCGTAGCCACCAGACGTGTTTCCAGAAAGGGAGAGCCTCCCATTCGAAGCTTTTTCGCCAGAATGTTCTACCGCATCATGAAGAAAATTTCCAAGACGGAGATTATGGACGGAGCCAGAGATTATCGTCTGATGACCCGCCAGATGGTAGACGCGATTTTGTCCATGACCGAGTACAATCGATTTACCAAGGGTATTTTCGGCTGGGTAGGATTTCGTACCAAATGGATTGAATTTGAAAATGTGGAGCGCGCCAAGGGTGAGACCAAGTGGAATTTCTGGAAGCTGTTTTTGTATTCCCTGGACGGTATTACTGCGTTTTCCACCGCCCCTTTGATGCTGGCATCCATGATGGGTGTGTTTTTCTGCGTCCTGGCGTTTCTTATGATTGTGTTTATCATTGTCAGAAAACTGATTTTCGGAGATCCTGTTTCCGGATGGCCTTCTTTGGTTTGCATTATTCTGTTAACCAGCGGCGTTCAGTTTTTTTGTACCGGAATTTTGGGTCAGTATTTGGCCAAGACCTATATGGAGGTCAAGAGAAGACCGATTTATCTGGTTCGTGAGGAGCTCTGATTGTCGAATTACGCGATGAAAACTTCTTTTCAATAAAGAGAACTTATGTTACTATTCTTTTAGCAGTTGCAATAAAGGACCAACTCATATCAGGGGGTACAATAATGGAAATTGCAACTGTAAAAGACAGTGACTTGGAAATCTATATAACGAAAATTATGCTGGATATCGGAGTGCCGGCGCATCTGAAAGGATATCAGTATTTACGGGATGCCATCCTCTTGTCAGGCAGAGACATGGAGGTTGTGGGCAGCGTAACAAAGCTTTTGTATCCAACGGTTGCCAGACATTTCAGAACGACCGATCAGAAGGTGGAACGGGCGATTCGAAACGCAATTGAGGTGTCCTGGGTTCGCGGAAATACCGACACATTTGAAAATATGTTTGGTTATTCTCAGGCATCGGGAAAAAATCGACCCACCAACAGTGAATATATCGCACGAATCGCGGACAAGGTTCGACTGGATATAAAGTCAATGTAAATCGTGGAAGAGCAGTTACTGACTTATTGTGTAAAAAGGTCCTTTATTGCAACGGATTCTATTTTAGGTTCCGGATTTAGGAGCAGGAAATATGATTGTATTGTTAGGTTTAGCATTCATCATAATCCCCTGGCTTTATGGAAAAAGTGTCTGTACGATTTTTTACGGCAGGCGAAAGGAAGTAGATTTTTTCTGGGGAGATTATCTTCTCACCGGGTGGATGATTTTTATTGGACTGGCGGAAGCATCGCATTTGGGTACGATGTTTCTTAGGCGGTCTTTTTCTGATTGTGTTTTTTTGTTTGAGGCGCTGAATTTAAGCGTCCTCTTTTTGTGTTGTTTGTTCCTGTTTGCCCGGTGGATTTTTCACCGTGGTCAAAAGGAGAAAAAACCGGTGTTTGACAGACAGGCTTTCGGTGAAGTGCGTCTGATTTGGATCGGAACCGGTCTTTTGATGTTTACCATGCTTCTTATGCTATGGCTGGGAGATTATGGGTACTCGAAAGGGGATGTGACGCCGGAAACGGTAGCCACATTTCTGCACACCGATCAGATTCATGCCGTAAATCCCTTAACCGGCATGCCTTATACACAGGGAATTCCCATGCGCCTGCAGATTTTGTGTCTGCCGTCCTTTTACGGATGTCTGTGCAGGATTTTCGGTCTTACCACGGAGCTTGTGGTGAACCGAATGATTCCTACTGCGGTTATGTTTTTGGCGTTTCTGGCTTATTATAGCTTGGCCGGTGCATTGTTTCCGAAGGACCATCGAAAGAAAGCGATTTTCCTATTGACGGTAGCCATCTTATTTGGATTGGGAACCTATTTTGACAATATGGACGGTTTTGGTCTTTTCTACGCCGGATATCGGGGTCTTACCATACGAAATACGGTGTTATTGCCTATTCTGCTTTCTTCTTTTTTCCGAGAAAGAAGAATTCTGATGCTTTTGTGTGTGATTACGGAGGCTTGCATGGTTTGGACCCTCTACGGAGCGGGACTTTGCCTTCTGGTGGGAATCGGGTTGTATCTGACCTACTGGGTACTTTGGTATTTGTACCCTGTTTTGCGCAAAAAGGAGGGAAATGAATCATGAATTATCTCCATTTTGCTTACCATGGATTCCGTGAGTATATGGGCTCCGGAAAATTGATTTTCTTCTTCCTGCTGGTGCTCTTTTTGCTTTGGATTCGGGGAAGATGGGAAGAACAAAAAACTCTGCTGACCTATAGCAGTGTGATATTTCTGCTTTGTGCTTTTCCGCCCACTGCTGTTTTCTTTATGTTGTATCAGACGGCCTTTTATGATTATCGGATGATTCTTTGTCTGGTTCCGGTGACTGCGGTGACTGCCTACGGCGCGGCGGTACTGTTGGAAAATCTTTGGGACAGCAGGCGAATCAAGCAGTCCCAAAAGATTGGAGTGCTTATTTTGCTCATACTTTTGGCGGTTGCAGGCAGTCGCTTCGGTGTGTCCGGTGTAACGGTTCAGGACAGGCAGCAGGAGAAAAAGGAGTTGGAAGAGGTGCTGACTCAAATCGATGAAAATGCCATGATTTGGGGTACCTCTACCGTGATGGAAAATGCCAGAGTCCTTCGGCCGGATATTCAACTTCTTTACGGCAGGGATTTATGGCAGACGGATTTAAACGGTTTATCTTATGAGGAATATCCCAAAGAGGCTGTGGAATGCTACGAATGGATGGAAAAGGCCCAGGACGTAGAACTTTTGATGCAAAACCTATTGCCGGAATTTGACCGGTCTTCCTGGTTAATCCGACAGGGAGTTGATTATGCAATACTTCCGGGAAACTTACCGGAGGAGACGGTGGAGACCCTTTGTCATGACTTGGCCGCATCCGTGGTGAATTCCGGGAATACCGAAAGCTATATTTTGCTGGAACTTGGCCGCCCGGTAGGATGAGTCTTACCGAAGAGATTACTGATTTTTGAACAGAAATGCGAGAGATTGTATGGAATTGGTTAGCATCGTAGTACCGGTGTATAATGCGGAAAAATTTATTGCGCAGACCATGGACTGTGTCCGGGCCCAGACCTATTCGGAATGGGAGCTTCTCCTGGTGGAGGATCAAAGCAAGGACGGAACCGTGTCTGTAATTGAAAAATACTTGGAAGAGACCGGGGATACCCGGATTCGACTGATTCGTCAGCCCCAAAATGCAGGTGCCGCCAAGGCGAGAAATGCCGGAATTTCTATGGCAAGTGGTCGTTTTTTGGCTTTTTTGGATGCGGATGATTTTTGGCTTCCGGAGAAACTTCAAAAGCAGGTTGCCTTTATGGAAGAAAAGCAGGTTGCCTTTGGGTTTATGAGTTATGAATTTGCGGATGAAAACGGAGTGGGACTTGGAACGGTTGTGCATGTTCCCGCTACCATTACCTATCGGGAGGCATTAAAGAATACCACGATTTTTACCACTACGGTGATGTTTGATACCACACGGATTTCCAAGGAGCTGATTTCCTTTCCGGCAATCAAAAGTGAGGATACCGCTCTTTGGTGGAAAATCCTTCGAACCGGCGTGGTTGGTTACGGACTGGATGAAAATCTGGTAAAATACAGAAGGTCTGCCCAGACCCTTTCTTCCAATAAGGTGGAAGCTATGCGAAGAATTTGGAATTTGTATCGAAAATCAGAGGGTATGGGAATCGTAAGCAGTGCATGGCATTTTTGCTTTTGGGCATTGAATGCTGTGAGACGAAGAATTTAGCACAGGACGGAGGAAGAGCTATGAGTAAAAATAGCTATGATTATAAACTGCGAAAAATGGAGTCCTTTAAGAGACTGATTAATCTGGGACTGGTAGCCATTTGTCTGGCTCTGGAAATTGGGGTGTTTACCTATAACTGGTTAACCACCTTCCGATACAGTCTGGTAGAGCCGCTTCGTAATTTTTATTGGAACGGTCATGTGCTTGAGGTATCCATATACGGAATTATCTTACTTTTGCTGGCCAATATGTACGGCGGAATGCGACTGGGATATCTGAAAAACGTGGAAATTATTTTCTCACAGGTGTTTGCAACCCTGATTGCGGATATCATTATTTATGCGGAACTTTCCATGATGGCGTTCCAGCTGTTTGTTCCCAAGGTATTTGTTTTCATGTTTTTGGAGCAGCTGGTGGTAGTGATTATTTATATCAGTATTGCCAATCGGATCTATCGGAAGCTGTTTCCACCCAGAAAGCTTTTACTGATTCACGGAGAGCGTCCCACCGATGAAATCAAAGGCAAGTTTAACAGCCGTAAAGACAAGTACAAGGTTACCATGGAGCTTCCCATGAGCCTTGGGGTAGAGGAATTGAGCCGCAAAATCAAAGAGAACTACGAGAACGGCCAAATCAATGCGGTGGTGCTTTGGGATATGACCGATCAGGAAAGAAAACCCCTGTTAAAATACTGTTATGAGCATTCCATTCGCGTGTATATGATGCCAAAGATCACGGATGTGATTTTATTGGGTGCGGAGGAGTTGCATGTATTTGATACCCCTATTTTATTGACCAGAGAGTACAGCCTTACCATGGAACAGCGCTTTATCAAGAGGACCATCGACGTGGTGTGCGCGTTTATCCTGTTGGTATTGACCTCTCCCATTATGCTTATTACCGCGCTTGTGATTAAGCTTTATGACAAGGGTCCGGTTCTGTACAAGCAGGTGCGTTGTACCAGAGACATGCGGGAATTTGAAATCATGAAATTCCGAAGCATGCGCACCGATGCGGAAAAGGACGGAGTCGCAAGACTTGCGCAGAAAAATGACAGCCGTATTACGCCCATCGGCAAATTTATCCGCATGGTTCGTATCGATGAGCTTCCCCAGTTGATCAATATTTTAAGAGGGGATATGTCCTTTATCGGTCCCAGACCGGAACGTCCCCAGATTATCGCCCAGTATGTGGAGGAAATGCCGGAATTCGTATATCGTACCAAGGTAAAGGCCGGACTTGCCGGATTTGCGCAGGTTTACGGAAAATACAACACCTCTCCTTACGATAAATTAAAGCTGGATTTGACCTATATTGAAAATTATTCCGTATGGCTGGATATTAAGCTCATGCTTTTGACCTTAAAGATTTTGTTCCAGCCGGATTCTACCGAGGGTGTGGAGACTACCCAGGTGACTGCCTTAAAGAGCGATAAGAAGGAACAGAAATAACCTTTTTTGGAAAGGATAAAGCCATGAAAAATGGATACGGAAAAGAGCCCTTTGATTTAAAGCTGACGGTACTTCGGGTGCTTAGAAATTTGCCCATGCTGATTGTATGTACCGTGATTGGTACCCTTGTGCTTGGGGGCGCATATTATTTAAAGACAATTGTATTTCGTCCCACCATTACCTATGAGGCAGTGGCGACCTTGCAGGCAGAGTATTCCGACCCGGACTGGGTAGAGCATGATTTGTATCTGAATGCGGTTACCATGAAGACCTGGTTGTTTTCCAAGCAGTTTCGGGAGCCTTTGATGAAGCATTACGAAGAGGTAAATACCCAGGGAATTGCCCTGACGGATGCGGATCTGGACCAAATGTTATCCTCCAATATGCGCTCCGATTTGCGCATTTTTGAGACCATTTGTACCTCCGAAAATCCCAAGTTGGCAGAGGATTTGAGTGCGGCCTTGGAGATTACCATGGTAGAGGATTTCCCGGGCATGTTCCACGGGGTGTCTTCCATAGAAGTGATGAATCCCGGTGTGGCTAAGGAAACGGAATATGACGTGCGTCCGGTAAGAGCCTTCGAGTTGGCCGGGGTGTTGTCGGTATTGTTTGTGTTTGGTTTTTTCCTTTTGGGGGAACTGGGGGATGACAGCATTTGGCTTCCCACGACCTTAAAGACCAGATATGGTTTAAAGGTTGCCGGCGCCATGGATGATCCCATGACCGGAGAAAATCTGAAATATATCTACAAGGACGCTTCCAAGCCTTGTTATGTATTGCCTATGACCGGTGAGGTGGATGCACTGGAGGGCTGCAAGCTTTTGAAGGAGAGCCTGGGCAAGGATGAGGAATCTGTTTATGCCCTTCCGGCTACGGAGCTTTTACCGGAGGGATTAGAGGAAGCAAAGGCAGCAGGTGGCGTGCTTTTGTTGGTGCCGTCGGGCAAGCATGTGGGCAAGCGCCTGGAATATGAATTGGAGCTTTTGGCCACACGGGAGATTCCGGTACTGGCAGCAGTATTGACAGAGGTGGATGAGAAGCTGCTTCTTTTCTACTATAACTTAAAGAGGTAAACGGATGAGGTTACAGGTACTTGTAGCGGCAATGCATGAGGATGCAAAAAGCTTAAGTGAGCGCATGCAGTTGTCTACCGATGCAATTATTGTGGATCAGTGCGATCGATTTGAATATGAAGAAGTCACGAAAGAGGACCATACCATTCGCTGTTTCCATCTAAAGGAGCGTGGCGTGGGACTGAGCCGAAATACGGCACTTCTTCGCGCAGAAGCGGAAATTGTTTTGTTCAGTGACGAAGATATTGTGCTGGCACCGGATTATGAAAAGGTGATTTGCAATGCCTTTGATCAAAATCCGGATGCGGATGTGATTACTTTTAATTTAGAGGTGGACCCAAGAAGAGCCACCTATCATAATGACAAGGAAAAGCGGATTCGCTTTTATAATTTTGGACGTTACCCTACCTATGCGGTAGCTGCCAGAAGAGAAGGGCTTCACAAGGCGGGAGTGACCTTTTCCCTGCAATTTGGCGGCGGCGCCAAATATTCCAACGGGGAGGACAGTCTGTTTTTGCATGATTGTCTAAAGGAGGGCCTGCACATCTATGCAAGCACCGGAGTGATCGGGAAGGAAACCTATCGGGAATCCACCTGGTTTCACGGATATGATGAAAAATTCTTTTTTGACAGAGGTTATTTATTTGCTTACCTTTATCCCAAGAGCGCCTATTTGTGGCTGCTTCGCTTCGTACTTACCAAGCAAAAGCAGTACAAGCTTCCTAAAAAGCAGGCCTACCGGTGGATGAGGAAGGGACTTTTGGAAGGCAGAAAGAAGCGCTATATACAACAAAAAGGATGAGGAAAGGAGGAAGACCCATGGAATGGAGTGCATTGGTATATATTATACTAACTTTGGTGACAGTGGGGCTTGCTCTTTTTATTCAAAATAAGGACTTTGTTCCCGAGAGAATCCGGGGAGCCGGTTACGCTGCCGGGGAATACGAGGGGTGGAATCGGCAGAGAGCCCGCAATTTCGTATCGGAGACCATGATTTATCTGCTTTTGATGGGCGTGTCCGCCTGTCGTATTGCGGTGGGAAACGATTACTGGGTTTACAGGGACAATTTTAAGTTGATTATGCAGGATCGTCGGGTTTCCTCGGAAATCGGTTTTAATCTGATTGTGCGCTGGATTTACAACATTTTCGGTTACGATCGTTATTTGCTGGTATTTGGCTTCTTCTCCATCATCACGGTTTTGTTTTTTGTAATAGCATTGCATGACCAGGCACAGGACTATGCCATGTCCTTATTCCTGCTGTTAACCAGCGGGTATTATTTTAACAGTCTGAATTCTGTCCGATTCTACCTGGCACTGGCCATTGCACTGTTCTCCATGAAATATGTGCTTCGGGGAGATTATGGCAAATTTTTCCTCTGGGTTTGTTTCGGCGCGGTATTTCACAAGACCATTTTGTTGGTAATCCCGGTATATCTTTTGGCCATTTATCTGGCCAAGACCAAGCTTCGCCTCTGGCACGGAATTGTGTTTGGCGGGGGAATCGGTTTTTTGATTTTCGGGCAAAGCCTGATTCGTAAGGTGCTGTTTCGCATTTATCCTTACTATGAGCAGTCCGCCTTTGACAACGGACGTTTATCCTATGTGAATATTGCCAAGTGTGTTTGTGTGCTGGCTTTGTGCCTATGGAATTATAAGGCCTGCAAAGAAGATAGGGCGGTACGATTTGGCTTTTTCCTGAATGTTATGGGCCTGGTGGTTTTTTGTTGCGGAAGCTTTATTCCCGAAACCTCCCGACTGGCCTACTATATGATTGGCTCCCAGGTGTTTCTGATTCCGCAGGTACTTGGCGCCATGAAGAAAAATTGGTTTCGGATTTTCTGTTATATGGGCGTAATCGGTGCCTTCGGCGGATATTTCTTTGTGATGCTGCAGAGAATGTACGATATGAATGTGAGACTGTTGCCTTATTTGAACTGGATCTTTAATTAGTTGGAGACGTTTGGATGAAAATATTGTGGATTTGCAATACAATGCTCCCGGCGGTAGCAAAGCATTTGGGACTGCCCGGGAATCATAAAGAAGGCTGGTTAAGCGGTCTGGTAAGCGCCCTTTTGGAGTGTGGAAATCAGGAGGCAGACGGTCATTTGGAGCTGGCGGTAGCCTTCCCGGTCACAGGAGAATCGACTGTTTTCGGGGAGAAGATTGCCGTGACCGGAGGTCATATTCGGGCCTATGGTTTTTATGAGGATATGGACCATCCGGAGGAATACGGGGAAGAAAAGCAAAAGCAGCTGACGGATGCCTTGCTTCGGATTGCCAATGACTTTGAGCCGGACGTGATTCACTGTTTCGGTACGGAATATCCCCACACCTGCGCGATTTGTGAGGGTTATGACAAGAAAGAAAGGCTTTTAATCTCCATACAGGGTCTTTGCGGGGTGTATGCGGAAAGCTTTTTCGCCAATTTGCCGGACAGTGTAAAGAATCGGGTAACCTTCCGGGACTGGCTGAAAAAAGACAGTATTATAAGACAACAACAGAAATTTGTGGACAGAGGTCGCTGGGAAATACGGGCGGTACAGGCAGCGGGAAACGTCAGCGGACGTACCCATTGGGATAAGCATTATACCAATTTATGGAATCCCAAGGCCAAATATTATGCCATGAACGAAACGCTTCGCCCCTGCTTTTACGAGGGGATTTGGGAGGAAGCCAAGGCAAAGCCCCACAGCATTTTCTTAAGTCAGGGAGATTATCCCATCAAAGGACTTCACTATATGCTTAAGGCTCTTCCTTTGATTCGTAAGGAATATCCGGACGCGACGGTAGCTGTCTCCGGAAATCAGGTAAATCGCACCGATGGCTGGAAGAACCGCTTGAAGCTTCCAAGCTACGGGAAATATCTGAATCAGCTCATCAAAGAAAATCATTTGGAAGAAGCGGTTTTCTTTTTGGGGCGATTAAATGAAGAACAGATGAAGGAGCAGTATCTGAAAAGCTTTACCTATGTATGCTGTTCCACGATTGAAAATTCGCCCAATTCCCTGGGAGAGGCGATGCTTTTGGGGATGCCCTGTGTAGCAGCCGATGTGGGCGGAATTTCCAGCATCTTTACGGATGGAGCGGACGGTATTTTGACGGCAGGCTACGGATCCGGTTCGGAGGACGACATTGCGGCTTCCTTGGCAAAAGGCGTGATTGCTTTGTGGAAGGATGCCGATTTGCGAAAGCAATGTTGTGAACATGCCAGAGCCCATGCCGCTAAAACCCATAATCGTCAGACCAACCAAAAGCGTATGATGGAAATATATCTGGATATGATAGGAGGGTGCTGATGGAGCTGGTAAAATGGGCTTTTGTGTCCAATTACATCAATCATCACCAGATTCCTTTTTGTAATGCTATGTACGAAAAGCTGGGAGGATCCTTTGTATTTATACAGACCATGGAGATGGAGGCCGAGCGAGTGGCCATGGGTTGGCAGGAGGAAAATAAACTGCCCTACCTGCTGTATGCCTACAAGGAGCCGAAACGTTGTCAGGAAATCATCGATTCCTGTCAGGTGCTTTTGTATGGGGGTCTGGAGGACGAGTCCTATATTCAAAACCGCTTAAAAAAGGGTGATTTGATTATTCGCTACAGTGAAAGACTTTACAGAGAGGGCCAGTGGAAGGCAGTATCTCCAAGGGGCCTGTTAAAAAAATATAAGGATCACACCCGCTATCGAAATTCCAATGTATATCTTTTGTGCTCCGGCGCCTATGTGGCATCGGATTTTGACATTGTGAAGGCATATCCGGGCAAGAAGTTTTGCTGGGGCTATTTCCCGGAGCTCATTTCTTACGATTTGGACAAGCTTTTGGAACAAAAAGGCTATGAGACAAAGGAAGGAAAGGTGCCCTACATCTTATGGGCGGGACGTTTCCTGACTCTAAAGCATCCGGAGCTGGCGGTGGAAACTGCCAGGTTTTTGCAGGAAAAAGGCTGTAAGTTCCACATGGAAATCATCGGTGACGGAGAAAGACGCCTGGATTTGGAAGAGCGGATTCGACGCTATGCATTGGAGGATTCGGTTACCCTTACCGGGTTCCTAAAGCCGAATCAGGTGCGGGAGAAAATGGAAAAGGCCAACATTTATCTGTTTACCTCTGACCGAAACGAGGGCTGGGGTGCCGTGGTAAACGAGTCCATGAACAGTGGTTGTGCGGTAGTGGCCAACCATATGATTGGCTCCGTTCCTTATCTCATACGTCATGGAATCAACGGTTATTGTTATCCGGACAAGCATCCGGAGGAACTGTATAAACGTGTGCTGGAACTGTTGCAAAATCCGAAGCTATGCGAGAGCATCGGCAGAGAAGCTTATGAAACCATTTCCCGGGAATGGAATCCGGAAAATGCGGCTTCCAAGCTGTTGGATTTGGCCCGTTCCATTCAGGCCAAGGAATTTCTTCCTGTCCGGGGGAAGACCAATCCCGGACAAATTCTGACACCCTGCAGTCCTGCTCCTGTGATTTCGGAGCGTGGGATGTACGGATTTCTCACAGACAAAACAGTTGGAGAAAAATAAATGAACCCTTTAATTTCGGTGATTGTACCGGTTTACAACACAAAAGAATATCTGGAACGTTGCGTGAACAGCCTGCTAGCGCAGACCTATTCCCCCTTGGAAATCTGGCTTATTGACGATGGGTCCAATGACACAACGGAGCTTCTTTGCGACCAATTGGCCGGGAAGGATTCCCGAATTCAGGTAGTGCATAAGCCAAACGGGGGAACCTCCACTGCCAGAAATGTGGGACTTTCCAAGGTTCGGGGAGAGTACATCGGTTTCGTGGATAGCGATGATTACGTGGAGCCGGATATGTATGAGAAGCTGATGGCAGCCCTTTTGCAAAATCCGGCTGCAGGAATCGCCCAGATTGGCCGGGATGAGATTGACGAAGCCGGAAATCAGATGCCCAACCTGTGCAATCCACCCAAGGAGGAAACCTTTGTTTCCTCAAAGGATTTTTTGCGGGAACTTTTGCTCCATAAAGGAGATTGTTCTTTTTGTACCAAGCTGATTTCCAAGGCGCTTTTTCAAAACAGATTCTTTCCGGAGGGAAAGCTGAATGAAGATTTTCGCCTGTTGATTCAGATGCTTTTGGAAACAGAGGGGGTTTTGTCCCTGCCGGGATATGGGTACCATGTATTTTATCGACTGGGCTCCAATTCCCGAAAGAAAACCAAGGGAGAGTTTTCCAGAGTGTTTCCGGACAGCGTGGAAAATGCCCATTTTGCGGCGGAAACAGTGCCGAAGAAGTATACGGAACTGGCGGATACGGCTTTTCGCTTCCAGGTTTTCCAGTGTATTGAATATTTGCTGCACATCCCCATCTCTCTTATGAACAGGGAAAGACAGGATTATGTGGATATCGTAGCCTTTCTTCGAAAAAACTGGGGAAAAGGGATGCGAAACCCCATATTAACCAAGAAAAACAAGATATATCTAACCCTGTTTTGTATTTCTCCCAAGGGGCTTCGTGTGCTTCACGCCAAGCTTCGGGGGATAACACCCACTTGACCTTTTGGGGTGGTTATAATAAAATAAAAATAATGCGCAATTGTGCGCAAAAATTGGATAATAATGAGCAGGAACCGAAGCAGATTGCGAATGTCGGCTTTCCGCTCATGTAAGGAAAGAGGTGAAAGAACACGTTGAAGGATAAGACCAACTTTTTAAAGATTCCCATGAATCGAATCATTGCCCTTATTATCATGGATATTGTGGGTATCGTGTTTTCCTCCTTCGGTGCTCTTTACATCCGCTTTGAGTTTCAGTTCAATGAAATATATCCCTATTTTTGGGAGAATTTCGAGCACCTTCTTCCCTGGAATATTCTGACCACGATCATCATTTTCTGGATTTGGAGATTGTACAAAAGTGTATGGCGCTATGCCAGTGCTACGGAGTTTTTGAATGTGGTCTATGCCACCGGTACTACGGCGGTAGTGCAGTATATTTTGTGCCATGCCATCAATCGTACCATGCCCAGAAGCTATTACGTGTTGTATCCGTTCTTATTGTTTGGGTTTGCCTGCGGTATTCGATTCAGCTATCGATTGCTTCGTGCAATTAATCACAGACGTACCTCCAACGGTAAGATTCGCATTATGTTAATCGGTGCGGGAGCGGCGGCAGACATGATTTTAAAGGAAATCGAGAACAGCCGTTATCTGAACCTGTGTCCCAAGTGTATTATCGATGACCATGAAGGCTGTCACGGCAAGATGCTTCGCGGTGTACCTATTGTAGGCGGAAGAGATCGGATTTTTGATGCGGTTACCCAATACGGAATCGAGGAGATTATTTTTGCCATTCCTTCTGCGGATATGACTACCCGAAAGGAAATTCTGGATATCTGCAAGGAAACCGGCTGTAAACTGCGTATTTTGCCCGGTATGTACCAGATGATTAAGGGCGAAATTTCCGTATCCAATCTGCGTGAGGTTGCCATCGAGGACCTTTTGGGAAGAGAGCCCATTCAGATTAATACCAAGGAAGTTTGGGAATATGTTACCGGGAAGGTGGTAATGGTTACCGGAGGAGGAGGCTCCATCGGTAGCGAGCTTTGTCGCCAGATTGCCCAGCACGATCCCAAACAGTTGATTATTATCGATATTTATGAAAACAGCACCTACGAAATCCAGCAGGAGCTTTTGCGAAAGCATCCCAATCTGGATTTGAAGGTTTTAATTGCTTCCGTGCGAAACACCAATCGTATGGAGCAGATTTTGGATACCTATCGTCCCAACATCGTCTATCATGCGGCAGCTCATAAGCATGTGCCCCTGATGGAGGACAGTCCCAACGAGGCGATTAAAAACAATGTATTCGGTACCTATAAGACTGCCATTGCGGCCAGTCGTTATGGGGTGGAGAAGTTTGTACTGATTTCTACCGACAAGGCAGTGAACCCTACCAACATTATGGGTGCTTCCAAGTGGATTTGCGAAATGGTAATTCAGATGATGAACCAGAAGTCCGATACCAATTTCGTTGCCGTTCGTTTCGGAAATGTACTTGGCAGTAACGGCAGTGTCATTCCTTTGTTTAAAAAACAGATTGCGGAGGGTGGTCCGGTAACGGTAACCCATCCGGACATTATTCGATATTTTATGACCATTCCGGAGGCGGTGTCTTTGGTGCTTCAGGCCGGAGCCTATGCAAAGGGTGGTGAAATCTTCGTATTGGATATGGGTAAACCCATCAAGATTTTGGATTTGGCGAAAAACCTGATCAAATTATCCGGATACCGGGTGGGAGAAGATATCGAGATAAAGATTACCGGTCTTCGTCCCGGTGAAAAAATGTACGAAGAGCTTTTGATGGATGCGGAGGGCTTGAAAAAGACTTCCAACAAGATGATTTTTATCGGAAAGCCTATCGAATTCGATGTGGAGAAGTTCGAGCAACAGCTGGAGGAGCTGGAGGAAGCGGCTTATTCCGAATCCGGAAATATCCGGGAGCTGATTCAGGAAATCGTTCCCTCTTATCATCCGGAAAACAGTAGTGAGTATAAGGAAGATTAATCAGACGCAATTGTAGATGGGTCGGGAATCCCGAGCTGTGTGCAATTGCGTATTGTGCGTTTTAGAAATGGAGGAAAAATGCGGTTGGATTTTGGCAAGAAGCTGTTTTCTTACAAAACTTTATATATGCTTTGCTTTTTGGCCTTTAGTCTGATCGAGTTTTTGAAGGCCTCCCAGACCGGCGATGTGTGGTATGTGGCGGTAAACTGTACCGGCCTGGTGATGATGGTGATTTTGTACAGTGCCTATCCCCTTGGGGAGTTTGTTACCCGGGTCAATGTTGTGTATTCCTTGGTCTGCCTTGGCACCATGGTGGGAATCTATCTGCACTGGCGCCAAAATATCGGATATTATAACCTATGGCAAAGAGAGACTGCCGTACTGAATGTATGGTGGATCGGTATTTTGGTGAAATATCTTTTTCAAAAAATTATCGTGGAGAAAAAAATGGCCTTCCGTCCCGGTCGTATCGGCTGGCTTTGGATTGCCATGTCTGTTTTCATGATTGCGTCCTTTAGCCAAAGACTTTGGCCTCTTTGGTATTTTTTCATGTTTGGAGCTTTTTATCTTACCCGATTCCCGGAGACTCAAAAAAAAGCGCTTTGGGATGCCATGGTGGACGGAATCATCCTGGGCTTCTTTGGAATTCAGATTTATGCCTACGGATTTCGACCGTACGACCAGGTGCGTTACGTAGGTGCCTATCAGAATACCAATGCCATGGCCCTTTATTATTTGATTGTATACGGAATGCTTTTGTGTAAGCTTCACCTTCTGTTTGCGCGAAAGGAAAAATGGTGGAAAAAGCTGTTCTTCTTTATCGGCGCAGGAGGCCTTTTGAGTTTTCAGATTTTTACCCTTTGCCGAACAGCCTGGATTGTGTCCGGGGTTATCACCCTGCTTTATGCAATTTACGGAATGTACCGTTACCGAAAGATGAAAACCGGAAAAATTCTTCTTCGGGGGGCGGCATTGGCGCTGGCTGTTTTGCTGACCTTTTTGCCGGTATATGAGACAATCCGATGGCTTCCTACCATCCTGCATTACCGCATCTGGTACGAGGGAGAATACTCCCCGGATAAGGTGCATTCTTTCGATCCTGCGGATTCCGAGAAGTACATCAGCCTGGAAGAATTCCTGATGGAGGCCGGCGGCCGCGTGGTACAGAGCATTTTGCGCAAGGAGGCAGTGAATCCTTTGTTCCTTCGGGCTACCATTCACTATCCGGAGCGGGTGGAATTGGTGGATATTCCCTGGGTGCAGGATTTGAGTACCAAATATCGATTGACCATTTATAAAGCCTATTTGGAGGATATGACCCTTTTTGGAAATGGGCCGGATAAAGGCTATTATTATATCGGGGACAGCGGTTATCAAAGCCGACACGCCCAAAATTTGTGGATTCAAATGGGCTATACCTACGGAATACCGGTAGGAATTCTCAGCATCGTATTGTCCTTTGCCCTTTTGTGGAGACATGGAAAAGGGGCCTGGAATGCCAGAACCATGGCAAATGCGGTGGGAAATCCCTACGCGATTATTCCGATTTTGGTTTGTACCATTTTCCTGCTTTTTGGACTGACGGAAATTGTGTGGAATTTGGGACAATTGATTATGCTATTGATGTTTTTTGTACAGCATCCTCAGTTTTATATAAAGGATGAGGAACTTGAAATACAGGTTTTGGACGACTGAGCAGAACGTAACCACGAAACAGATTGCGTTCATGGCTAAGAAGTGAAGCGGATTTCGATAGATTGTTTATCGAAATTGACGGATACGAAAAGGAGGAGATGAGATGTACAAACATTTGAAAGGGCTGCTGGATCGGTTTCTTGCACTGATTGGAATCATTGTACTTTCTCCCCTTTTTCTGATTTTGATTGTATGGATTAAGTGCGACTCCAAGGGGCCGGTGCTTTTTCGACAAAAGCGGGTGGGTATTCATAAAACCTACTTTTCAATTTTGAAATTTCGTACCATGCGGATTGATACCCCCAAGGATACTCCTACCCATCTTTTGGCCAATCCGGAGCAGTATATTACCAAGGCGGGAAAGTTTTTGCGAAAGACCAGTCTGGACGAACTGCCGCAGATCCTCAATATCTTAAAGGGGGATATGGCCATTGTGGGACCAAGACCTGCCCTTTGGAATCAGTATGACCTGATTGCGGAGCGGGACAAATACGGTGCCAACGATATTTTGCCGGGTCTCACCGGCTGGGCACAGATTAACGGCAGAGATGAGCTGGAAATCCCTGTGAAGGCAAAGCTGGATGGGGAATATGTGGAAAAAATGGGCCTGCCAATGGACTTAAAGTGTATTTTCGGTACGGTGATTTCTGTTGCGAAGCAGGAAGGGGTCGTGGAAGGCGGCACCGGAGAACTGCACAAAAAGGAACAGGTAGAGCAGGAAAAGAAATAATCGGATAGAAATAGACGGATTGAAAAGACGGGTCGAAAAGACGAATAGATACCATCGGAACAGAAAGCATCCGCACAGAATTGTGAGAGATAAAATGAAGAAAGTTTTGATTACCGGAGCCAACAGCTATATTGGTACTTCCTTTGAAAACTGGATAAAGAATAACTGCCCGGGAATTGAGACCGAAACCCTGGATATGACCAAGGACAGCTGGAAGGACTTTTCTTTTCAGGGCTTTGACAGCGTCTTTCACGTAGCGGGAATTGCCCATGCGGATTCCGGAAAGATTTCCAAGGAGCGGGAGGAGTTGTACTACCGGGTAAACAGGGACTTGACCCTGGCCTGTGCCGAGAAGGCCAAGGAAGCGGGAGTGCCTCAGTTTCTCTTTATGAGCAGTATCATCGTGTATGGGGACAGCGCAGGATTTGGACAGCGAAAGGTAATTACGAAGGACACCCCGTTGGCTCCAAAGAATTGCTACGGAGACAGCAAGGTGCAGGCAGAAAAAGGTCTGCAGCAGCTGATGGAAGACTCTTTTCGGGTGGTGATTTTACGTCCCCCTATGATTTATGGCAAGCACTCCAAGGGAAACTATCCGTTGTTGTCCAAATTTGCCCGAAAACTGCCGGTTTTCCCAAAGGTGGAGAATCGCAGAAGTATGCTGTATGTGGGGAATCTGTGTAAATTTGTAAGTCTTATGATTCTGGAGGAGGAACAGGGCATTTTTTATCCCCAGAATCCGGAGATTTTGTCCACCACGGAAATGGTAAGACGCATCGCAAAGGTGCATGGCAGGAAAATATGGATTACGGGTATTTTTCAACCCGGCCTTCGTTTATTGGCTGCCATGGGAGGAAAGCTTGGCAATATGGTGCAAAAGGCCTTTGGTTCCCTGGAATACGCGCCGGAATTAAGTACCTACAAAATTCCCTATCAGATTTATGACACAGATACTTCCATTGAACTGACTGAGGGTGAAATGTAAGATGAAAATCAGTATTATTACGGTGACCTACAACAGTGAGGAAACCCTGCAAAAGACAATTGATTCCGTATTGTCCCAGGAAAATCCGGGGACCTACGAAGTAGAATATATTTTTATTGACGGTGCCAGCAAGGATGGAACCGTCAAACGATTGGAACAAAATAAGGAAACCCTTTCGGAAAAAGGAATCCGGGTGCAAATGGTCAGCGAGCCGGACCATGGAATCTACGATGCCATGAACAAGGGTATTCGCCTGGCTACCGGAGACGTGATCGGTATTCTAAACAGCGGGGACTGGTATGAGCCGGACACCCTGAAGGTGGTGCAGGAAACCTTTGAAAAGAAGGACTGCGAGCTGATGTTTGCCAATATTCGCATGTATCGCTCAAACGGAGAAACCTTTGTCAAAAAAGCCAGACTTCGAGGCTTCCAGACTTCCAGAGACTGGAATCATCCCACCACCTTTGTAAAGGCCGCTCTTTACAAGGATAATCCTTTTCGGGATTTGGGAATTCATGACGATTACGGCTTTTATCTTCAGATGCGAAAACAGGAACGCAGGATTGTGACGGTGGACCGGGTGTTGGCCAATTTCCCTATGGGCGGGGCCAGCAATCACAAGAGCTTAAAGGCCTGCAAAAAGCGTATCCGGGACCGGTATCGGTATTGCTATCGGATAAACGGATACAGCCGTTTTTATTTTCTGGAATGCGTAGCCATTGAGGCGGCAAAATATATTTTGGGATAACAGATTCGTTATAATCGGGAAGGAGGAAGCATGAAAATCGTACAAATCTGCAGTCATTATGATTACGGCGGAGCAGCGAGAATTGCAGCCTCCCTTCATCGAAAGCTTTTGGAAGCCGGAGAGGAATCTTACGTGGCCTATGGCAGGGGACAAGGGGGCCCGGAGCCAAACCTTTACTGCTTTGATAAATCCCCTGAGATTTATTTTTCGGCCTTTATGAGCCGTTTTGTCGGCCTAAACGGGTATTGGAACCAGGCCGGAACCAGGCGGTTATTAGGTTTTTTGGAAAAGGTGCAGCCGGATTTGATTCACTTGCATATCGTGCATGGTTATTACCTGAATTTCCGACTGCTGTTTGATTATATCTATGAGAAGAACCTTCCCGTGGTGTGGACCTTTCATGATTGTCACGCCTTCACGGGAAATTGCGGTCATTTTTATGATTGCAGAGGCTTTGAAATCGGGTGCGGAAAGTGTCCCTATCTGGACCGCTATCCCACCAGTCAGTTCTTCGATTTCACTGCGAAAATGTGGAGAGACAAGAAAAACTGGTTCACAAAAGGGGAAAAGAAAATATTGGTAACCCCTGCCCAGTGGCTGAAAACCGAGGTGGAGCAGTCCTTTCTAAACAAATATCCGGTGAAGGTGATTCCAAACGGAATCGATACCAAGGAGGTGTTTTATCCAAAGGGTAAGGAAGCCTGCCGGGAAAAACACGGATTTGATAAGCAGGAAAAAATCGTGCTGGGAATCGCCACCAGCTTTAAGGATCCCCTAAAGGGAGCAACCTATTTATTGGATTTGGCGAAGCGTCTGGGAAATACCGCCAAGGTGGTGCTGATTGGCTGGGATGCTTCCCTTGAGGAACATCGAAAAGGCCTGGAAAACGTGATACCCCTTCCGTCCATGGCGGACCGAAAGGAGTTGGCGGAGTATTATTCCCTGGCGGACGTGTTTGTCCTGCCGTCTATGGCAGAGACCTACGCAACCGTCACCCTGGAGGCACAGGCCTGCGGAACCCCGGTGGTTGGCTTTGCGGTTGGCGGCAACAGAGAGCAATTACAGGACAAAAAAGGGATTGCGGTACCGGTTGGAGATAAGGCGGCACTGGCAGCGGCGGTGGAGCAGATTCTGACCGGAGAAGCAAATGTTTTGACCGGGGAAGCACTGGCGCAGAAACTGCAAATGGAGAATAGCCTGGAAACCATGGCAAAGCAGTATTTTCTGGTTTACCGGGAGGCAATCGAGGAGTAATTCATGACAATTGGTGTATGCATGGGCACCTACAACGGAGAAGAATATATTACAGAGCAGCTTCAAACGATTCTGCAACAGACGAAGAAGCCGGACCGGGTCATCCTTTGTGATGATGGTTCTACGGATGGTACCGTGGAGCGGATACAGCAGTTTGTGCGGGAAAATCATTTGGAGGACAGCTGGACATTATATCAAAATGAGTCCAATAAAGGCTATCCCGAGAATTTCTATTATGCCATGGGGCTTTGTGAGACGGAGCTGGTTTTTCTGGCAGATCAGGACGATGTCTGGCATCCGGAAAAGCTCCGGAAAATGGCAGAATTTATGGAGCAGAATCCGAAAACCAATCTGGTATGCTGCCGGTACAATCTGATCGATGCGACGGGAAAGGATTTGCATTCGGTGATTGAGGGAACCGGGCAGGGAGAGGAAAAACCGCCGGAAAACGTTGATGTACGGCAGATTTTTTATAAATCTGAACGTCCGGGCATGGTGCTTTGTTACCGAAATGCCTGGTACAAGGAATGGGCGGTGGAGAATTCTGCGATTCCCCATGATTTCCTGCTTTGCGCCAAGGCGGCAGAGGAGCATTCCCTGGTTCAAATTAATCAGGTGCTGGCCTTCCACAGGCGCCATGACCATAATGCAGGCAAGGAAGAGCATCGGATACGGAAGCTGTTGAATAAGCAGCGAAAAATAAAGGAAATTCGGGAGTATCTGGATATTTTGGAGGCCTTTGCAAAAGAGGGACGGTTGACCACTCCGGAGGGACAGAGAATCCTGGAAGAGAAAACACAGGTCATGCTGGGACGCCTGGAGGCACTTTTGTCCGGGAAATATTCTCAGGTGGTAAAAAATGCCAAAAAAAACAAAAAATTCATTCGCCCCGCAACCTTTATTTGTGATATGATAATAGTTAAGGGATTTTGGGGAAATACAAAATAAGACTTGGAATGACAGAAAGGGGTTATCAAATGAAAAAATGGAGTAAATGGCTGGCTCTCGGACTGGCCCTTACACTTTCCTTGGGAGACGGAATCGGTGCTTTGGCACAGGATACCCTGCCGGAGGATAGCGAGGCAATTGTTTATGAAACCGCAGAACCGGGTGCAGCAACAGCAGAGCAAAGAGCCGGTGCGCAGAATGCTATTTTGGAGGGCTGGAGAGCCGGAAAAACAACGGTTGATATTTCCGCTTATAACATTCCGACAGACGAGATTGAGCAGTTATATTTCGACTTATTGGATGCTCATCCGGAAATCGATTATGTGAAAAGAACGAATGATGTAAACTATATTCCCAGTAATGGATATGCCATTATGGTATTTGTCAACTATACCGAAGGTTCCAACGGTGGTGACCAGGGAAATACCCAGAAGGAGCAGGCTTACAACCAGGCGCTGGCAGATTTTCGAAACAGTGCCAGCAGCAATTTCTCTGAGTTGGAAAAAGCTTTGTATGTAAATGAGTTTATCTGCCGTACCTGTCAGGATGACTCTATAGATTCCAAGAATTCTGTTTATAATGTTTTGGTGGACCATAAGGCAACCTATAAAGCCTATGCAAGTGCCTACGTGACCTTGGCCAGAGAGCTTGGTTTGGAGTGCCAGCTGGTAAAGGGCGGCAGTGCTTACTACTGGGCTATGGTAAAGGTGAACGGCAAGTATTATTTTGTAGATCCAGGTTATGACGATCCCACTCCGGATATGAAGGGCCGTGCAAGACATGCCTTTTTCTTAAAGAGCTCTGCCGGACTTCGGGCAAGCTTAACAGACGGAGATCCCAAGTATTCCGCTTCCAGCTGGACCATCGGCGGTGACTGGAAGGAAGAATGGGCCAACGATACCACCTATGATAATTATTTTTGGAATAACATCGACTGCGGTATGGAATATATGGATGGTTACTGGTATGCCATTGACAACTACCGCTACCTGCGTGTGTATACCTATGACGGAACCGGCCTGACCGAAGCCAGAAGCTCCTTACTTCAGCTTCCCAATGAGTGGAAAAACATTTCTACCAAGAAAAGCTACTGGAAGGGTGCTCACAGCGGTTTATACGGCGCCAACGGCATGCTTTATTACAATTCCGGTGCCGGTCTTTATCGTTATGAAGTAGCCACAGGCAAGAATACCTTAATGCTGGGTCTGGTAGAAGAGGAAAAGTCTCAGGGTGCAATCTATGGTATGACCATGGACAAAAACGGTATAATTACCTATGATTTTGGTACCGCTCCCGATGCGGAAATAAAGCAGTCCAATACCTTTGATGCATTCAGCTTTGTAGAAGATACCAATCCCAAAACACTGGTATCTGTCAGCATCAGCATTGGATCCAATACTTCCGAGGAAGTACAGGCGGCAATGAATGCTGTGACCTCCGGCAATCCTACGGTGGAATATCGCTGGTGGTACGAGGTTGGAGATGGGGAAGAAGTTGTTATTCAAAGCTGGACCCGCACCAATACCATTACCTTGAACAGGGTAGATATCAAAAATAAATATTCTCCGGAAAATGAGTATTCCTTTGTTCTTCATGGCGAAGCGCGTATCAACGGAGATAACAGTACCATTAAAGAGGCATATTCCTCCGGTACCTATGGTTCCGGAAAGGTTGATTCCGGAGATTTGAAAAATTTGGAGATTACTGTATCAGATAATAGCAGATACAATATCAGTGCATATATGTCCGTAGAGATTTCCGGTGGTGGACAGGTAGAATATGCCTGGTATGCAGCGGATAGTAATGGACAGTATTATGAGATTCAGGGTTGGTCTCAGAGTAGAAGCTTAAAATGGATTCCCGATAAATTTGGCGATTATAACATTAAGGGAAAGGTCAGACTGGTAGGAAACAACGCGTCTACGCTGGAGAAGGATTTTGTTGCAGGTTATCATCCGTATATCAAAGGTAAATGCCAAATGCCATACGGAGCTTTGGTTGCAGGGGGCACCGGTTATTTAATCGGTGTGGAGACCTATGATAATCCGGATCAGTCTTATCGTTATGAGATGTTGATTTTGGATTGTACCTTATTGGCCCAGGGATTACCGGCATGGACATTTACAACCGGACAGTTCTGTGTAGACCAGGGAAATGCCGGATGGGTTGTATGGGATCCGTTGTATGGCTATTACTGGACTTTGTTCCGCGTATATGATGCGCAGGGCAATCTGATTGATGAAGAATGTTACGGTTTCGAAAACATATGTTAATTCGTTCAAAAAATTATTCGTTCGATAGATAACATGAATAGGACAGAAAGGGGCACAAATGAAAAAAATCTCCATATTATTGGTCAGCTTGGTAATGGCTTTTTTGCTGATTGGGATGACGTCTTTGGCCGGTGCAAATGCGACACCGGAAATCCGGGAAGTAGCCCCTTGTCTGCAGGAAAAATATGTACAAGGCATGGTGTACCGGTGTGAAGCCTATGGGTTAAAGGCTTCTTCCGATACTTCTGCCAAGGTTTTGACCAAGCTTACCGTGGGTACCACCGTTCATGTGTTGAATCTGGTGAAAAAGGGCAATGTGGAGTGGTGCTACGTGGAAGCGGCCGTGAATGGAGTGGAATATTCCGGCTACATTCAGAGAAAAAATTTAATGATTACGGATGAGGTATTTCTTGCTTTCGAGGAAAGTCGAGAGGATGTAAGCGCCTATGCGGAGCCGGAGGAATCCACTGAAAGTACAGAGGAGTCCACCGAAGGTACAGAAGAATCCTCGGAAGGTACGGATGAATCACAGACGGATACTTCGGAAGAAAGTCAGGAGAATTCGGATGAGAGTACTGAGGAATCGGAAGAGGAGTCCTCTGAGGAAGTAGATCCCTATGAGGATATTTATCAGTTCCCGGAAAGCTACCAGGAAGCGCTGAAGGCCTTAAAGGACAAGCATCCCAATTGGGTTTTCGTTCCTTTTTATACTAACGTGGATTGGGAATATGCGGTAAGCCAGGAAATGGTGGGTGTGCGTAGCTTAATCCAGGATTCTTATAAGGACAGCTGGAAAAAAGCTCCCTACGGAAGCGGATGGTCCTATGCCAGCGAGAGTGCGGTTCGCTATTTTATGGATCCCAGAAACTGGCTCCAGGACAATACGATTTTTCAGTTTGAACAGTTGACCTACAATGCTTCTTATCACAATGCGGCTGCAACTCAGAGCATTTTGAAGGGTTCCTTTATGGAGGGACTGATTGAGGGATATGTCATTACCTATCCCTATACATTGAACGCAATTGGTGCGGAAATCGGCGTGAGCCCCTTCCATTTAGCCAGCCGATTGTTGCAGGAGCAGGGTCGTTACGGTACCTCGGAACTCATTTCCGGTACCTATCCAGGCTACGAGAATTTATATAATTATTTCAACTTCGGCGCAGCCGGACAGACCAGACAGCAAATTGTGGAAAATGGCTTGAAGAAAGCCCGAGCTATGAAGTGGACCAATCGCTATGATTCCTTGTACGGCGGTTCCCAGTTATTGGCGGATGGTTATATCCGAAAGGGACAGGACACCCTGTATTTGCAGAAATACGATGTGGACAACAGCTACTATGGTATGTTCAGCCATCAGTATATGCAGAATGTGGGCGCGGCGGCAGCAGAATCCAAGTCCATGTATAAGGGCTATGTAAATGCGGGGATTATCGAGGGACTGTTTGCCTTCAAAATCCCGGTATATTTGAATATGCCTAAGACTGCCTCCCCCAGCCCGGATATTGCGATTACGGAAACACAAATCCATGTGGATAATCAGGCTTCGGAGCCGATTTTTGCTGAGCTTCTGGTGACTACCAATTACGCCGTGGATTTGGAATATCGTTGGCTTCTTTATTCTTATGAAACGGAATGTTGGGAGGAATTGGCTGCCTGGGATTCACAGAAACAGCAGATTACCATTACGAATCTAAAATCCGGAGATTATCTTCTGCAGGGAGAGGTTCGTGTCGTGGGTTCCAATAATGCGGAAAGTGTCGTTTGCGGTATGAACTATGTGAATGAAAAATACAAGGAAGAGGGTACGGACGACGAAGTGGATTCTGACCATCAGGACGATATCTCTTTTGCAAAACCGGTTGAAGAGGCTGGTGAAAAATATGCTTCTTATCAGGGCCTTGACTTTTATTTGGACCAAGAGGGATTCAAACGCTGTTATTCAGAAGCCGGGGAACCAATCGTGAACCAGTTTGCATGTGATGGGGAATTTACCTATTATTTCCAGTTGGATGGTACCTGTATGCGAAACCGACTAACCTATCATCCGGATGGAGAACACATTCTGTATTTTGATGAATACGGTCACGAGGTGTTTAGTAATTTTGCAAATGTCAAAGTTACCATGGAAGGCGCGGCTGTAGATGACTATTGTTTTTTTGACGTATATGGTTTCTTGTATGTAAATGTAATTACATATGACCAGACAGGAACCAAGCTCTATTATGCAAACGAGTATGGTGTAATGGAGCATGGTAAATGGTTCCGATTCTCGGACGATGCCAAGTGGGCGGATGGATCTGCCTTTGATCGTGCAGGCGGAGATTACGGCTATGCCATGGAAGATTGTTCTTTGATGACGAATCAGTATACCTATGATACGAATGGAAATTTGTGTTATATGCAGGGGAATGGAGTCGCAAAGTACAATTAGGAAAAATCAATAAAAGGTTTGTAAGATGAGTGAAAAAAAAGAAAGATTAATTTACATTGATGTGCTTCGTGTTTTGGCCATGTTTCCGGTTATCACCTGCCATTTTACACGTTCCTTGGAATATGCGGGAGTGGGATTTGTATCAAAAATCCTGCCGGATATCTTTTTCTCCGTGTATTTGGGAAATTTTGGAGTGGCAATTTTCTTTGTATTATCCGGTGCATCCTTGATGTATACCTATGATGGACAGTTGGACTGGAAATTGTATATAAAGAAGCGATTTCTTGGTATTTTACCCATGTATTGGATTGCCTGGGTATTGGCTTTTCTATATTATTTTAATAAAAACATAGGTTTTGCCACACAGGTTGCTCCATGGAAAATTATCTACACTGTATTTGGTGTCGATGGTTATCTTGGATGGTTCGGACCAAACTTCTATTTGCTGGGAGAGTGGTTTTTGGGATGTTTGATATGTCTATACATTCTGTTTCCTATTCTGAAAATAGGAGTGGATTCCTTTCCGGTTCAGACAGCAGTGATAATTGCGATTATTTATGGGGTTTGTGTATTCTGCTATCACGGTACCATTCCGGCAGAAAACTTCTTCCTGGTAAGAATTCCGGAATTTGCATTTGGCATGTATTTTGTGCGTTATCGGCATAAGATTCCCTGGTGGATAGGTGTTATTTGCGGTGCGCTTTTGACGGCTACATGGTTTGTGGATTTAAGCCGGGTGAATGTGTGTTTCCGTGATACCGCTATCGGTATATTAGTGGTGGTATTCATCGCATGGATTTGCCAGTATATTAAGAAGGAGAACTTTCTCACGAATATCTGCAAGGCCATCGGAAAGTATAGTTATGCGGTTTTTTTGGTGCATCATGTTCTGGTAATGGAGCTATGTTATCATTATACCGGAAAGATATTTAACCGATTTGAATTGGTGGCTTTTTATGTTCTGTATCTGGTTTTAACCTTCTTATTTGCCAGAGCACTGTTTTGGTTAAATCAACAAGTACTGTCGTTGTTTAAAAAACCGGCGGTGAAAATATAGTTTATTTCTTACGAACTGTCTCAGATTCTTTGGAAACTGTGGCAGTTCTTTTTGCTCTTCGGATTTACTTTTTGGAGAGAAAATGATAAAATAATAAAAGTCTTTTAATAGATTTTATGTAAGAAAAAGGAGGGGCTTATGAAAATTGGAATGAAACGTATTTTGGCATTTGCGTTGGCTTTGGCAATGGTTTCAACTCTGGCAGTCGGAGTTCCGGCGGTAAAGGCAGAAGCAGGACTTAGCCATGTGAAAGCAACAGCAGCTGATGTGAAAACATCCAAGAATGTTGCTGCAGGAGCATTGAAGGGCGTACAGGGTACGGACTTTGCGGACACATTTGGGGATTCCGTTGAGAATCTGAACATGGATGCCATGTTTTTAAACTGTGATCTGGCTTGGTTTGTTAATACCAAGGGAGTTGGTACGAAGGTATACACCATGTCGGATGGTACCAGCTATTATGTAGATGATGTAACCCAGGGTGGTATGTGGATGGTAATCGATTACCGCATAAAGCAGTATCGCGTAAAGGGTGTTACCTGGAATTTGTGCTTGATGCTGGGATGGAGGGATATTTACGGTAATCACGATACCGGCTTGGAGAAGCTGATGTATAATCCCAATCCCAATTTCCAGTACTATTACACCTGGAATGTAACCAACAACGAGGCATACAAGGCGCTTAGTGCGATTGTGGATTACATGACAGAGCATTTTAGCTACCAGGATACCTTTGTACAGAACTGGTGGATTAACAACGAAGTAAATGTTTTGAATGATAAGATTTATACCATGGATCAGTTAGATGCCCAGGTACTTGAGACCTTAGCGATTAAGAGCTATGATCTTTTGGATGCTTCGTTAAAAAAGAATAATCCGGCAGCACTTCCCTACCTTTCCATTACCCATGACTGGAACAATACCAACGAGGGTAAGGGTGTTTCTACCATGGAATTCATTAAGGCCTTTGCCGCAGCAGAGCAGGGTAAGGATTGGAATATTGACTTACATGCATACCCGCCTCAGATGAAGGAGCAGGTATGGACCAAGGCAAGCTCCGCATATTTGAGACATGATGAAGATACGGTTTCCGTGTGTGGTGCAAACTTGGAAGTGTTTGTAAACTTTATTAAGAATAATTATGGTACCAATCATCACATTATTATGTCTGAGCAGGGATTTGATTCCAAATATGGTCAGGATGAGCAGGCAACCATGATGGCCTATACTTATCTTGCAGCTACCAGAAGTGACATGGTTGATGAAGTAATCTTTACAACTTATATGGATACCAATTCTGCCGGTCATGATTTTTATGATATGGGTATTGTGGATATTAATGGAAATAAGAAAAAGTCCTATGACGTATTCAAGTATATGAATACCAGTCAGAGAGATACTTATTTGAATCCGTATTTGACAAAGCTTTGCGGATATACCGGTAGAAACATTACTTCCTGGTCAGATGACATTTTGTACCAGGTACCGCCTTGTACAGATGCTTTGGAAAAAGCCAATCTGTATGTTCCGGCCAAAGAGCAATTGGAAGGAAGCATAATGATTGGTATGAATACTGTTCCGGAAAATACCAAAATTGATATCGAATATCGTTGGAAGGTATTTGATTACGAAAAGAATGAAGAAATTGAAGTACAAGGATGGAAATTAAACGGTGAGTGGTTGCGCTATTATGTTCCACACAACGGTAAGTTTGATTTGATTTGTACAGCCCGTGTAGCCGGTAATCATGATTCACAGGTACAGTGTATGTTAACTGTGAAATATGAGGGTAAGATTACACAGGATCTTTCCAGTGAGTGGGTAGTTGCAGGTGCTCCGGTTGATGAGGCTTCTGTTCAATTGACCAGACAATATGGCGCAGTTTATGCAAGCTATGATGGATATACGTTCCGTAAGGATGTGGATGGATATGTGCGTGCATTTGATGCACAGAACAATATCGCTAAGAATTGCTTTAAGTGTGATGGAACATATACCTATTATCTAGGCTGGAACGGTGCTTGCTTTAAGGATCAGTTGACCTATCATCCGGATGGAGTGCATGTTATTTATTTTGATAAGGATGGACATGAAGTATTCAGCGATTTTGCACATGTATCGAAGTCTATCGCCGGAGATCCGGTTGATGATAATTGCTTCTTTGACGTTTTCGGATATATGTATGTAGACGTTTTGACCTGGGACAAGAAGGGCGAAAAGTTACTTTATGCAAATCCTTATGGACGTTTGGAGTGTGAAGGCTGGTTCCAGTTCTCTGAAAAAGTAAAATGGGCAGATGGTACTCCTTGTGATGGAATTGCCGGAGGCTATGGATATGGTCAGGCATTTGACTGTACCTTGCTTCGTGATTGCCAGACCTGGGATTGGGAAGGAAGAGCGGTTTATTTACAAGGTAACGGCGTAGCAAAATATCTATAAGGGACGGTTCTTTTGGACTAAGGGAGTGTCCCCAATGGAATAGAATAATATCCGTAAGGACATAAATAGAAATCCCTGTGGTTTATTTCGAAATGTAAACCACAGGGATTTTTTTGGATTCTCAGAATTTTTCTTAGATATCCAAGTCAAATTTTTAAGTGGCTAAATTGTCAGAAAATATTGACAGGGGGGGGTAAAATGATAGAATATTTCAAAAAAAGAGGAGGATGAAAATGAACGGTGTGAAATTTATTCAAAAGCTGGTAACCGGAGCGTTTGCACTTTGTGCAGCGGGCTTGATTGTAGGTGCAAATCCAATGACTGCTGAAGCAGCCTTTGATGCACCATATTACAACATTACGACAAATGGAGGAACCTTTGACGGGAATCATTATACATTAGCAAATGGTAATGTAGTAAAGAATGCCTTCTTTTGTGATGGAACCTATACCTATTTTCTGCAAGCCGATGGTACCCCGATGAAGGATCGATTGACTTATCATCCGGATGGTGTGCAGATTATTTACTTTGATTCCAAAGGTCATGAGTGCTTTGATACTTTTGCAAATGTGAAGAAGTCTATTGCAGGAGACCCGGTAGATGACCTTTGCTATTTTGGAACAACCGGTAATCTGTATGTAAATGTGATTACTTACAACAGAGATGGAACTTCGTTATATTATGCAAATCCCTATGGAGTAGTGCCTCGAAGTGGCATGTTTGAGATTAATCACAATGCAGCAAATTACGAAGCCTTGGCGATTGGGAAAAAATATGGCTATGCTAATGCAGATGGGAGCATAAGTGCATTCTATAGTACGTTAGAAGAAGTTAAAGAAAAAGTGGAAGGTATGTGGAAACTAAAAACGAGTCGTGTTATTGGAAAGGATGGCTCGCTAAGCAATTGGTACGAATATGAATATAATGCATTTGGAAAGCTGGTTTCTAAAAAGCATTTTTTAGGGAGTGGTACACTCCTTGAATGGGAAGAGCATGATGAGGAGAAAGAGATCTTTTATAATTCTGACGGAACTATTTCTAGAGAAAATAAATTAGATAAAAGTGGAAAAAGAATAAGTGGAACTAGTTATTATAAAGGTAATTTTGTGTTGGAAACAGGAGTTTATTATTATGATGAAAAAGATAGACTCCAGAAGATTATTCAATATTATCCTGATGGCAAAATCAGTATTATGTCTGAATATGAATATGAAGGGGATAGTGAAAGAATAACACATATATATTATCGTTGTGGTGATGATACAGTCTTGAATGCATGGGAAGACTATGTCTATTTTGAAGATGGCAATGTTGAGAAAATTATTCAATATAATAAAAATGGTGGCATAAACATGTATAAAGAATATGCCTATGATTTATCAGGAAACACAATAAAGGAAATTACTGAAATTGGATCGAGCTATTGGTACCAAGAGATTGTTAATTATTATGATAGCTATCAGAATTTAATTGAACGAAAAAAATATTCAGAAGATGGCGTTTATTCGGGATCGGAAGAGTATATATGGATGAAAATAATACCAGTTGCTAAATAATCTATTTTATTGATTCTGATGTACTATAGTAGTGTACACAAAGATTAATCCCTGTGGTTTATTTCGAAATGGTAAACCACAGGGATTTTTTTGGATTCTCAGAATTCTTCTTAGATATCCAAGTCAAATTTTCAAGTAGCTAAATTGTCAGAAAATATTGACAGGGGGGGGTAAAATGATAGAATTCTCTTAAATTAAAAAACGAGGAGGATTCTACATGAGAAAACTTACAAAAGCTTTATGTTCCTTTGCGCTTATGGCCATGATTGGTTCCGTTGGATTGACCGCACAGGCTGCAAGTGAAAGTGAACCAAACAACACCAAAGGAAGCGCAACAAAGATTGCTGTGGAGACAGAGGTGACCGGAAAACTTAATACAGCCGATGATGTGGACTGGTATTCCTTTGAAATTACGAAATCCGGTTATTTTTATTTGGATTTTGGTGTGGATGTTGTGGTAGACACAACATATGGGTGGAAATTATACATCAAAAAGGGAGATACCGATATTTTTTATGCAAGCGGTATTAAGGAGTCTGGTACAACTTATATAATGCCATATGAACCAGGAACATATTTTGTGCAAATAGTCACTGATTCTCCTTCGAGTTATAAATTGGGTTCACCAGTTGATGTCGAGTATTCGTTAAAAGTCCATGAGGTTGAAAGCACTGAGTGGGAATCAGAGAGCAATGATACACGTAAGACAGCAGATGCATTGCAAAAGAACCAGAAATTAAATGCAACTATCGGACGATGTGATTATGAAGGTGATTATTTTACATTTGAGTTGGCAGAAAGATCCATGGTTACAGTGAGTTTTGAATATGATGCTAATGTAAAGGAATCGGAATTGGGTAGCGGAATGGATATCTTTGTTTATAAAGATTCGAATCAGGATGCAAACGCGAAACATTACAGAAATGTTCAGGATAAAACATTCCAAATTGCACTGGCTGCCGGTAAGTATTATATTCGAGTCAATGTGAACGCCACATATAATAAACCTAATCCTGGTACACAGTATACAATCAGCTATACTGCAACTCCTACCAATATTTATGAAGACTTTGATCGTGTCGGTTCTAAGATGAATACCAAAAATACAGACGGATTGATGTTCTACAAGGATTCTAAGACCGGTAATGTATATTGCTACGAGGAAGATGGTACTGCAGTCATTAATCAATTTGCATGTGATGGTGAATACACCTACTTCTTCCAGGCAGACAGAACTGCTATGAAGAATCGTCTTACTTATCATCCCGATGGCGTTCATGTCATTTACTTTGACGAAAATGGTCATGAAGTATTCAGTGATTTTGCACATGTAAAGAAATCCATTGCGGGTGATGCAGTGGATGATTACTGTTTCTTTGATGTATATGGTTATTTGTATGTAGATGTATTGACTTACGACAAGACAGGTACATATCTTTTATATGCAGACCCCTATGGAAGAATGCAGTGCTATGGTGACTTTACATTCTCAACCACAGTGACCTGGCCCGGTGGAGCTTATTGCGATGTTGCCGGCAAGCGTGGATATGCAGAGTCAAATGGTCGAATTACGAAAATATATTAAGATGATTAGCTTGTTTCTAACCTCTCCGATATTTTGTCGGAGAGGTTTTTTTGCACCTTTGGTACAAAAAATAGGATACGCTCTTTTTTACAGAAAAAATATATGATATATTAATCATAAAATGAAGTTATACGAGGGGGAGAAAAGATGAAAAAGAAAACGGCCCGCATGATTTTTGCTTTTTTATTTAGTTTATTCTGTGTCAGCCTATCATTAACCGTTAGTGCTGCAGATTTGGATGAGGGCAATCTGTGGGATGAGCCGGGCATTGTGTATGAGGCGGTTCCAAATTCGCAGACCGCAGAGCCGGAACCTTCTTTTGTCTTTTTGACAGAACAGCAGGCACATGACCAGATTTTAGCATTAAAAGAACAATATCCGGAGGGCATGTATTGGACCAATGAAACACCGGAGGTATATTGGAGTTACAATATGGGTGGTGGCGCAGGCTGCCATGGTTTTGCGCTTCGTGTTTCGGATGCGGTTTTTGGTCAGAATATGGCAAACTATTATACCAATCCGGCACAGTTACGCGTGGGTGACGTACTTCGTGTAAATAATGGTACACATACGGTGGTTGTTCTGGAAAACCACTATAATGCGGGGTATATCATCGTTTGTGAAGCGAACTATAACAGTTCCGTTCACTGGGGACGAAAGATAACGATTAGCAGTCTTTCTGCGGGATTTGTATATGGCTATACCCGTTATATGGACGATTATGTGGGCGTTGAAAGTCTTTCACTTAGTGATACCGCCATTTCGGTAGGAACGAATGATACAAAGAAAATCACAGCTGCTATCAGTCCTTCCAATGCAACCTATACTACTGTTAAGTGGACAACGTCCGATAGCAATATAGCTACGGTAGGTGAGGATGGTACTGTAACGGGTATTTCTAAGGGAACGGTAACGATTACGGCAACAGATTATGAAGGAAAGAAAACGGCAACTTGCCAAGTGACAGTCGTACAGGGAGCAAGGTCTGTTTCTATCGGTGAGGTTGAAAGCACCATTTATGATGGACAAACCATTCAGTTAACTGCAACCGTTTATCCCATAGATACCGTCGACAAAACGATTACCTGGTCAAGTTCAACCCCGGATGTGGCTACCGTGGATCAGGATGGAAAGCTAACCGGAATCTCCAATGGATATGTATATATTTATGCCAAGGTGGGAGGCGTACAAACAGAAAAGCGTCTCTATATTCAAAATGCGCCGGTATCCATTCAAGGGGAAGACTGGATGAACGGATATGTTGGGCAAAAAATTCAACTGTCTACATACACCTATGAAGGGGATACCAAGCAAAGGGAGGTTACCTGGAGCAGCACTGATACAGGCGTTGCAGAAGTAGATTCTAACGGATTGGTAACCCTTAAGGCGAAGGGAAGCGCTTATATTTATCTTTACGCAATTACGAACACGGATTGGGTTAGAATAGATGTTTCACCCGCGGATGCTATTTACGTGAATTATTCTGAGGTGGGAACGAATTTGGTGGTTGGAGAAAAACGCCAGTATACTGTATTTCAGGGGGACCTGCCGGTAGAGAAGGAAAACCTGGAATGGTATAGCGATGATGATACAGTTGCTTCTGTGGACCGGGAGGGAAATGTAACTGCAATTTCAGAAGGTGGGACTATTATTTATGCGTACCGGCTTGATACGGAATTGCAGTATCAGTATGCCTACTTCTATGTATATGTCGATGGGTCGAAGCAAGACGAAAAGATTGGAAGATATTTTACATCTAATTTGGGAAATGATTTTTATGTAGATTCCTTGGGCTATACCAGATGCTATGACAGTGATGGTAAGCTTGTAACGGATACTTTTGTTTGTGATGGTACTTACACCTATTATTTGGGGCATGATGGTGTATGCTATAAGGATCGATTAAGTTATCATCCGGATGGAATTCATGTCATTTACTTTGATGAAAAAGGTCATGAGGTATTCAGCGACTTTGCGCATGTGAAGATGTCCATTGCCGGTGACCCGGTAGATGATTACTGCTTCTTTGATGTGTATGGTTATTTGTATGTGGATGTTTTGACTTATGATAAGACAGGCACATATCTTTTATATGCAGACCCTTATGGAAGAATGCAATGCTATGGATATTTCTATTTTTCCAATACGGTGACTTGGCCGGGGGGAGCATACTGCGATGTGGCCGGCAAGAGGGCTTTTGCGGAGTCCAATGGTAGAATTAAACAAATATATTAAAGCGAGGGGAAACAAGATGAAACGGAAAAAGATACTTAAAATCTTTGGTTCTTTGCTAGTGGCTACACTATTTGTAACCGGTGCGGATGCAAATACTGTTGTGCAGGCAAATGAGGAAACTACGCATTTTGAATTTGTAAGTGGTGTTGAGCTGGATGAGGGGGGGCTTCATGCCAAATCACTAAGCGGAACAACCGAAAAAGAGTTTGCAACACCCGAGGCATCCGTCACAGATGCGAAATTTGATCCCAGACTTGGTAATGCAGGGTATACGTTGCCCGCAGTCAGAAACCAAAATTCGTATGGAACTTGCTGGGCCCATTCCGCTGTTGCCTGTATGGAAATCAATCTGATTAAAAAAGGCTTAGTAGCTGCTGACCAGATTAATTTGTCGGAGCTCCAGACAGCATACTATGTGTATTATTATAAACCGGAATGGTCTGATCCCCAGGGAGGACTAATCGGAGATGGATACTGGTATACGGACACCGATTCCGATGATATTTTCCTTGCACATGGTCGTAATCAGGGTGAGGCTGCCAATATTTGGTCCGACTGGAAGGGCTTAGCGCAGGAAACGGAAACAAATGGTTGGCTGTACAACATCGCAAATGGTAAAAATTTGAAGAATGCGGCAAACAATAATGGTGGAGCATTTACGGCAGATAAAGCCTATAACGGAAATTTTGCCCATCTTTCTGCCTATCGACTGATTCCTATGAATGACCGAGAGGTAGTAAAAAATGCAGTGTTAAAATATGGTACAATTGCCATATCGTATATGGCCGAGCACAGTGATACTACTGTATGGAATACTCAGAAGAACGCCCTGTATATTCCTCAGAGTTATCAAGATAGTCATGTCTCTAAACAAAATAATCATGCAATAAACATTGTAGGATGGGATGATAATTACTCCAAGACAAACTTTTCCACCCAGCCGGAGGGAGACGGTGCATGGATCGTTCGTAACAGTTGGGGCGAGTATTGGGGAGAAAGCGGTTATTTTTATCTTTCTTACTATGACTGTAGTATTTATCAGGATGCGTATGCCTTTGAAGCGGTATTAGCGGATAATGATTATAATAATAACTATCAGTATGACGGAACCTCCGGTTATAGTTTTAAGTATGCTGATAAAATGGCGAATGTATTTACGATAAAGGGTGCCGCCGAAGATTTAAAGGCTGTTTATTTTGAAACCTATGATACAGAACTTGACTATGTTGTGAAGGTGTATAAGGATTTAGTGGACCCCAAAAATCCGGAAAGTGGTTCTTTGGTAGGAACGGTGACGGGTCGGACGGATTATTCCGGATACTATCGTATTCCCCTTGCTTCGTCGATTTCGCTATTCCAGGGAGATACTTTTTCGGTAGTAGTGGATCTGAAAAAGGGATCGGAGGAGAATGCCTGGTTTATTGTGGACGCAAAAGAATCAGTAAGTGGTAACAGAAGCTTTCAAACAGAGGCAAAAGTAGGACAGAGTTTTGCATATAACGGTGGATGGAGCGATTTGGCGGGTAGTTCCACGAGTGCGGTGGGTAGTGCCAGAATTAAAGCTTTTACCACCAATGCAACCACCTCCAATTATGTGCCTGTAGAAAATGTAACCATTAGTGAATCCACCATGAAAATTGCAACCGGTGAGGTGAAAAAGTTAAGCGCAACAGTTGTTCCCGACAATGCCAGCTACCAGTCTGTGCGCTGGTTTTCCTCCGACACCGCCGTTGCTACTGTGGATGCATACGGAAAAGTGACCGGAAAGGCAAAAGGACAAGCAATAATCAGTGCTACGGACTATAAAGGCAACCGAACTGCCAGCTGTACGGTTACTGTGGTACAGGGAGTAACTTCTGTATCGGTTTCTTCCGATCGGACCTCTATTTATGATGGACAAACAATGCAGATGACTGCAACTGTAAATCCCGAGGATGCAGATAATAAGAAAATTACATGGAGTAGTTCCGATACAAGTGTTGCATCAGTAGATGAAAATGGTGTGGTAACCGGTATTGCATCCGGCTATGCCTATATCTATGCAGAGGCCGGTGGAAAGAAAGGAAGCAAACAGATCTTGGTAATGAATGCAAGTGTTTCCTTAAGTCGAAATGACTCTTCCACTGCATATGTGGGAGATCAACGTCAGTATGTTGTTTACACCTTTGAAGGGGATACCAAGCCAAGAAGGTACACCTGGACCAGTAGTGATCCTTCTGTAGCGACAATTGATGAAAATGGACTGGTTACCTGTATCTCGGAAGGAACGACTCTCATTAAAGTTCAATATGGCAGCAATAGTTCCTCTATCTATTTGACGGTTCGAAATGTGAAGGTGACTTCTGTAACAGTTAATTCCAGGGAAGTAGGCACAAGTATAAAGGAAGGCGAAAGCAAACAGTATACGGCAACGGTGTACCCTTCCGATGCGACGGACCAGACCATTCACTGGTCTAGTAGTGATACAGCGGTGGCCACTGTAGATACAAATGGTAAGGTGACGGCGGTAGCTGCCGGTTCCGCTACCATTTCAGCGACTGCAACGAATGGTGTGAAAGCCAACTTTAATATAACTGTTACCAAGAAGACCAGTGTTCAAATAATCGGAACATATGACCGGTCCTATGACGGCAAAGATTTTTATAAAGATTATCAAGGCTATACCAGATGCTATGACAGCAACGGTGATCTTGTAGTCAACACATTTGCCTGTGATGGAATTTACACCTATTACTTTGGATGGGACGGTGTGTGCTATAAGGATCGATTAACCTATCATCCGGACGGCGTTCATGTTATTTATTTTGACGAATACGGTCATGAGGTATTCAGCGATTTTGCTCACGTAAAAATGTCTATTGCAGGAGACCCGGTAGATGATTACTGCTTCTTTGATGTATATGGTTATTTGTATGTAGATGTATTGACCTACGACAAGACAGGTACATATCTTTTATACGCAGACCCTTATGGAAGAATGCAGTGTTATGGGGATTTCACATTCTCGACTACGGTGACCTGGCCCGGCGGAGCTTACTGCGATGTAGCCGGTAAGAGAGGCTATGCCCAGTCCAACGGAAGAATTACAAGTATTTATTAAACCTTAGCTATGGGGACGGCTCTTTTGGCTCAGATATTTGAGCCGAAAGAACCGTCCCCTTTGGCGTCCTTTGGCGACTTGTATTTTTGTGCAATGGTGTTATAATAAGAGTGGTATGCCATGAGAAAATGAGGGAAGTGTGCGTGGGCAAGAAAAACATATTTGGAAAACTGAATCATGTGCTGATGTCCACCAGGACCCGGAAGCTTGTCAGAGGTGTGGATGGTGTATTCCAAAAAGCCTTGGGCAAAAACTATGACAAAACCATCGGCAGGATGAAAAACAAAATCCGATACAAAGGTGTGTCAAAGGTGCAGATCTCCGAGAATTCCTTTGGGGATTTATGTTGGCATTTTGAGGAACCCCTTCGTGGAACCTATGAGCCTCTGGTATCGATTATCGTGCCCAATTTCAATCATGCGCCCTATCTAAAGGAGCGTTTGGACAGCATTTACAACCAGACTTATTCCCAATATGAGGTGCTTTTACTGGATGATTGTTCTACGGATGAAAGTCGCGCCATTTTGATGCAGGCGGCCGAAGAACATCCCGGAAATACCCGTCTGGTCTTTAATGAGACCAACAGCGGCAATGCCTTTGCCCAGTGGAAAAAGGGTATTTCCTTGGCAAAGGGAGAGCTAATCTGGATCGCGGAAAGCGACGATTACAGCCAGCCCCACTTCTTAGCGAAGATGGTGGAGCAGTTTCGCATGGAATCGGTTCGTATCGCTTTTTGCCCCAGCGCTTTCATGAAAGAGGGAAAGCAGATTTGGTCCACGGCAGAATATCTGCAGGATTTGGACCGGTTTCGCTTTGATAAGCCTTTTTGCATGTCCGCCTACAATATGGTTCGCTTCGGCTTCGCACGGCACAATATGATACCCAATGTAAGCAGCGCGGTATTTCGAAATATTGGTACCTTGCCGGGAGAGGCCAATGAACTTTGCGGCCAAATGGAGCTTAGCGGCGACTGGATTTTCTACTTGGCGCTTATGGAGGGTGGCGTGGTGGCCTATACCAATGAAGTCACCAATTTTTATCGCATCCATGAGGAGAGTACTTCGCTTCGGGTGCAGAAAACCAACCGGTATTACGAGGAATTTGCACAAGTGTCCCGCTTCGTAGCAAGGCACTTCGGCATAACCCGGGATACTTTAAAGCAAAATCTGGAATACTTACAATATCATTTTGGGGTGAATCGTTCGGGAGAGGATGCCTCTGTTTTGGACACATTGTACCCTGTAGAGGATATTTTTTTGGAGCAGGAGAAAGCCCTTCCCCGAATCGCTTTGGGCGTATATGCCTTGTGTCCGGGCGGTGGGGAGACCTATCCCATTTATCTGGCCAATGAGATGCGCAGGCAGCAGGTACCGGTTACCTTAATCAATTTCCAAATCGAGGAAACGGATCCGCGCATTCGGGCACTGGTGGATTCCAAGGTGCCTTTGGTAAATTTAAGCAACCGAAACGACCTGATTCCGGTGCTGAAGCAATTGGGCGTATCTGTGATTCATACCCATCAGACCTATATGGACGAGCTTGCGTCCGTATGGGTGGAGCAATACCCGGAAATCAAGCAGGTGGTTTCCTTCCACGGCATGTATGAGACTGTGGCGCCGGAAACTGCAGACAGAGTCCTTTCCAAGGTCCAAAAGACCTGTGAAAAATATATTTATATCGCCGACAAGAATTTAGAGCCGGTGAAACGAAACCGGATTCCGGTGGACGGGCGATTTGTGAAGCTTCCAAACGGAATTCCTACTCCGGTTTTATCCGGAATGACCAAGAAGCAGCTTGGAATCGCTGAGACCAATTTTACCCTGACGCTGGCCAGCAGAGGCCTTCCCGAGAAGGGTTGGAAGCAGGCGGTTTTGGCCGTAAAAGCCATCAATGAAAAGCTTCCCAAGGAAGAACAGGTGCATCTGATTCTGCTGGGAGACGGCCCGGCCATGGAGGAAATTCGCTCCCTGACAGATGATACCATTCACTGCATGGGCACGGTTTCCAATGTGTGCGATTATTTCGCCCTGGCAGACGCGGGATTGTTGCCTACCTACTATAAGGGGGAGAGCTTCCCTTTGTCTGTAGCGGAGTGCCTGTCCGTGGGTACGCCGGTGATTGCTACCGACATCGGAGAAATTCGAAATCAATTGAAAGACTCCA
>DCGY01000045.1:8730-10475 GCA_002314715.1 Lachnospiraceae bacterium UBA1766 | reverse complement strand
GAAAAACTTGAAACTGTTTTTCGTACTGTGCTATACTGTACGAGAAGCAGTTTTCTTTTATTCTTTGCCCGTCCGGGTGTCTATTATTCTTATTCATTTCTAGAATCCTGCTTTCCCATTTTTGGCAGGAGCGAGGTTTCCTGCATACATTTCAGTATAGGAGGAAACGTATATGGAAGATGATTATTTGAAAACGTTTGAAAAGGAGGGTGCAGGGATGATGTTGTTGAATCGTTTTTGGAACAGTAACCAGTTTGACGAAGAAGAAATACAATATACTACTGTGCGTACTCTGGATTTGACGGAAGAAGAATTAAGGGAATGTTCAGAACTGTTTGGCGAATTTTATGGCAGGTATAATGCTAATTCGCCGATTCGACCGGGGGATCGGATTAAGATGCCGGTTCGGTTTTATAGAGAGAATTATTGCAAGCCTGATTTTTATGTGGCGTTGGCAAAGCATAAGGATAAGCTGGTAGGGCAGGCCTTTTATTTGCGAAAACATTACAGTGGTTACGGTATGATGACCTGGGTATTGCAATTAGTAGTGGACCTGGATTATCGCAAGAAAGGGATCGCCAGCAGGCTTCTTCGGTCTATCTGGGTGTTTTCGGATGATTATGCCTGGGGTCTGGCGACAACCAATCCCTGTACCATTAAAACACTAGAGAGTGCAACCTTTCGTAAGTTTAAGCCGGCTGTTGTGGAGAAACACAAGCAGGCGATTCGTTTGATTCAGGAGGATGTGGCATTTGCCAGGGGGAAGAAGATTTATTCCAACCGGTCGACGATTCAATTGGATTCTGATTTTTATGTAGACAATAGTGATTTTTTAAAAGGAAATGAGGAGTATAAGCGCTTTGGGAAGCTCAAACCCGGTCATGAATGGTTGGCGTTTACCTTCCAAAGTCAGGGGGTACAGAAGGAAAGCTATGAGAGGCATTTTGAATCCATGGTTTCCTTCTCGGAACGTAAGTTGAAAGAGGCATACAGTCGTATGGATATGACCAATCATGGCTGGACCAGGGGGACTGCCGAGGAGGTGGATTTCCTTATGGCCTGGGGGACAAATGATTCGGTGTTAGACCTGGGTTGCGGACAGGGTCGGCATGCAATTGAGCTTGCGAAAAGGGGTGTCTCTGTTGTAGGGGTAGATTTCTCGGAGAACAATATCTCCATTGCAAGGAAGAATTGTGAGGTGCTTTCTTCGAGGGATGGAAATGTCACCTTTATGGTGGATGACGTCAGAACATTTCGAGAGAAAAAGAAGTATGATAAGGTTTTATGTCTTTTCGATGTAATCGGTTCCTTCCCGGATATGGAGGACAATCGAAAGATTATTCGAACGGCTTATGCCCAGTTGGACAGAAATGGACTATTTATCCTGTCGGTTATGAATATGGAGTACACGCAACATGTGGCACTTGCCCGGAATACGGGAAATTTGAATAAGCGGCCGGAAATATTGCAAAAGCTTCCGCCCAGTAATACCATGCAATCCAGCGGAGATATTTTTAATCCATTGTATTTTGCAATTGATACTACCAGTGGGCTGGTTTATCGGAAGGAACAGTTTCGAAATGACAGCGCTTTGGGTGCAGAGTATGTGATTCGTGACAGGCGTTTCACCAGATTGGAAATGGAGCAGCTTCTGCGCAATGAGGGTTTCGAGATTGTAGATACAAGGTATGTTCGCGCCGGTCATTTCCATGAGAAACTGGATTCGTTGGATTCTCACGCCAAAG
>DCGY01000045.1:8178-8706 GCA_002314715.1 Lachnospiraceae bacterium UBA1766 | reverse complement strand
ATTGTAGCAAGAAAGATTTATTAGAGAGGTTTGACGGATGAAAGAACCCATTAAAACAGACAAAAGAATATTTGCAATCATGACCTGCCTGGCGGTGGGTATCCTGCTTCGGTTCGTAGTTATGAGCCGCGGGTACAATTATGATTTCGAATCCTACAGCATTGTAGGGGAGATTGCGGCCCATTTTCGAAGCGTGTACGCGGAGACGGCCCGGTACAATTATGGTTTTCTGTTCTTTTGTATCCAGGGATTTCTGTATAAGCTGGCCAGCTTTAATCGGATGGACCCGCTCATGACCTATCGTGTCCTAATGGTGTCGGTATTGACCTTGACGGACCTGTTGATTGCCTTTGTGGTAGCGGATCGGTTTTCCTGGAAGGCGGCGCTGTTGTTTTTCCTGAATCCGGTGTCCATCATTATCACCGGTTACCACAACCAGTTCGACAATATGGCCATTCTATTGGCCCTTTTGGGCTTGTACTTCTACAACGAGGAGCAGACCATTTCTAAGAAGGATTGGGGATTTGT
>DCGY01000045.1:0-8151 GCA_002314715.1 Lachnospiraceae bacterium UBA1766 | reverse complement strand
CGGTGATGACCTTGAGCCTAATCATGAAGCATATACTGTTTCTGATGCCGGTATTTTTACTTTTTCGGAAGAATTTAAACTGGAAGAAGCGTATCCTCTATGCCTGTTTCCCGCCCGGATTTTTCCTGGTAAGTTTTGTTCCCTTCGCCTTGGCGCCGGGAGCTTTTCAGGGGATTTTGCAGAATGTGTTTTTGTACCGCTCTCATAATAATGCCCCTTTACTTAGCTGGTTTTATCAGTTGATTCATTTTCCCAACAGCTATCAGTTTATCGTCTATGCGCTTTTGATGTGCGCCCTGGCGGTATTGGCTCGAAAAGAGAGCTACTCGGATGCTTTATTGCTGTATTTGATCGCTATGGTGACTTTTTCTTCCGCTATTGCCAACCAGTATCTGGTGATTCCCATGGTGGGTCTGGTGGTGTTGGAAACCGGCTTCTGGAAATACGTATACATGGTGGTAGCTGCCGGATTTTTGTGTCTGGAGGAGAACGGGCTGTATATCTTAAGTCGATGGAATGTAGAATTGTTCGACGAGTATGGCCCGGTGGTGGGCAACTTCGTGAAGTATGGATATAGCTTGTGTGCGTGGATACTGCTGTTTGCGCTGGTGTATCGGTGGTTTAAGCAGAGCGTCGAAAAGAAAAAAGCATAATCAAAGAGGGTGCTGACAGGTGCCCTCTTCGTTATTTGAAGGGGTTAGCGTGAAAAAAAGATTAGTCGTTTGGTTTCTAAACTGCATAGTATTACTTTTTTTGACTGCCTGTGGGGCGAAGGATTCGATGGATTTCCCTTCTCCTTTTGACCAGGTCAAGCAGGAGCAACTGCAAGCCGGCTCGGTGGAGGCCATCTATCTCACCATGGACCTGCAGGACGGTTTCTCGGAAGAGTATTTCAGCACCTATCGAGGCCTGCAGACTGCCATCTGCGATATCCCTCTGGTAGACCTGCGCCAGCTGGCTCAAGGGACGGTTCTTTTGGCGGCTCCAAATCTGCAGACCGTTTATCTCCATGTGGATACGAGGAAGCTGGCCTTGGAGGATTACGACAAGCAACTAGCCGCCCTGGAGAAAGCCATGTCCAAGTACAAGGAACTTACCTTCGAGGTATTGTTGGAACATCCCCAGATTACCTGGTTTACGGAAGGATTGGCGGGAGAGGATTATTTCGAAAATGTGGCCAAGTTAGGCAAGGTGGTAACCGCCAAATCAAACGGTGTCCTTCATTACATGGGCGCAAGAGAGTGGCTCATCTGTAATCCGGGCAATTATGCAGAAGGGTCCACGGATCGGGTGAACGGGGGTCTGGCCAAGAAGTTGTTTTTATACAATATTTGTGACCGCAGTTTTCAGGTGGATGGGGAGTCTTTGCAGACGGAGCTAAGAACCTTGCGAACTCTGGTAGAGAAATATCAGGGAATAGAGCTGTCGGGCGACCCGGACGAGGAGAATTATTATATTTTTCTGGGCGACAGTATCTTCGCCTACGATTATGGCTCTACAAGCCTTCCTGAGGCCTTTTTAAGCCTTTCCGGAAGCGTAGGCAGTAATTGCAGCCAGGGTGGCTCTACTATGGCGCAAACGGGCACGAAATGGCTTTCTCTGTCGGAGATGGAATCCGGTGTACGCTGTGCCTTGGATTTGAAAGAACCGCTGGATGCTTATCTGGAGCAGCTTCCGGAGGAATTTTGGGAATTTCGGCAGGGACTCACCAGGCTTCGGGCGGACGTGGAGGCCGGTGTGCTTGCGAATCGTAAGTTGAAGGTGGTTATCCAGTATGGCTTTAATGATTATTTCATGGGACTTCCCTTGGGAAACGTTGGCGTTCGAAAGGCAGACACCTTCCTGGGAGCCATGGAAGATTCCATCCCCAAACTGCAAAGCATGGGCGCGGAGATTATCCTGCTGGTGCCCGGGTATTGTCATTTGTATGAGCAGGGCACCCTGGTAAACAGTGAAGATGGAGCTACCTTGGAGGAATATCGACAGGCCGTGGAAGCCTATGCCCGGGCCAATGATTTGCGGTGTATTTCCTTGCTGGATTTACTGGATGTGAATGGAGAGAATCAGGCTTATTATCTGGCGGATCAGGTGCATCCCGGTCCCCAGGCCAGATTTGAGATGGCCATGCGGTTGGCTGGAACCTTGTGACGGAATATGCGTGAAGTGGATTGACATGCCATAATGCATTTGCTAAAATATGTTTGGGTGCTACCCGTTGGAGAGATTCAATGAGATGGTAGGCGGTTAACCTCTGTGACAGGAGGTAAAAAAACCTCCTTGTGAAAGGAGGTGGTGTACGTATGACTACAGATATAACATTTGCCGGATTTATTCTGGCAGTATTTATATTTGGAATTACAGTTGGAAAGCTTGTTGAGAAGATTGAAAGATCTATTCAGAAGCAAGAAGATTTGGAACATATTGACACAAACAAAAACAACCGCCCAAGACCCTAGCAAGTTGAAGGCAGTTGTTTTTGTTTTCAACACAGAGGGCTAACCGTCTATCGGTAGCACCTTTAATATTATATTATCACACGGGAGACAGTATTTCAAGTGGGTTAAAATAAAAAAGTGGATTAACATGATGTGAGCCGCTGGAGGAGATATGAAATGGCGAAAGGCGAGAGTGATTCACCTATTGGAAAGAAAGACCCGGAAGTGAATCGGGAATTATTAACAAGGGTTGATTATGTTTATGAAATGACCGGAGAAATTCAGGCTACGGCAAAGCAATTGCATATGAGCCCCATGCGGGTGAAAAAGCTGTTGATTACCAGTGGGAAGTTGGTCTATGAAGAGACGGAATTGATACAAAGAATGTTGGCATATGGTATGAAAATGATGGATATTCAGTCTGCAATGGGGTTGGGCAGGTCAGCAATTAATTCCTATCTGCCATATTCTAAGGTACCTTACAATGAGGACAAACCCAGTGCAAATGCGAGTCGATGTGATCTTTACCGAAATCGAAAGACGGCAGTAGCAGGTATACAGGACGAGGATACACTATGGAATGCAGTAAGATTATTTGCGGGCTATGTATTTTCTTCCAAACATGGCTGGAAGTTTTATTATGTAGTGGAGACAGATGGTCCGCAAAACACTGACAGGAGCATTCGCTTGGAAAAGAAGCCGGACAAAGGACAGGGTCAAAATATATGCTTTGAGCAGATTGCGAAGGCATATCGGAATTTGATGAAAGATGAGCCCTTTGCCTCTGAGTACTCGGATGTAACGGAAGAAATATTTACACGATTTAAACTAATAAAAGAATAACCGGATGCGAAACATGTATTATGTATGAGATATCCCCCAGGAGTTGTGGGCCTGATAATTCGCGAGGCTTCCGTAGCCGGGAGGTACTTGACGCATCACATCCGTGCCTGTTTGAGCCCGTAGGGCGAGTTCACGGATGTGGTGAGAAAAGTCAAGTATCTCCGGCAGGAAACGAAGCGTATCAGGTCCACAACCCTGGGGGATGTTTGCTTACGGTAGCTCACAAGCCGGTTCTTTTGGCTTCTCTTTCCCGATAGTTGAATAACCCTTCCGCATATGATATAATGTCTTGATACGCATAGACCTTCTATGCCCGGAAAGAGAGCGTGATTTTATGGAGAAATTAGCGATTTTTGGAGGAACTCCGCTTCGTAGCACACCGATCTCCTATGGTCGTCAGTGCATTGAGCAGGATGATATTGATGCAGTGGTAGCAACCCTTCGCAGTGACTATCTCACCTGTGGGCCGGCCGTTACAGAGCTGGAAGCACAGATTTGCAAGGCCACCGGAGCCAAATATGCGGTTGCAGTCAGCAATGGTACAGCTGCTCTTCATATTGCGGCCATGGCAGCAGGCTTTGGCCCGGGAGATGAAGTGATTGTCAGCTCCATTACCTTTGCAGCTTCCTCCAACTGCGTTTTATATTGCGGCGCGAAGCCGGTATTTGCCGACATTCGCCCCGACACCTATAACCTGAATCCCGAGGAAGTGGAGCGGCTCATTACCCCCGCCACCAAGGGAATCGTAGCCGTGGACTTTACCGGCCAGGCTACCGAGCTGGATGCCCTAAAGGCAATTGCCCGGAAGCACAATTTAATTTTGATTGAGGATGCAGCCCATGCCATGGGCACCAAATACAAGGGACAGGGCGTTGGCAGTATTGCAGATATGACCTGCTTTAGCTTCCATCCTGTGAAGACCGTTACCTCCGGAGAGGGCGGCGCCGTTACCACCAATGACCAGCAGCTTTATCACAAGCTTCTGCGTCTTCGTAGTCACGGCATCACCCGCAATCCAAGCGAGATGAAGCACCCTACCGATGCCCGCTGGTACAATGAGCAGGTGGAGCTGGGCTTCAATTATCGAATGACCGATTTCCAGGCCGCACTGTTAAGCAGCCAGTTAAAGAAGCTGGACCGCTTCTCCAAGCGCCGCAAGGAAATCGTAAAGATGTACAACCGGGCCTTCTCTCAGATGCCGGAAATCTTTGTACAGCGAGAGATTCCCGAGTCCGACACCACCAGACACTTATACATTCTTCGCCTGAATTTGGAGAAGCTTACCTGCGACCGCAGACAATTCTTCGATGCCCTCACCGCGGAGAACATCTACTGCCAGGTACATTACCTGCCTGTATATTGGCACTCCTACTACGAGAGCCTGGGCTACGAGAAAGGCCTTTGCCCGCAGGCCGAGAAACTCTACAACGAAATCATGAGTATTCCGCTCTTCCCCGCCATGACCGATGCCGACGTGGAGGACGTCATCCGCGCTGTACAGAAAGTCGTGGAGTACTACAGAGCCTAAATAAGCCAATAAGCATCGGAATTGCAGGAAAACAAGCATCCCGATGCCCAATACGACCTTTCCGGGAAGCCGTGTGCATCGGAAATTCATGAAACAGACCATTTCGATGCAAAGTACCGGTTTCTGGGAAACAAAAAGCATCGAAAAATCATGAAATTATCAATCCCGATGCCGGGAATCACCTTCCTGGGAAGAGAAGTGCATCGATTTCGCCCAAAAACAAGCATCCCGATGCAAACTTCCCGGAAACGGGCAGAAATTTTATTGAATAAGGCAGTCCGGACGAGAGGTGTGGTTCTCATGCAGGGCCCTCTGTCGACCTCGGCCCTTAGGCCACGTATTTTGGGGCCTTAGTGCCGCTAGGTTCGACAGCGGGAGTGCGAACGTCCCTGCAGAGAATACACCTTGAGGACAGACGGACACATATAATAAACTATCCAAACCAAGAAAGGAATCCATCCCATGGGTAAATATTTCGGAACAGACGGCTTCCGCGGAGAAGCCAACAAAAATTTAACTGCAGAGCACGCATACAAAATCGGCCGCTTCTTAGGCTGGTACTACCGTCACGAGGACGGCTCCAAGCCCAAGGTAGTCATCGGCAAGGACACCCGCCGCTCCTCTTATATGTTTGAGTATTCTCTGGTAGCAGGTCTTACCGCTTCCGGTGCGGATGCATATCTGTTGCATGTAACCACAACCCCCAGCGTTTCCTATGTAACCAGAACCGAGGATTTTGACGGCGGTATTATGATTTCTGCCAGCCATAACCCTTATTACGATAACGGTATCAAGCTCATCAATGCCAACGGCGAGAAAATGGATGAGGAGACCATCCTCAAAATTGAGGCTTACTTAGACGGCGTTACGGGAGAGGTTCCTTATGCAGAGCGCGAGAACATCGGCTGTACCGTAGATTATGCCGCAGGACGTAACCGTTATGTAGGTTATCTGATCAGCCTGGCTACCCGCTCTTACAGAGATAAGAAAGTCGGTTTGGACTGTGCCAACGGAAGCTCCTGGATGATTGCAAAGAATGTTTTCGATGCGCTGGGTGCTAAGACTTATGTAATCAACAATGCACCCGATGGACTGAATATCAATACCAACTGCGGCTCCACCCATATCGAGGGCCTGCAGAAATTCGTGGTAGAAAACGGATTGGATATCGGCTTCGCTTTTGACGGCGATGCAGACCGTTGCCTTTGTGTGGACGAGAAGGGTGAGCTGGTAGACGGCGATGCCATTCTTTACGTAAAGAATGGCATCGCCGTCTNNGGCTTTGCCTTTGACGGCGACGCTGACAGATGCCTTGCCGTGGACGAAAACGGCGATGTGGTGAACGGCGACGAGATTATGTATGTCTGCGCCAAATACATGAAGGCGAAGGGCTCTTTGGGCGATACGAAGGTGGTTACCACAGTAATGTCCAACTTCGGTCTTTACAAGGCCTTCGATGCAGCAGGCATTGAGTACGAGAAGACCGCGGTAGGCGATAAATATGTATACGAGAATATGGTGACAAACGGCTACCGTATCGGCGGTGAGCAGTCCGGCCATATTATTTTCAAGAAATATGCAACCACCGGTGACGGCATCTTAACCGCAATCAAAATGATGGAGGTTATGCTGGAGAAGAAGAAACCCATGAGCGAACTTCGCGCACCCTTTAAGGTATTCCCTCAGGTGTTGGAAAACATTCGCGTCACCGACAAGAGCACCGTTCAAAACGATCCCGACGTACAGGCAAAGGTTGCGGAAGTAGCCAAGATTTTGGGCGATGACGGACGTATTTTGGTGCGTGAAAGCGGTACCGAGCCTTTGATTCGTGTCATGGTGGAAGCAGGGGATTTGGATACCTGCAAGAAGCATGTGGCTTCTGTAATTGATTTGATTAAGAGTAAGGGATATCAGGCGTAAACTGCCGAATGGGGAAGTATGGTAAAACCGGTATTTTATCTAAATGATGACGTGATGCTGGAAAGCATTCTGCGGGGAGCCATAGACGGTGTGCCAAATGGTCATGCTGTCTATATGCGCTATCCGTTGACTGCTCTTTTGTCGTGGCTGTATAAATGGCCCGGCAGTGATGTACACCTTGCTACGTTTTTTGTGATATGTATTTGTCTTGGGGTCTTTTGCCTCATGACCAATCGGAAGAAGGGAATTCTTTCCTGTATCCTTGCGGGCCTGTTGGCCTTTTTGGTGTTGGGAGAGTTGGTAGTTTATACGCACTACACTATCATCGCGGCAGTCATGGCCGGTGCCGGCATTTGCTGGTGGATACGGGATTCCAAGATTCGTTCCGTGCTTTGCCTTGCCCTTTGCTTATGTATCCGTAGCCAGATTTTCCTGTTAAGCCTTCCCTTTTTGGGCGTGGCAATGCTTTCGGTATTTTTGATGGACCAAAAAGATGCACGAAAGCGAATCGTGAAGAACGGAGCCATTACCTTTGGGGTGCTGGCAATTGTTCTGGTAGCGGTTCTTGGCCTGGATAAATTTATGTATCGGGACCCGGCCTGGTCCGAATATTTGCATTACAATGATGTGCGGACCGAGTTGTATGATTTTACCAATATTGTCTCTGTGACCTATCCGGAGGAGACGGTGAAGTCCTGGGGACTGACCACAGAGCAGTATGATTTGCTTCGTCACTATGATTTGATTCTGGACCGGAACATGGACGTGGAAACCATGGAGAAGGCCCTTGCGGGAGTCCGATTGTTGCAGGTCGAAAGGTCCCTTTCGGAGACCATAAAGCAGGCCCTTCATGACTATTGGTTACGGGCCAGATACTATGTGCCCCCTATGGCACTGGTGGTATATTTTCTGTATTTCCTGGTGTTTGTGCTGTGCATCATGGCCAAGAAATATTGGGGGATACTGCCTCTTGGCTGTCTGGGTGTAGGCAGAAGTTTGATTTGTATGTATTTCCTGGCTGCGGGACGGTTCCCGGAGCGGGTAGAATTGTCGATTTTGACCATAGAGGCCTTCCTGTTATGGGGAATGGCCTATCTTCTTTGGGAGAAGATTCCCGAGAAATTTGTCTCCTGGATGATGGCGGGTTCCGCAATTGTTTTCCTGGGATTGGCGGTGGGATTTACCATTCCTTCCACAAAGGCCAGGGTAGAGGCACAAGGGGCTCTGCAGGAAGATTGGGAAGTGCTGAAGGAATATTGCTTTGACCACTCGGAGAACCTATACTTGTGTGATGTATTTTCCATTGCCCGCTTCGGCGATTATCAATACGAGGAGCCTGCCGACAATCTGTTATTCCTGGGAGGCTGGATTACCGGATCCCCTTTGGTGGAGAATCGGTTTTCCCGGTATTTGCAGCCGGAAGAG
>DCGY01000059.1:7192-41433 GCA_002314715.1 Lachnospiraceae bacterium UBA1766 | reverse complement strand
GTTTTGCTTCCTGCTGGGTTGTGCTGCTGCCACCCTGGTTGTTTACGTTGTTGTTGTTGCTAGATCCGGTTTCGCCGGTGCCGGTCTTATCACCACATGCTGCAAGTGAAAGAATCATTGCAGAAGCGATAAGTGCAGAAACAATCTTCTTTTTCATTATATATCCTCCTTGTAAGCTGGTAATGTAACCGCTTTCATATTGTAATTACATACTATCATTACTACCCATTTTTGTAAACACCGAAATGAAAAGAAAAGTAATTTTGTATTAAATTTATAATGAGATTCATAAGTTTTTGTGAATTATTACTAAATCATTTTTGCTGTTGTAAGCATTTTCATTGTCTTACATGCCTTTCTTTCCCATTTTATGGTTTTTTCATCTTTTCCCCCCTATCGCTTCTCCTCCAAAAAAGATATAATAAGAATATTCCCTTATGAACAATTCTTTCATTCAAGAGGTTTTTTATGCGAATCGAAATCGAACAAGACAATAAAAAAGAAACAGAGGAAAGTGATTTCACTCCGGTAACGGATTTATCAACAGGCCACGAAAAGGTCCTGCATCCCACCCGGGGAATGACCCCCGGTCAAAAGATACGGTACTTCTCCACCTACTATTTACCGAAAATTCTTGGCATTTCCGCCATGGCCGCATTTTTAATCGTTTTCTTCGTACTGATTTTTTCAAACCGGTCTCCGAATATAAGCATTCTGTTAGTCAATCACCACGATGCTTATGCGGATGATTTCCATGCCGCCCTGGAGGATTATAAAGAAGATCATCACTATTCCAAAACGGACAGTATTAAGGTCAATGCGTCTCATAACTTCGATCTGACCAATTTAATCTCCGTAGAAGCCAAAGAAGCCTTCAGCGCCACTCTCTCCTCCAGAGAATACACCTTATTCTTCGCAGATGAGCAGGTATTTCAGGGCTGTGCCAACGAAACCTATTTTCGCTACTTGTCAGAGTATCTCTCCCAGGACTTGCTGGAACGTTTTGGGGACGATATCATTCTTGGGTATGACGATCAGACCGACGCCGATTATCCCTGTGGCATTCGGCTGACCCGGGAGAACTGCCCTTTCCTTGTAAATACAAATTACGAGGAATGCTGCTTCGGAGTTCTGTTCAGCGACCCGAAAACAGCGGATTTTAAAGATTTGGTGGAATATATTCTGAATTGGCAGCCAACCGAATAAGATAAAATTCAATTTCGCCGGTGAAACATTCCCGCCAAGCCGTGCTACTTTCAAGACAAAAAAATCCCGATTCTCGGATTTGTGCCTGTACAAATACCGAAAACCGGGACTTTTTTAAATGAGGAAGTTTGACAATTTATACGAAATGCGATTCTCTGATCTCGCAAATAGTATCAAAAAATAAAAAGGAACAATTAACCACGGATTTCTTTTACGATTGCTGCTGCTTCTCTGGTGAGCTCTTCAATCTTTGCAAAATCGCCTGCCTTAATCAAGTCGCCCTTAACCATCCAGCTGCCACCACAGCAAAGGATACGGTCATACTTCAGGTAATCGCGTACATTCTCTGCATTGATGCCACCGGTAGGCATAAACTTCAATCCTACATAAGGAGCTGCAACGGCCTTAATCATGGAAAGGCCACCGTTGTTCTCTGCAGGGAAGAATTTTACTACATCCAAGCCAAAGCTCATAGCCTGCTCCATTTCGGAAGGAGTAGCGGTACCGGGAGCAACCGGGATACCCTTCTTTACACAATAATCAACCACTACAGGATTTAATCCGGGAGCTACGATAAACTTTGCTCCTGCTGCCACTGCACGGTCTACCTGCTCGGTAGTAAGCACAGTACCTGCACCTACCAGCATGTCAGGGAAATTCTCACTGATAATCTTGATAGACTCTTCTGCCGCATCTGTACGGAAGGTAACCTCTGCACAAGGAAGACCACCCTTTACCAGTGCCTCTGCAAGAGGCTTTGCATCCTTTGCATCGTTAATAACCACTACGGGAACAATACCAATCTTTGAAAGACTTTCCAATACCTGATTCATTTTATTCTCTCCTAACTCTTCACTATTTAAGCCAGTACTTCCTTGACTGCTTCGGCAATCTTTTCATCCTTGCAGTTGGCGAAGAAGTACTCACTGAATTTGCTTCCGGACAAGGCGCCCTTTACCAATCCTCTGTCTAAGTTCTTTAAAATCGTCACCATATCGGTGTGGGTTATCTCTTTTACACTGTCCAGAATCTTCTTGTTGCGCTGCTCGGGTACCACTCTCTCCGGAGGATATCCGCCACCGCCGGGTGCACAAAACAGCTTCTCAAAAATGTACTCCAGCTTTAACTCGCCGCCCCAGCCGAAATTCTCTGCGAAAGGAAGTGCCACACAGTTACCGTCGTTTACCTGAGTAAAAAGATATGCATCCAGGGGAGACTGTACATGTCCGCAAAGGACCTTGGGGAAGGAGTTGCATGCCAGCATAGCGCCCTCACCGGTACCACAACCGGTAATGACAAAATCTGCCGCACCGGAATTTAAAAGAACTGCCGCAAGGATACCATTCTGAACATAAGTCAGGGAATTAGGATCCTCTGCGCCGTACATACCATAGTTAAATACTTCGTGTCCAAGAGGCTCTGCTACTTTCTTTAAAGCAGTCACAATCAACTCATTTTTCGCCGCCTGGCTGTTCTCATTGATTAACGCAATTTTCATGATTCGTCCTCTTTTTCGAAAGCTTTACTGGGGCTGCTTGCCAATGTAAGCAAGAATACCGCCATCTACATAAAGAATATGTCCGTTTACAGCATTGGAAGCATCAGATGCAAGGAATACTGCAGGACCGGTAAGTTCTTCCGGCTTTAACCATCTGTTTGCGGGAGTCTTTGCACAGATGAACTGATCGAAAGGATGTCTGCTGCCGTCAGCCTGTCTCTCACGAAGAGGAGCCGTCTGGGGAGTTTCGATATAACCGGGTCCAAGGCCGTTACACTGAATATTGTACTGGCCGTACTCGGAACAAATATTTCTGGTAAGCATCTTCAATCCACCCTTTGCGGAAGCATAAGCGGATACGGTCTCACGACCAAGCTCAGACATCATGGAACAAATGTTGATAATCTTTCCGTGGCCCTTCTTGATCATGGAAGGAATAACTGCCTTGGATACAATGAAAGGAGCATTTAAGTCTACATCAATTACCTGACGGAACTGTGCTGCGGTCATCTCGGTCATAGGAATTCTCTTAATGATGCCTGCATTGTTTACCAGAATATCGATGACGCCAACCTCAGCCTCGATCTTTGCCACCATTGCATTGACAGCATCTTCGTCGGTAACGTCACAGACATAACCGTGAGCCTTGATTCCGATTTCTTCATAAGCCTTGATACCTTTATCCACAAGTTCCTGGTTAATATCGTTAAAACAAATGGTAGCTCCGTTTTCTGCATATGCGGAAGCAATTGCAAATCCGATACCGTAAGAAGCTCCGGTTACAAGTGCTACCTTACCGGCAAGGGAAAAATTAGTAAATTCTGACATATTCGTTCTCCTTTTTTCTGTTTATTTTCGATCCCTGTAGGGAAATATCTCGTTGCGTTTCGATGGGTAAATTATCGAATATCCTGATTGCGGATATTGTCCATATCATCAAAGTCCTGATTCTCGCCAACCATACCCCAAATGAAGGTGTAGTTTCTGGAACCGCATCCACAGTGGATGGACCAGCTGGGAGAAATCACTGCTTCTTCGTTGTGCATTACAATATGTCTGGTCTCCTGAGGCTCGCCCATGTAATGCATTACAAAAGCATCCTCGGGAAGTTCGAAATACATATAAACTTCCATACGACGGTCATGTGTATGACAAGGCATGGAATTCCATACACTGCCGGGCTCCAGATGTGTCATACCCATTTCCAGCTGACAACTCTCTACCTGTCCGGGAAGAATGTATTTGCAGATTACGCGATGATTTGCTTCCTCCGCACTGCCCAGTTCCTTTTTGTTCTCGTCCTTCACAATGACAACGCCGGGCTCCGGAGTACCGGTAGGCTTGATCAAAACGGTAGGATAGGTGGCATGTGCAGGCGCACTGTTCAAATAAAACTTCGCGGGATTCTCGGGATCCTCGCTCTCAAAACTGATATCGCGATTGCCCATACCGATGTACATACCCTCGCGATGAGCAACCTTCGTGGTCTTGCCGTCAATGGTGATGCTGCCTGCGCCACCGATATTGATAACGCCAAGCTCACGTCTCTGAAGGAAGTACTCTGCCCGAAGCTCATCTCCTGCAGTCAGTACCAGTTTTTCGGTAGTAGGGGTGGCAGATCCGGCAATAATACGATCGATATGGCTGTAAACCAAATAAATCTCGCCCGGTCTGAAAACCTTCTGAATCAGGAATTCCTCTCTCAACCTGTCTGTATCATAGTATTTCACATCTCTGGGAGATGCTGCGGTTCTAAGTTCCATGAAAAGTACCCTCCTTTGATTGGAAAAACTCATCTCTTATGGGTATCATATCAAACCCGCGCAAAAATGTAAAGGCTTACATTTGTCAAAAATAAGGAAAGACAATTAGATAAAATATACAAAAAAAGAGGAAAAAACGCCTCCGTAAAAGCATTTTTTCCTCTTTCTCAACATTTCCCGCCCATTTTCTGTAAGGGTTTTCATTTTTCAAAGAAATGCAACACATCCTCATAAACCACCTGATTTTTTTCCTCATTCAAAATCTCATGGCGCATGCCCTCATAAAGTTTTTTCCCGCGGTTCTCGTAACCTTTTCCGGCCAAAAAGCTATCCAGGTCCTCAAACAGCTTCTCCGATTGAATAACCGGGTCATCCTTGCCCGCAATCATCAATATGGGCAGCTTTGGATTCTTTACTCCCCAGCCCTTCTTTGTGTAAGCCCCTTTTTGCAGGCGCAACAGATTCACGAAACCATTGCAGGTAAAAACAAATCCACACAAAGGATCTGCATTGTAAGCCTCCACATTGGCCGGGTTATAAGAAAGCCAGCCGTTTGCCACCTGATTGCCTTTATTAAATCCGCTGAAGGCAATGGCATTCAGTATCTTATTGGGAGAATTTCGGTGATAGAAAAGTCTGGTGATTCTAGTGACAACCAGGCCAAATCCGGCTGCCCCGTTTCTGGTAGGCGGACCGCAAAGCACCAGTTTTTGGATCTCTCCGTCATAGTTTTTCATATAGCATCTGGCCACCAGCGTTCCCATACTGTGGCTAAACAGATACACCGGCAATTCCGGGTATTCCTTCTTTGCCCACATAGTTACCTGGTGTAAGTCTCCCACAATCCCGTCGGTGTTTTCCGTATAAAAATAACCCAGTCCATGTCGATCCACCACACTGGCTCCATGACCGCGATGATCGTTGATAACACACACGTACCCATTTTGTGCCAGGTATTCCATAAAAGGGAAATAGCGTTCCTTGTGTTCTGCCATACCATGAGAGAACTGCACAATCGCCTTTGGTGTACCTTCCGGCTCACACACAGCCAACTCTAATACCAATCCGTCAAATTCCGATACCAGCTTTTCTGTCTTCATAACTGTCCCCTCGCTCTTTTAACCCTTCTTTTTTCGATATCGGGTGATGGTAGACATCAATACCCCTACATCCAATGGCTTGGCGATATGTTCATTCATACCTGCCTCCATGCAGCTTTGTACATCCTCCGCAAAAGCATTTGCCGTCATAGCGAAAATCGGAATGGTCTTGGCATCCGGGCGATCCAAACCGCGAATTGCCCTGGTGGCATCCAATCCGTTCATCTTCGGCATCATAACGTCCATTAAAATAATATCAAAGGTGCCTTCCGGATGCTCCGAAAAGGCAGCCAATGCTTCCTCTCCATTCTCTGCCGAGGTCACAATCGCTCCGGAATCCTCCAGAATCGCAGTGGCAATTTCCAAATTCAGCAAATTGTCTTCCGCCAACAGAATCTTGGTGCCCTTCACCAAATCTTCTTCCGGTTCCACCACTTCTTCCTTCACCACATCCTTTTCCTCTGCGATTTCAAAAGGAATGGACACCGTAAAGAAACTACCTTCTCCCAGAGTGGACTCCACTTCAATGGTTCCTCCCATTTTCTCCACAAGGGCTTTCACAATCGCCATACCAAGACCGGTTCCCTCGTAAATACTGCGGGCATCGGAATGCTCCTGGGAAAAAGGCTCAAACAGGTGCTCCAAATACTCCCGACTCATTCCAATTCCGGTATCCTTTACAAACACTTTTTGAAGCACATGGGTTTCGTCAATCAACTCTTCCCGGCACCAGCAGCTTACCTTTCCACCCGGTTTATTGTACTTAATTGCATTTCCGATAATATTTACAAAAATCTGGCGAACATGCAAAGGACTTCCGAATACATACGGGTAATCCACCTGATTTAATTCCGAGCAATTTTCAATTTCCACATTCTTTTCCATGGCGCGAAGCTCCATAACTGTCAGGATCTCACCATGCTGCTTTCGCAAATCAAAGGCCTCGTGTGCCAGCTCCACCGTACCGTCTTCCAGCTTACTCATATCCAGCACATCATTGATCAGGCTCAGCAAATGGTTGGCCGCTATCTTGGCCTTGGTACGGTTTTCCTGTAAAAGCTTCAGGTCATCGGCATGTCTTTCATTCATCTCGATCACACCGATAATACCGTTTAAAGGAGTACGAATATCATGGGACATACGAGCCAGGAAACTGGACTTGGCCGCATTGGCCATCTGCGCCTCCAATACCGCATTTTCCAAATCCTCTTTGTATTTTTTCTCCTGCAAAACTATCTCCGTGATTTCGCCCAAAAAGCCTCGAAGAATCAGTCTGTTATCCATCGTTGGAAAGGCAGCGCCTCCGCTTCTGATATAAATCGTTCCCTTGGTGGGGTGATTCCATGCATAGGTATCCTCCGGTGTCTTTCCCTCCAGCATTTGTCCCACACTCACGCCCAGGTTCTCCAAAGCCCCCGGCTCCAGACGGGAGGTCCAGTAATCATACAAATCTTCCGGGCTTATATTCTTATCTTCAATACCCAAAACCTCCAGCAGTTTTTCATTGCCCTTCATACGGGTTCTGTCTTCCCCATGAAAGGTAATGGTCCAAATACCATAGCCCGCGCAGGCCAGGATCTCATCACTCTCCTCCACCTGCTTTTGGCTAAACTCCAATTCATTTTGAAGTTCCATGCTACGCATCTGGTTTATAAACAGGATCGCGCAAACGGTGGCCAGATTTTGCCATGGAAATCCGTAAAAGAGCACCTGGATCAAGGTTCCGACAACCGGAAAAACCACATAGGAGCATGCCGCAAAAAAAGTTTTTTTCTTTAGGTTGTCTCGATTTGTGATAAGCAGATAGAGCAAAATAACGAGGGCAATAAACGGGACCACCTGGGAGATTAAAAACAACGAGCCTCTGTGATACAGGTTTTGCTCATCAAAATAATACAACCAACCGGTGGACTGAGAAATCACCAGAATAATCGTTGTCAGGATTGAAAGCAGACAGCAACTGTTACACAGAAGCTTTTCCGTTTTTTTCCCGGTTTGCAGCAGGTCATACAAATACTTTACGAAAGCAATGATCAACAAATAATTGGTAGCAAACACCAAAGCATTACTGATGCGTACCCCGTAATAAACCAGTGGTGTTACCCCTCCCCGAAAGCCATAGGCAAGGGAATCGTTAAAAAGCAAAAAAGCACTCAAAAGCAGTAGTCTTCGGATGTCTCTATCTATCACATTTTTTCTTTTCTGAAGAGTAATCAGAAGACCTGCCATCAGGCAAATAATGCCTCCCCAAAACTCTACTCCTATTGAAATCAAGGCTCTTGTATCCATAGCCAATACTCCTTACTTTTATCAAAACAATAATTGGTAAATACAGTTTCATTATAGCAAAAACGGGTGTTTTTTCAATAGGCTTAGGACCGAAGAACAATGCAGTCATAACGAACCGCCTTCCTCGTCACGGAGAAGGAAGGAGTCATTTCTGCCAAAAACGATGCTTCCGGAGGCCGCTTCACCAGAATGCGGGCAGGGCGGGACGCCACCGCCGCCTCCATCAGATCGTATTCATCCTTGCAGGGCTCCTCGATTTGGTGTAATACCTGCATCTTCATCTTGGACTCTGCGCTCTTTTTCTTTTCCGGATACATGGGATCCAGATAAATCAGGTCCGGCTCATAGGATAAGGTCTTTAAAAGCTCCTTGCTTTCCCCGGGCGTAAAAGTCATGTGTCCGGCTATCTCTTTTAGCTCCGGCGTATTTCGGGCCCGAATCAGGGCATCCTGCAGAACTACCGCTGTAATGGGGTTATGTTCAAACATTTCCACCTCGTAGCCCATGGCCGCCAATAGGAAGGAGTCCTCTCCCAGTCCCGCAGTGGCATCTACCGCCCGAAGCACTCTCTCCTCGTTATTATCCGGCTTGGCCGCCTTTAGGAGAATTTCGTGTTGCAAATGGCCACCGGTCACGCGAGGCAGCAAATTGGCAAAGTCCCCCTTTAATACCTGCTTTCCGGCTACAAAGGAAATGCCTGTCTTATCCATCAGGAAGTATTTCGCATCCTTTTCCGAGGGAACCTGGGTGGTTACCGCCACTCCAAACCGGTTGGCGATTCTCTCTGCACGTCCCGTATCCACTTTTTTGCCCTGCACAACAACTGCCTGAATCATGTCTCTATATCCTTTCCCGGCTATTCCCGGTTCTTTAATGCATCGGTCATGGGAATCTTTTTCACACCACGCATATGTATTGCATTGATTGCAAAATACGATACCACACCGATGATAACGATTTCAAAATATACCCTTAGGGGCAGGTAAAATTCCATATACCCCTCAATCATACTGGAGAGAAATACCAAGGTCATCTGAAACAGCCAGATTTCCAAAGGAATGCAAATCACCAACGATACCAAAACCACAATCGTGGATGCGGTAAGAAACAGCTTCCGAATTTCTCCCGGTTCATAGCCAAATACCTTCATGTAGGAAATGGACAACGCATTCTTGTCGATTACCACCTTCGTGAGGATAAACATCATGACCATATAAACCACCACAGAGAAAACATTGAAAAACAGAATGCCCGTATCAAAGGATTCCAGCATCTGCCGGGTAGCACCCAAAATATCGGTTCTGGAAATCCGCTTCACCAAAAAGCGCTCATCAATGTCCAGCTTCTCGCCCGCCAGAATACAGTTATACGACTCTTTGTCCACATCCAGCAAAGCCGCCAATTTTTCCTTGTCCAGGAAAATGCTCATGCCGGCATTATAATCATAGATTTTTCCAATCGTGAAGGAATGCTCCTCTTCTTTGTTCGAATCCTCCAAAGAAAGGGTATCTCCCTCTTTAAGATTCATCTTTTTGGCCAAAGCGGAAGAAATCGCAATATCCTTTTCCACGTAAGCTTCTCCAAAAAACTCCCCACCCGGTTCTATACCGAAACAGGTAATACCGATATCCTTTTGTCCCAGGGAAAACCAGGTTGTCATCTCATATACCAGAACCTTTTCTCCTTGGGCGGTATCTACCGGAGCCTTCAAAAGGTATTGGTATTCATAGGGCAAGGATTCGTTTATGGATTCGCTGTAATGATCCATCAAGGGCTCCATACCGATACCGAACATCAGTAAAAAGCTGGACAAAAATACGCCGCAAAAAAGCATCAGATAGCAGCCTCTGTTTTGAATCATCACACGCAGTCGAAAACGGGTCAAAAAACTCCAGTTCGGAAGCTTCACCGGTTTCTTTTGTTTGCCCCTTTTCAAGTCTTTACGAAGAAACTTTAACGGAGACAGCTTTAGTTTGCTTCGAAGCATCAGGAAATTGATACCGAACATAATTACCACCGGAAGCACGGTGGTCACCAAAAAGCTGGCAGGATCAAACCGAATCTCCAGGGGACCAATACTGTAGGTGCTGTAATACAACCCCATAAAAGGCTGAATCATTACCGTGTAGCCCAATATATTTCCAATCACAGAACCGATAATTGCCACCAGAAGGGTGGGCTGTAAATAATGCCAGATAATCTCTCCCTTTCGGAAACCGGAGGCTAAGAGGGTACCAATGATTACCGATTCGCTTTCAATGGCATTGCTGGTTAATATGGCGAAAATAAAGGCAATGATGCCTACCAGCAAATACACAAACACCGTCATAAAAGGGCCGTCTGTTCCAATATCCATTTCCAGGAAGGAAATACTTTGATTCTGGTCCGCCCGCAGAAACGCCTGAATCCCATATCCGCTTGTCAGTAGGTATTTCTGGATTTCTTCCGCCTTTGTCACCTTGTCGGACTGCCTCATGTCGCGTTTTTCAAAGCGATAACTGTAACGATAGGTCAACCCTTCCCGGGAAAGCTTCTCGAAGCCTTCCTTGGAAAGCATGGATACACAAAAATGGCTGGTATTCATCATCAGGTCTGTATTGTTCATAAACAGGGAAGAATAATCCGGGAAGGAAGCCGTACCGCAGATTCGGTAGGTCTTTCCCAAAAGCTTTATGTCCTCTCCCACTTTCAGATTTCGATTTCGGGCAAATACATGGTCCAGCAAAATCTCCTCTTCTGTTTTCGGCAACTGTCCTTCAAACAGGGAAACCGTATCCATTTTTGTACGATTTTGGAACAGAAGTATTTTGGTAGAATCCTCAAATTCATTTTCGGTAGCATAAAAGTTTTCCTCCACCCAGATGCCCTCGGCTTGAAAGTGTTCCTTCACTTCATCCGAAAGCAGGTTGCTTACCTCAAAGAAACCATCCTCCTGAAAATTATTCTCCTTGATATCTGCCAGGTAGTTCACGGCCCCGTTCAACGTGGTCTGAAAGGCAGATCCCATGCAAATCGTACACACCAGAATAACAATCATTCCGAAATACTTGGTGAAATTCTTTTTAAAATCGCGAGGAATGCGCTTTTGTAACGTGTTTTTCATAAGCTGCCTCCTACCATTCCAAATCACAGGCAGGTGTCTTATTTGTATTGACCATATTGGATACAATCACGCCATCCCGAAGCTTCAGCACACGGTCTGCCATTTGGGCAATCATCTGGTTATGGGTAACGATAATCATGGTATTGTGGTATTTCTGATTAATCTTTTCAATCAGACCCAGAATTTCCTTGGAGGTCTTGTAGTCCAGTGCTCCGGTTGGTTCATCAAACAATAAAAGCGGCGGATTCTTAATCAGTGCGCGTCCGATTGCACAGCGCTGCTGCTGACCACCGGATAACTGATTTGGGAATTTGTCCTTGTGTTCACTAAGCCCCAACGTTGCAAGCAGCTCATTGATTTCCAAGGGCTCCTTGGTCAAATATGCGCATACCTCGATATTCTCTTTGATGGTCAGATTGGGAATCAGATTGTAAAACTGAAATACGAAGCCCAGATTGTTCCGGCGATAGTTTGCCAGCTCCTTTTCGGACATATTGTCGGTACAGAATTCACCGATATCGATACAGCCGGAATCCGCGCTCTCCAGGCCACCGATAATATTTAACAAGGTAGACTTACCGGACCCCGACGGTCCCAAAAGCACACAGATTTCTCCATCCTGTACCTCACAGTCAATTCCTTTTAAAACCTCAATACGGGACTCTCCCTGTCCGTAAAACTTGTGTACGTCATTTACTTTCAGCCGCATATCGCATCTCCTTTGTCTACGCCTATATGTAGAAATGCCCCCTGAAAGACAGAGGGCATTTATCCTTTGTAATTTCTAATACTCCCATACCGTATGGGAAATTCGCATCAATTTCTGCATAACAATTTCCGGGTTCTTGGGAAGGGTATTGTCTTCCGGTTCCTCCACCGGTGCTACATGAACCGCCAGCTCGGAAACCGCATATCTGGCAGCCACCTCCGAAATGGTCATACGCTCTGCCTCCCCCTCTGCACCGTAAAGCACGCAGATCAGGTTGTGGGTCTGTCCGTCCTTCTCGGTGGGGATATAGGTCACCAGACAGGCGCCGGCCTTATTGGTGGTACCGGTCTTCAGTCCCTTTACCGAGTCCATATTGTAAACCAGTGCATTGGAGTTTTGGATTTCCACTCCAAGGCTGGGCAATTTCAGTTCTTTCGCAGAAGTAATCTCTGCCACCTGGGGATATTCCGCCAACAGTGCAGAAGCCAGCACGAACATTTCTCCGGCCGTCATATGATTCTGCAGTTTACCGGCCAAAAGCTGGCTCTTAAAGGTAGGCAAACCATGACAGTTATAAAACTGTGCCTTTACCAAACCAAGCTCCATGGCCTTCTCATTCATGCGCTTTACAAATTCCTGCTCACTGCCGGCCACATGCTCTGCTATCGCCAAAGCACACTCATTGCTGGAAGGAAGTAACATTCCCTGCAATAATTCCCACATAGGAATCTTACTGCCACTGCTCATGGAAATCACGCCGTCAGAACCGTGGGACAGTTTTGCTACTGCCGTAGAAATCGTCACTACATCATCTAAGTTGCATTCCCCTGCTTTCACGGCGTCCATTGCCACAAAATAGGTCATCAGCTTGGTCGTACTGGCAATCGGTACCGCTTCCTCCTCATCGGTGGCATAATAGATTTCTCCGGTGGTTCCATCCCCCACCAACAGGGAATTTACATCCTGAGAAAAGCCGGAAGCCTCCAGTGCTTCCCCGGTAACCGTAAAGCCCTTGGTGGTATCTATGCGAAGTTCTCCGGCCTGCACCTGAATATCCATATCCAGCAGCATTCCCAAATTCATGGGGGTGAAGAACATATCGCCGTTTCCGTCCGCATTGTCAAAGGCAAAAGAAAAATATTTTTTCTCTGCGCCGTCCACCGTAATAGGATTTCGTTTCAGTACATATCGAACGGACGAATTCAATGCCTTGTTGTCCCATTCGGAAGGTTTGCCGGAAACGCTTTCTCCCAAGCGCACCGTCAACTCCTTGTCTGCCACCGTTACCGCGAAGGCCTTTTCCGTACCTTTTACCGCGTAAGCCAAACCCCGCACGGAAATATACAGGTTGCCCTCGTAATCGTCGTTTAAGGCCGCTACAGCCCCCATATCGGTGCCATTTACAATTATATTTACATTTTTACGATACTGCATGGAGGCGGCATCCACAGGCAAAATACTGCATTGTACCAAAAGCGCCACCGCCAGCAGATAAATCCAAATCTTCTTTCTAGTCTTCACGGTCCACCTCCCCGGAATAGCGAGCGGACAGCTGATCCCAATCCGGCATCAGCGAAATCTCACAAGTCGCCAGGTATTCCGATACGGTCATCCCGTAAGCCTCTTTCATCAGTGCATCCAACCGGTCGTCGGTACACTCTCCAGGATAGCCTTCTGCCTTCAGGCGATTCTTCATCACCTGTCTGTAAGCCAGTTCAAAGCTCTCCCAGGCGCTCTGTGCGCAGGAATCATAGGTTCCTTTCTGAAGCTCTTGCATGTAATGGCCCCTTTGAAGGGTAGGTGTAAATACCACCATCAGCTGCAATTCTCCCATGATGTTTCGCACGTCCTCATAGGAAAGCCCTGTGTCATCCACCTGATTCAGCCAGGCATAGGCTTTGGCGCTTACCTCTTCCGTAATGGAAATGGGCACCATCAGCGGTCTGCTCTCTTCTCTCTTGTGGAAAATAAACCATACAATGCCTGCAATCAGAAGGCATCCCAATATACCAAACAATAAAAATTTAAAACGGAACCGTCTTCTCCGGCGCCTCATACCGCCGGTTCGGATTTCTTCGCCTTTAACGTACATATCTCTCCAAAACCTCTAACTCAACTTACATGCTTCTGGAAATTTTCAAGATTTCATTCAAAATTCTCTTGGTCTCATCCATATCCTGTACGCATTCCTTGGAAAGTGTCAATGAAGCTTCTGAAGAAGCTGCCACCTCTTCGGAGGTTGCGGACAAATCGGTTACGGAATCCATAACCGTAGCGGTTGCATCGGCACACTTCTGCACATTGGCGGAAATCTGCTCCACATTCTTGGCCAAAGCATTTACGGAAGTAAGAATAACGGAGAACTTTTCACCGGTTCTCTCAATCATCTCGCCCTGCTTATTGGAAGAATCTACAGACTTTTGCATATTGTCGGAGGCATTGTGTACATTGCCGATTAACACATCGATGGTGGATACAATTTCCTGTGCGGAAGTCTTGGTATCCTCGGAAAGCTTACGGATTTCTTCAGCCACAACCGCGAAGCCCTTACCTGCCTCTCCTGCACGTGCTGCCTCGATGGAAGCATTCAGCGCAAGCAAATTGGTCTGATTGGAAATATTCAAAATCGCACCTACGATATTACGTACTGTTTCAGCGGAGATAACAAGTTCCTCGGTAATTCTTGCACTCTGCTCATTGATTGCAGCGGTTTCCTTGGCCTGCATCTGAAGACTCTCGATAATCTCGTGACCTTCTCCTACATTCTGCTTTACATTATTGGAAAGCTCCTGCATTTCTTTGGATTCCCCGGTAATATTCTCCAGGGATTTCATAATATTGGAGTTCATTGCAGTCTGGGTCTGAATGGAATCTGCAGTCTGGGTTACGGAAGCGGAAATCTGATCCACAGCCTCGGAGGAAGCATCTACCCTCTCGGAAAGACGATTCATCGCCTCATCTGCCAGCTCCAGTTTTTCCGCAATTTGTTCAGAGGACATTTTTACCTGTCTGGCTACCGTCTGCTGTTCTGCGGCTTTTGTATGAATCGCATACATGGTTTCCTGTGTCTGACGTTCATTTAATTTGATTACCAGAAAATCAACGATTGCAAACAGTATTACAAACATCAGGTTTGTGGGAATCATAAATCTGCTGCTGGTCTGTGCGGATGCGCCACTTACATAAAAAGAAATCACAAATATCACATTTGCCAACACAGCTCCGATACAGCATCTCAGACAAAGCTTAATATCACTATAAACCATTACCGCTGCGCCCATCAGGACGCCGAAAGCCCATAAATAAGGCGCGTGCCATGATCCGAATAAAATGGCCATATAACCAACACCCAGGCTTCCCATTGTGAAATGGCGGCACAATACCGAATTCTTAAATTTGATATTTCCTACCGCGAAAACAATAATGCTAATTATTTCCGCCACCAGAATCGGTGTGGTAGAAACCATGCGGTCTTCCTGATAAAGGAAAATAGATAATAACAAACAAACATGGATAATCGTACCAATAATCATTGCAATCTTATTATTTTGTTTTAAGTGTCTTTTTTCCAACTCGCTCATGCGGTTACCCTCCTGACCCACGTAAAAAGTCTGACCCCTTCCTTACAGAAAAAGTCAGACTTATTATAACATATTTCCCTTATTTTTCAAACAATTTTGTGGGATCTCTGCCCATTATTTGTGGTATCTGCTAAACCCCAACGCGATGATTCTTTACTGTTGCATCGAAAAACACTTGATTCTTTCTATTCGATGCTATTTGCTCTGTGCTTTATACGAAATCCTTCTCTCTTTGCACCCTTTACTCTGCTTCGGCGAATCAATTGCATCGAAAAATCCCTTTTTCGCTTTATTCGATGTAATCCTTTGACCAAGATAAAATGAATTGCATCGGCCGCCCTTTTTTTCGAGCATATCGATGCCTATTTTTCATTGCGATTAGGAAAAAGAGCATCGAATTAGGCATTTTATTTGATTTTCGATGAAAAACAATTTCCGTTTACCCCAAAAGAGCATCGAATTAAGAAAATATATTGTTTTTCGCTGCAATGCGGAATCATCAATCGTATATTCTGTCGGCACACCAACCCTTACCTTGTGAACTGAGAAATAAACTGCCATCCAAGTTCTGCCGTAAACGGTCTGTATTCGTGCATCTGACCCTCTACCGCTACAAATACGGTTCTGCAGACGCCGTCCTCGCTGTCGAAGTAATGTACGTTCATATAAGCGTCACGACCCGGGTCGTAGAGACGCTCCACGCGGTCTCCCTTTACTGCCAGGAAACGGTCCTCCCAGTTGCTCTGGTCTTCGAAGGTGTAATCAAAATGCTTCTTGCAACGATTTACCTCCATGGCATAGCGCAGTCTCTCCACCGCCCAATCACTCTGGAAGGGAAGCTCGCTGACATGGGAATTTTCTCCGCCGGAATAGAAAATCGGAAGCGGCGTGTCTTTATTCAGAGTATCCAAATGTCTCTCTGCTCCGAAAGGATGAGAGTATACCGGGAACAGGGCACAACCGGGTGCCACTCCGGCAAAGGCAGAAGGATAACGCTCGAATAAATCCCAGGTCTTGCCACAGCCCATGGAAAAACCTGCTGCATAAATTCGATGCTCGTCCACATTGTATCTTTGTTTCACCACATCCAATACCTGCATTACCTCATCCGCAGGTACATTCATATGATTCTCCACAGCCACGAACAAAAATCCATGCTTGTGAGCCACCTGATACCAACCGGATACATAGGTCAGAAACATGGAGGAATCTCCCATTCCGTGGAATCCGATGACTAACGGGATGGGGCCGTTTTGGAAGGCATCCCGATTATAATAAGCGAAATATCCTACCTCATGCTCTTCGCAGTCCTTAAAGGCCGCATTGTCCGGCGACACCTTCACCATACAGCTTCCGGCCTCTTCCACCATTTGGATTGCTTCCAAATCCGCTTCTTCCGAAATCATACCGCACCACATACGATACTTCTTTACAAAGGCGTCGAAATCTGCCACATAATCTGCAGACTCCTTTACCAGTTTGCGCTCACACTTGGCAAATCCGGCATTTATCGCATCGCTGTTGCCCACACTGATGATTGGCATCTCCAAGCGCTCTACCTTGGGCATCACGGTAAGTCCTTCCATGGAAACCATGGCAGGTGTAATCTCTCCGGGTCCCCACAGGAATTCGCCCTCAACGGTCTTCAACAAATATTTCGCAGCATAGTCGGCGGACTTGCCAAAGCTGTATACATAACTATGGAACTTGGTGCCACGAATATAATATCCCTTGTTCTGATGGGTAAAGAAATCAATATCCTCTACCAAACCGTCCCGATAATCCGGTGCCATCTTAACCTCAGCCATCAGGGACACATATATGGATTCATCGGCCTCTTCCCAGCTGCCACAGGCAGGGGACAGGAAAAATACACCGCTATCGTATCTCGCTGCGATGCTCGCCAGGCCTGTCGAATCCGCGAAACGCACAGCCTCCTCCATGGTCTGTCTCTCTTCTTCCAAAACGATCAGTAAAGGTGCTGTAAAAGAATAATTGTTAATTGCTCCATTCAACTTATTTGCGGGAATATATCCCTTCACTACGCATTTGTCGTTGGATATCTCCCAGGTCTTGCCACCGTCTGCAAGTGTATGCACTTCCGGTCTCGTCATAATTGCCATTTTTGTTCTCCCTCCAGGTACGTAATCGATTGATTCTCTGTAAACAGTGTAACTTTTTATCCGGATTTTTACAACAAAAATCATCACCATTTACTCACAAATACCCCCTCTTCGCAGAGTAATCACTTCGTGACTTGTGCATTTGTTTCGTATATGCCATTTCCCTTCCGCGCCACATAGAAAGAGCGCGGACTCTTGCAAATCCGCGCTCTCGTATATGGATATAAAAATAAAATGTTTCTGCAATAAATTACTTATTGTCTTCAGGAGTATGCCATACCCACTCACGTACTTCAGGAAGATCCTGTCCGTAGGTAGCGATGTACTGGTTGTGAGCAACCAAAGTATCACGCATCTTCTGGAGTAAGTAAGCACCACGGTTACCAAGCTGAGGAAGATGATTGATAACATCCATTACAAGATGATATCTGTCGATCTCGTTCTGAACTCTCATATCGAAAGGAGTAGTAATAGTACCCTCTTCCATGTAACCATGTACGCTTAAGTTACGGTTGGTACGAGTATAAGTTAACTCATGAACCATGGTAGGATATCCATGGAATGCGAAGATGATAGGCTTATCCTTGGTGAACAATGCATCGTAATCTACATTGGTCAAACCATGAGGATGCTTGCCATGATCTTCCAACTTCATAAGGTCAACAACGTTTACGAAACGAATCTTGATCTCAGGCATGTTGTCACGAAGAATGGTAACTGCTGCAAGAGCTTCCTTGGTAGGAGTATCACCACAACAAGCAAGAACTACATCAGGCTCTTCACCCTGGTCGTTGCTTGCCCAATCCCAGATACCGATACCCTGAGTACAATGCTTAACAGCCTGCTCCATGGTCAACCACTGATGGCTGGGATGCTTAGAAGCTACGATAACGTTTACATAGTTCTTGCTGCGGATACAGTGATCGAAGCAAGAAAGTAAACAGTTTGCATCGGGGGGAAGGTACATACGTACAACGTCTGCCTTCTTGTTAGCGATATGATCAAGGAAACCGGGATCCTGATGAGTAAATCCGTTATGATCCTGCTGCCATACGTTGGAGGTAAGGATCAGGTTCAAAGAAGCGATCTCCTCTCTCCAGGTAAGCTGGTTACATACCTTTAACCACTTAGCGTGCTGAGCACACATAGAGTCTACTACACGAATGAATGCTTCGTAAGAAGCGAAGAAACCATGACGACCGGTAAGAAGGTAACCCTCTAACCAACCTTCGCACATATGCTCGGAAAGGTAAGAGTCCATGATTCTACCATCATAAGCAAGATCCTCGTCCTTCTCATGATAATCGCCGTTCCAATCACGCTTGGTCTCCTCGAATACCTTGTAAAGACGGTTAGACATGGTCTCGTCAGGTCCAAAGATTCTGAAGTTCTTAGCGTCCTTGTTTAACTTGAAGATATCGCGAACGAAACCGCCAAGTTCGATCATATCCTGCTTCTCAACGGTACCGGGCTTGGTAACGTCAACAGCGTACTCACGGAAATCAGGAAGACGTAAGTCACGAAGAAGCTTACCACCATTTGCATGAGGGTTAGCGGAAATTCTCTGATCTCCCTTAGGAGCGATGTAACGAAGTCTCTCTACAAGACGGCCGTCCTCATCGAAGAGCTCCTCAGGCTTGTAGCTGAGTAACCACTCCTTTAACATATCAAGATGCTCAGGCTTCTCCATGGTAATCGGAACCTGATGTGCACGGAAGGAACCTTCTACAGGAAGTCCATCAACTACCTTAGGACCGGTCCATCCCTTAGGGCTGCGGAGAACGATCATAGGCCAGAAAGGTCTCTCGTTGCTGCCGTTTTCTCTAGCGTTCTTCTGGATAGCCTTGATCTCTTCGATACAGCTATCAACAGCTTCAGCCATGAGCTTGTGCATAGTCATAGGATCGCTGCCCTCTACGAAGTAAGGCTTCCATCCGTAACCATGGAATAAGCTCTCTAACTCATCATGAGAAATATGAGACAATACAGTAGGATTGCTGATCTTGTACTCATTCAAATGTAAAATAGGAAGTACAGCACCGTCGTTCTTTGCATTTAAGAACTTGTTTGAGTGCCATGCAGTTGCTAAAGGTCCGGTCTCAGCTTCACCGTCACCAACGATAACGGTAGCAATCAACTCAGGGTTATCAAATACTGCACCGAAAGCATGAGCGATAGAGTAACCAAGCTCACCACCCTCGTTAATGGAACCGGGAGTTTCAGGTGCTACGTGGCTGGAGATACCGCCGGGGAAAGAGAACTGCTTGTTCAATTTCTTGAGGCCTTCGATATCCTGACCGATGTTGGGATAAACTTCGCTGTAGGTACCCTCAAGGTAAGAGTTTGCTACGAAGAAGTTTCCGCCGTGACCGGGTCCGGAGATAAGGATCATATCCAGATCATACTTGTTGATTGCACGGTTCATATGTGCGTAAACAAAGTTCTGTCCGGGTACGGTTCCCCAGTGTCCTACGATTTTCTTCTTAATCTGATCCTTGGTAAGAGGCTCTCTTAACAAAGGATTGTCAAGTAAATACAACTGTGTTGCTGCCAAATAGTTAGCCGCACGCCAATAAGCATTGAGGTCGGTTAAATATTCTTCTGTTAAAAAATTATCAACTGACATGTTTCCTCTCCTATGTGAATTATTATTTTACGATACCCATTATAACACCACTTTTCAAATTAACAATTGACGTTCTTTACCTTTATATTCAAAATTTTGTCCTTTTTTTAGTAAATTTTCACCAAAAATCCGTTCACATTTTTGTTACATTTGTCAGATATTGTGATTTTTCGCTTCACTTGTCAGATATTGCTCTCCATTCGCAAGAAAAAAGGACCTCCCACAGGAAGTCCTTTCAAATCTTTTGTGTTATTTTACCAAATCCCCACGAAATCAGTACAGCTCTTTCACAATTTTCGCAATATTGAACATATGGTCAGCAATTCGCTCCGTATTGGTCGCCAGTGCCATGTACTGCGCACCCACCATAGGCGTACAGATTCCCTCGTTCATACGGGTGATATGGTTCTTGTCCATCTTATCCGTCAAAACATCGATTTCACTCTCGATATCGGAGGCCTTCTGGTATGCCTCCTTATCCTTGGTCCGGTACATATTCATGACCGTATCATACAGCGCATTCACCCGCTCTGTCACATAGCTGATTTCCAGCATTGCGGAATTGGAGAAATGGGCATCACTCTCTTTTAACACCTCGGCATACTCCAGAATATTTTCCGCATAGTCACCGATTCTCTCGATATCACTGATGGTATGGAAAGTGGTAGATAAATATTTGGAATCCGACTCGGACAAATTCAGTCGGGACAACTCCACCACAAACTTTACCAGCTTCTTGTTGATAAAGTTGATTTCCTTCTCTCTTTCCTCGAAATCCTTCTGGGCAGATAAATCCACCTGACTGATCATACGAATGGATTCATTGAAATTCTTTGCGGCCAAATCGGCCATATTGATAATCTCCTTCTTTACCTGTGCCACAGCAATATAAGGAGTCTTTAACATCTTCTCATCCACGAAGTGCAAATGCTTTTCGTCCGTGGTGCTTTCGTTCTCACCCTCCGGAATGATTAACATCACCACACGAATCAAAGCACCGGTCAGAGGCAACATAAGCAATACTGTCAATACGTTAAATACGGTATGGAACATTGCCAGCTGAATCTGGGGGGAATTCACAAACATACTTCCGAAGATTGTGCCAAAGCCCAGCGTACCACCGCTTACCAGCTCCATTATGCCACCGATTACGGCAAAGACGATTACACCGCTCACATTAAACAATAGGTGGATAATGGAAGTTCTCTTCGCATTTTTACCACTGGACAAACCGGCAATCAATGCCACCGCACAGGAACCGATGTTGGAACCCATGGTCAAGTAAATACCCTGATTTAAGGTAATCAGTCCTGCCACCACCATGGTAATGGCTACGGAGGTCATTACGGAAGAACTCTGTACGATTGCTGTCAGGACAGCACCGATCAGAATCAGCAAAATCATATTGTTAATGGATGCCAGGAAATTCTTTACGGAATCCAGCTTGGCGAAGCTGTTCATGGAACTGCTCATCATGCTCAGGGCTACAAACAGCATACCGAAGCCGCTTAGGATGCCGCTGATATGCTTAATCATGTCTTTCTTGGTGAAGATGGAGATAAAGCCACCCACACCGGCCAATGCAGAAAAAATAACCGTAGACGATACGCCACCGTTTCCCGACATACCAAAGGCTACCATCTGACCGGTAATGGTGGTACCGATATTCGCACCGTAGATAATGGTTGCCGCCTGGGCCAGGGACATAATTCCCGCATTTACGAAACCGATGACCATGACTGTGGTAGCACCGGAGCTTTGAATCGCGGCAGTCGCCACGGTACCGATACCCACGCCAATCATTTTATTCTTGGATACCTTGGAAAAAATCGATCTTAACTTTTTACTGCTTAAGGTTTCCAGGTTGGAACTCATCATGGAGCAGGCTACCAGAAACACACCGATACCTGCCAACAAATTTAGCAACGAAGTTGCCACATCTACTGAACTCATAATCCTCCTCTTAGGACAAAAATCCCCTGTGCGAATCTGCTTCACACAAGGGAAATTTTATCACTTTCCATATCTATCGTCAATCAAATCACTTAGCGCATCATACCGCAACTGCTGCCGGAAGGCGCATCTTCTCCTGAGATATAATTGGTCCGAAAGCCCATATTAATCTCCTGAAGTTCCATTTCTCCGTCAATATAGGGCTGATACATTTCCACAACCCCTGCAGCGCATCCGTCGCAGCCACCTTCCATATAGCCAAGAGATTCTGCCACAATACGTTCCCGCTCCTCACGGGTGGTATCTTTAATCAAAATCGACATTCTTTTCCTCCCTGTCATCCATACATTACGATTGTCCCAAATCCACATACCCAATTGTAGCATTGCCATGATGGATTTGCAATGAGCATCCCTTCTGTCCTTTATTTCCCTGCCTGAATACGCTCTGCTTCCTCTTGGATAATCATGCCCAGGGTCTTCTCGTCCAGCTCCAGGCTTCCTGCTGCCGCATCCGACTGATCCGCAAAGGCATCAAAAACCGCCTGCTTTTCTTTCAGCCGCTCCAGGATTCTCTCATCAATGGTTTCATCCGCCAGCAGACGAAAGACCAGTACGTTTCGGGTCTGTCCCATGCGGTAGGCCCGGGCAATGGCCTGGTTTTCCACCGAGGGTTTTAACTGCGGCTCACACAAGATGACCACGCTGGCAGCCTGAATATTTAAGCCGGTGCCGCCGGTCTGAATCTGTGCCGGAAGTACGGTTCCCGCAGGTCCTTTTTCGAATACATCGATGATATCCTGTCTGGCCTGAGGAGGCACCAGTCCGTCAATAGGTGGCATACAGCACTCGCCCAAAAGCTCCGTCACCTTGCGAAGCGTGTCCAGATAGAAGGAAAAGACCAGCACCTTCCGCCCTTCCTCTTTGGCCTGCTCTACCAATGCCTTTAAATGCATGGCCTTGGAAGAATCCGAAAGATTCTCCACGTTCCAGGACACCCGACGGGACAGCGCCACATTGTGGTCCAAAACAGCCTGCTCGTAAACCGCCGTTTCCACCGCTTCCATGGTACACCATTCTTCCTTCTCAATTAAGTCCGGAAGCTCCGTAAGCACCGCATCCCGCTTCCGTCGATAATAAACCGGGATGACAGCCTGTCGAAACAAAGGCGCCGCAGGCATATAAGTCATGCCCTGAATTTCCTCCCCGATATCCGGCCGCAAAACCTTAATCAGCTCGACCATTTCATCCGCGTTATTTTCCAATGCCGTACCGGTCATAAACAACAATCGATCCGCCCGCTCACACAACTCCCTTACCTTCTGGCTTCTGCGTGCCTCCGGATTCTTGATATAATGTGCCTCATCCACAATCAGTAGCGGCAAACGGAATTCCAAGGGTAACACAAAGGTGCCCAGAAGCTCATAGGTAGTCACCGCCACTCCGCCTGCAAGCATCCACTCCGCCAAGGCGTTGTTTCGCTCCGATCCATGGATTTTGAAAGCCTGCAGATTACTCATCTTGCGAATCTCACGACACCAGTTGGTGACAATGCTGGCAGGACAAACCACCAGGAAATGTTCACAGCCCCGATTTCTCAAGGCCACCATTGCCGCTATGGCCTGCACGGTCTTACCAAGACCCATCTCATCCCCCAGAAGCACCCGCTCCTGGTGGAGAATATATTTCACGCCCCATTCCTGATAGCGTCGAAGTTCACAATTCAGTCCCTCCGTAGAATAAGACTCTTCCCGGATTTCCTTGGCCAGTTCCTCGGGCAGACCGTATACCCCGTCATCGTTGCCCAAAATACCCGGGCACAAATCCTCCAGCTCATGAATCAGCCCGATGGAATTCTCCTGAAATTCCTGCCAGGCAGTTTCCCCGGTAGCCTTCTCGACTTCCTCCAGCTGTCCTGCCAAAATATTGGCCTGCTGTAAGGTTCCGTCCTTGCGCAGTCCATCCAGGTAAAAATATGCTCCCTGGGCCTTCTGCTTCTTGGCCTTGGAGGCAAACATCCAGCGAAAAGGGCCCAGTGCCCCATGCAAATCCTGCAATGCCACTTCCAGGGTGTCATGATAAACCAGCAGGAAATTCCGGGTATCCTCCACCAGAGCCTTCATCTTCCTGCACCGATACAGCGCCACCAGCAGCTGGGTAGCCTCCTGGGAACGATCATCGGCAGACAACCGGATTTTCACGCCCGTGCTGACTCCTCCCACAATCTCATCCACCACTTCCCGAATCTGCTTCGCCGTCTCATCACCCACACCGTGTACCGCCGCAATCCGTCCGGAGTCCGCATCCGCAATGTCCGCCAGTGTCTCAAAGCCATTCTCCCGAAGGGTCTTTACCCGAAAGCCCCGCTTCCCCTTATTGATCTCTTCGATGGAAATGGTGCCAAGAAGCTTCAGGGCCTCTTTCTTTACCAATTCCTCGGCCCGGGTTTTCACCTGCATTCTGTATTCCGTGTAATTCAGCTCTGCCACGCTCATTCGGGCAAGTACGCTTTGTTGTTCTTTTAAAATTTTCTTCGCATCTTTTTTATCAAAAGTTCCGTCCATAGTAACCTCAGTATTCTTTCGGCGCTACACGCGGCCATTTCTTGTAGTATACCATACCCCGCACCCATGGAAAAGACTCTCTTCTTTTTGCACGATACCGACTTTATCGTGTACTTTTTGCTATTCCCCGGACCGTCCCCTTTTGCTATAATACAAGCATCAACAAAAGGTTTCCTTCACACAGAAAGGATGATTTCTTATGAGACTTTACATGAAACAAAAAATTTTCTCCCTGGTGGATCGTTTTTATATCAAGGACGAAAACGGACAGGACCGGTATTACGTAGAGGGTGAATTTTTTACCCTGGGCAAGAAATTCCACTTATACGATATGAACGGCGTGGAGCTGGCCTTCATCCAGCAAAAGCTTCTGACCTTCCTTCCCAAGTTCTTCGTCTACCAGAACGGCAATATCGTGGCCGAAATCGTAAAGGAATTTACTTTCCTCAAGCCACGTTACCGTGTGGACGGCCTTGACTGGGAAGTAGACGGCGAGTTTCTCTCCCATGACTATTATGTACGAAGCAGCGGTTACGACCTGGCATACGTACATAAGGTTTGGATGAGCTGGGGCGACAGCTACGAAATCGATCTGAACGACTCCCGGGATACGGTGCTGACCCTGGCAGTGGTACTTGCCATCGATGCGGTAATGGATGCGGCCGAAAATTCCAACTCCTCCTCTACCTAGGCCAAGCCAACCTCCCCCGGTAATTCAGCGTCGTTTGGTTTCCTACCTCACTACAAAAGCCCTCGCAAAATTGCGAGGGCTTTCCTTTGTTTCAAACCTATACGTACTGATTCTTGTCTCTCTTATCGTAAATCTTCTCCAAAAAAGGTGCTACCACATACACCATGAATTTCATGTCCAAATTGAAGAAATAAATGATGAAAAGAAGTACAAATAAAACCGCCAGTACGATCAAAACGATTCCCAATATCTCGAATGCCAATGCCATCTCTTTTCTCCTTTCAAAGTCCTACCAAGCGTTGTTATCGGTAATGACCTCAATGGTGGGGTCCAGGGGTTCCTCCCGCATTACCGTGCGCATGTACTGATTGAACTGGTCACGAATGGCCTGTCTTGACGCCACGCGGGGATCACACAAATCATGTGACACCCACACTAGGTTAATACCGCGCTTTCTGGCCTGCTCCTCGAACTGTCCGTGCATACCCTCCAGGGCCTTGCAGGCCATGTGTTCCCAAAGCATAACCATGTCCGCATTCATCTGCTCACATGCCTCCCACAGCTCATCCACCATGGTCTCCACACCGCCGTGGGTATGATTCCGCATGATCATGTTTTCGGTCAGGTAAGCCATATCATAATACGCCTGCTCTCTGTTTTCCGGCGTATCTTCTTCCGCGATTTCCTTTTTGATTACCATGGATAACATATCTGTCAGAGGCACAACACCCCAGCACTGCATCATCCAGTACAGCATATCAATTACGTACTGTGGCTGCACGCCCCAAACCACGCAACGATGTCTGTATTCCGGCGCCATCATGGCCTTTCGCTCATAGCCCTGATGCACCAGCTTCATAATCTTGGCGTCCATCTTGGGGAATACGGTGGAACGACCGCTGTTGCCCATATAGTTGGTATCATTGTACAAGCAGAACACCGCTCCCACAAACTGGGGATAGGGGGTCGCATTGATATCCAGCCACTCCAGTCGATTTCTCGTGGTCAGATTCACACGCTTGGCCGCCTCGAAATAAGCCTTCCAGTCCCACTTGGCTCCGGTGGTTTCTTCGATAAAGGCGATGGCCGCCTTCATGTCCTCTGCCGCATATTTCTGTACATCCTCCATACGATGACGCATGGGCGCCACCAGCTGGAAGGTAGGAATTCCGTACTCTCTCTCCAGACGCTTGGCAATCAGACCATTTCCCATCAGGGAACCGTCACAGGTGGTATTTACCTGTACGGCACAACGGCCCATGACTACCAGGTCATCTTCGATGGAAATGCCCGCCTCGGTTTCCGGCATAGGGCACACATCTCCGGGCATACCAAACTGCTGTGCCACATCAATGTAATGAATGGCCGAATACTGATTAATCAGGTTGGCCGCAAACATGGTAGGCACCTCTCTTTGCAAAGGCTTCAGCGTGGGGAAGCCCATCATAAATGCTGCCATGGAGTTCTCGTCTACCAAGACCGTCTGGTCGGAAAGCTTGGTATCATTTCCGCAGCGACGGTCTCCGCGAAGGCATCGCTTTACGGTAAGGGCAATGTCCTTTGCCACGTAATTCATGGCCACATGAGTCATTCGCAGGGCCTCATCACGAAGGCCGATGGTAAACTTGTCCATCATGTGGGGAACGGCCAGATAATTCACCATCCAGCGATACCGAAACAAGCCCTTTACAAACCCTTTTCCCATAGAAGTATCAATCATGATACTCCAGATATACAGCCAGCGGCTGAAATCATACATGGTATCCTTAAAGCCTCGCCACTCTCTTCTGCGGCGCACCTTTCCTTCACTGTACAAGGCGCCAAGGGTCTGTTCACCGGCTCTCTTCTTTTCGTTTACAAGCTTTTCGCACTTATTTGCCATCCCCTTCGCCTCCCTTCTGAAGCTTCTTGATCTCGATGCTTTCGATAAAGGCCTGCACACGGGTGCGCATCTGGCCCTCCGAAGAACGAATATTGTACGGGCGGTCTACCGAAAGTACCGGATACCCGAAGTCATCCCGAAGCATTGCGGTACCCATGAGGCGCTCATATGCCCAGGGATCGCAGAATTTGATCTGGTTATACACAATTCCGTCCGCCTTATACTCCTTGGCCAGGTTGGCCACATATTCCTTGCGACCGTACACCTTCTCCATATTCATCAGTCTGGGACACTGGCCACCATAGGTATAATGTCGACATACCTGCACCAGCGCATCCTCATCCTCCGTTAACTCGATGGGGTTTCTGCCCGGCAGGGAACCGAAGCAGAACCGGTCCGCACAGACGTAAGCACCGGTCTCCTCCATCAGCTTAATATACTCCACATCGTCCATCTCGGAGCCCACCACCAGGAGTCTGGCTCTGGCCTTTTTTCGGTCCGGTTCCCGATGCTTGATCTCTTCCAAAGTCTCCTGCAGCATGTCCATCAAAGCACTCTTGGGGCACAGATAAGTCGCCAGGGTCAATACGGCAAACTCATAGCCGGTTACTCTGGGAAACTCCTCCTTTCGGAAATCTCCGATCTCCCGAATCAGCCTGCAAAGGGCATTGTGCTCTGCCACCGCACGGCGAATGGAGGCGTCGGAAACATCGATACCATACTTCTCCGATAAGGGCTTTAAAATATGATTCTTGCACTGAAGCACCAAAAGCTCCACACCGTTTTCGTCTGCCTTTAAGGGAATCTCCATATGCTCAAAGAAGAAATTCTCCTTCCCCTCACCCATGGAATCCAGAAGCTCCATATTCTCCACACAACGGTTAATCATGGTGCAACCGTCCGGGGCGATGACACAGTCCGCGAAGTTAAATCCTCCCTCGATGGCGCGCTCCAGAAGTGCTCTGGCCGTCTCGCACATAAAGTTGGTCATGTAATAGGTGGCAATGTCCATAGAACCCGTATTGGGTGCACTGAGACGAATGCCGAAGCAGTTCCCCAGATTAAACAAAGGCTCCGGTGTGTTCTCGCAGACATAGGCCGCACAAATCTTTCCCTTGGCCTTCTCCTGAACAATCAGCTCGTTATTGGCCACCTGAATCAGGTTCTCAAAATACTGCAAATATTTCAAATCTCTCATAAATCTTCTCTCCGCTCTTTGCGCCTAACGGCTTCCTGTACGGGGACGTACATCGATATAATTGTCTACCAGATTCACGCTGACAATTTCCCCCTCAAAGATGGTGGGAATCCCCATCACATCGATAAAATGCAGGCAGTTCCCGCTACTTGTTATCTCCGCGATATTCCTGCACAAAAGTTCTTTTTCCTCTTCCTTGATTACATAAACTGTGGAAAGACACATATCCTTTCCCCTTTCCTGTCCGGTACGATTTATTGGTTCAATACAGACAAAGCCTCTTCCAGCTTCTCATTGCCTACACGGAAATCCTTCAGGGCCTCTTTGATGAACGTCTCCGCCTCTCCGGTCGCCTGGGAAGCCAGTTCCGACAGCTCCTCCTCGTGATGCTTATTGTGCTTTATCATATAAGCCAAAAGAGCTACCAATTCTTCCTGAGAATGCTGCCCCTCCTGACCGTGGTGATGCTCGTGATGTTCGTGATGCTCGTGATGTTCATGATGTTCGCTCATGTAAATCCCTCCGTTCGCCCCAAAGGGCAATCTAATTACAAATCTATGAAATGGTGATGCCACGCTTCTGCCGGTCCTTGGTGCCAAAATGCAGCTCCCGAAGACCCTCCACCTCATTGCAGATCTCCCGGATATCGCAGACACTGCACTCCGTAGGAAGTCCCTCCCGAAGCTTGGACAGGGAATTCCGGATTTCCGTGGCCATAAAACCGATTTTCTCCAGTTCCTTAAAATTCACATCGGTTGCCGTCAGGAAAATCACCCTGGCCTGCTTTACCCCCGGTACTGCCTTGTAATGCTGCAGAAAGGTGTTACCGATTTTCTCAAAGGTCATGCCCTGCTTTAAGGCCTCTTTGCCAATCCGCACCTGCTCTCTGCCGGACTGTCCCGAAGTACGAATCATATACCCCTTGGGATACACATGATACTTGACGAAATCCATATCCTGCAGGGTCTGGTACACGTTCTCCGTTTCCTCCCCCTCCATGTCCTCGGACAAAAGAAGGGTAATCCGGGCATAAGGCGCATCCTCTTTCAGCTCCTGCAAATCCGCACCCATTACCACTACCTCATCCCCTGCAAAAAAAGAGGCATCGGAGGTGACACAGGTAATGTTACAGGCCGGCTTCCCGAAGGCACCCAGCTCATAGGCCGTCTCCTTTTGGAGAAGCATCCGGTGATGGTCGTTTTCCGGCCAGGTCCTGTCTGCCGTATAAGGATAATGGACAGCTTCCCGGTTCGCCAAAAGCTCTGTGATCTGCCCAATCAAACCATTGTATAATTTCATGCTCTCGCCAATCCTTTTTGTCTGGCGTACTCTGCGGCACCCAGCGCACCCATTAACTGCGGATCCACCGCAAGCTCAATTACCTTTAACTTTAATACCCGCTCAATGGCAGCCTTTAAACCACCGTTTTTCGCACAGCCACCGGTCAGGGCAATACTGTCCGTAGCCCCCGCCTTCTTGGCCATGACGAAGCATCTCTTGGCTACCGCCATCTGAATGCCCGCCGCGATTTCCTCCATAGGCTTGCCCTCGCCCACCAGACTGATGACCTCCGACTCGGCAAAAACCGTACACTGGGCCGTAATGGGAATCACGTTCTTGGCCGTCAGGGAAAGCTGGCTAAATTCCGGCAGACTCATCTCAAAGGACCGGGCCATGGCCTCGAAGAAACGTCCCGTACCTGCCGCACATTTGTCGTTCATGGCGAAGTTTAATACCGTGCCGTCCGTATCAATGGCGATACCCTTTACGTCCTGTCCACCGATGTCAATGATTGCCTTTACCTCCGGGTTGGTCACATGGACCCCCATGGCATGGCAGGAAATCTCGGAAATGTTTTCGTCCGCCATAGGCACCTTATTTCGGCCGTAACCGGTACCGATCAGATAGGTCAAATCCTCCGGGGAAGAAAGCCCTGCCTTCCCAAGCACCTCATTCATGGCATTTTCCGCCGACTCCTGGGAACGAATCTTGCTGCGAATCGTGGTGTCTGCCACAATCGTTCCGTTCTCGTCCAAAATCACTGCCTTTGTGTAGGTCGAACCTACATCACAACCACCAAAATATTTCATTCGTTTCTCTCTCAATCTCTATTTTTTGGCTCGCCGCCACTTATATTCCCATCTGCTCCAGAGCTCTTTTCGCCCCTTCCAAAACCGATGCGTCCGCCTTTAGGGCGAAAATACTCTGCCCCTTAATATCGTTTAAGGCCAGGTCCCCATCGCTTGGAATAACGCTTACGATCGGCGCTCCGATATCGCTCATCTGCTCTAAAATCTCCGGATTGTCCACCCGGTTAATCACCGCGCCGCACTTTTCATACATCACCAGCTCGCCGGCCACCTTCTGAATGGAACGAAGCACCTGCACCCCTTTAAAGCTGGCATCCGATACCAGGAAGAGGTGACTCACCTTCTCCATAACCCGTCGATTGATCTGCTCGATTCCCGCTTCGCCGTCGATGACCACGTAATCGAAATCCTTGCTGACCATGTCGATGACCTCCTTGAGGTAAGCATTTACCGCACAGTAACAGCCTGCCCCCTCCGGTCTGCCGATGGCCAGGAAAGAGAACTCCTCTGTCTCCACCAGGGCATCAAAAATCCGAAACCTTGCCTCTCCCAGAAGCTCCACCGCCGCCTTGCCTGCGCCGTTTTTCGCCGCTTCGATGACCTCCTTGCGGATATCGTCCAAAGTCTGCTTTACCTCTACCCCCAGGGCAATGGCCAGTCCAATGGCCGGGTCCGCATCAATGGCCAAAATCTTCGCCTCCGGATGCATCTGCGCCAGACTTCGTACAAAGGCCGCCGACAATGTAGTTTTGCCTACTCCGCCCTTTCCCACCAGGGCCAAAATCTTCGTATCCGACATGGTTTCGTCCTTTCTTTTCTTCTTCCCCCATTATAATCAGATTTCACCAATTATACCATATACATTTCAACCGAAATTGTATAAGAAAAAGGACATCCCCCTCCGGGAATGCCCTTCCAATCTACACGTTACATAGGTCTGCCCAAATAATAACCCTGGAACAAATCCGCATCCAAAGAAATCAGATAATCAAACTCTTCCTTGGTCTCAATCCCCTCTGCCACCACACGAATATTCTTCTTGTGCAGTGTATCGATAATCTCCTTGCAATTCGCCTGCTTATATGGGTCACTATCGATTCCGGAAATCAGCGAACGGTCCAGCTTCACAATATCCGGTTTCAACAGGTTTACCTTACCCATGTCATTGATTCCGGAACCAAAATCATCCAAAGAAATCAGGTTGTCCATGTTGCGCACCGATTCGTTCTTGACTATCCAATGTTTCAGGGAAAGCCTGGGATACTCCAGATTCTCGATAATCATCTTACCACGGATTTCTTCTCCGAAATAATCATAGAAAGTTTCCATCTCTTCCTGCTCCATGCATTCAGAAGGGAAAGAATTGATGGCAATTTTTTCTGTATAACCACGAAGGATAGAAGCCTGCAAAGCGCCAAACATGGTTGCCACCTCAATCACATGAAGTGCATCCTTCTCCTGGTATCGGGCAATCAGCTCCGTAACCGGCATTTCCTTGGGGCGCATCAGTGCCTCATAGGCATATACGTCCTTTCCGTTGGCCAGGAAAATCGGCTGAAATACGTAATCAATATGAAGTTGAGATAAGGCCTCCAAAATTTCTTCCGATAAGGCCAAATGTTCGAAATGAATCATCCCCACACCTCAATACATTATTCGTATTCTGATTTTAACAGAATAAGGCACAAAAAACAATGCCTTTTACTCGCGTTGTCTATTGTTCTGCTCTTCCCGGCAGCTTATCATTGCAAAAGAAATACAGCAGCACACTGCAAAGCAGGGAAAACACAATAATGATTCCAATATTCACCACCGTACCGAACCGCACAAAAAAGATCGGCACGATACCCATAAACAAAGCAATCGTGGTAATACCAAAGGACATACCCGGATTTTTGGGCAGCACACTCAGTATCATGGCGAAGGTAATGCACATGGTCATAGAGAACAGACACACGCCGATTACCGAAATCACCATATAATCCTTGCCCGCGCACAAAAACGGAATCGCCAGCAGGGTAGACAGCACTCCCACCTTTCTTGCCCCAAATAGGTCTACCAGAAAGCCTCCCATGGCCTTGCCGAAGCCCATGATGAAAAACAACAGGAAATCCTGCCAAATCTCTTTCTTCCAGGAAATCGGCACCGCATATCCCATATAGCTTCGAACCATGGTCACGAAAAAAGCCACCAGAAGAATCACCCCGATGGGGAAATCAGCCGAGCGAAGCTTCCGATCCCCGCACCGCACACAATCGAACTCCGGATACACCGCATCCTCCGGCACGCCACCGGAAGTCACCAGCAGAAGTACCATTGCAAGAAAAGGAATCACCAGCCACCAAAGACTCATTCCAAGCTTGCCCATGGTCTGTCCAATCACCACGCCAAAAGACCCGCCGGACACAAAAAGCGCCGTCGGGAAAATCTTGCCCTCGCCCTTGGCCACCGTCTCCAGCGCCCCCTGCTCGTGCAAAATCGCATTGCCTAAGCCCAGTACGACAAAGCCCAAAAGACGTATGGCACTCTGGCCGGTCATCAGTACCCCAAGACCCATCATTGCCACTCCGATCAGCGCCATGGGTACCTTCCGATGTTTGTCCATAAACTCTCCGAAAAGCCCCTGGGGCACGAAAGCAAATGCATCAAACACGAAAGCAAATAAGGTAGAAGTCACCACATCATAGTGCCGCCGAAAAGTCATAAAGCAAATCACTTCCACGCACAAATGTACCAGAAAGAACCGAATTCCCGAAAGAATCCCTTTATTGCTCTGATTCATTCTGCTCTCCTGCAATCTGCTCCGGTGCCTCATTCGTCTTCTTGGACTTCTTGATTACCTTTACGATATAAATCACACAGGCAATCAAAAGCACCGCGATTACAACCACGATACCCAGGAAACCAAGCGCACCTCTCACAACTTCTCCATCATCAACCACTACATCCAACAATGCAAACATTTCTGCCCCTCCTTAAGTCAAAAAATAAAATATCACATATCCGATTCCCCAGGAAACCGCATTCGCCAAATAGGATACCGGTATAATCTGTTTCCAGCCCTTTTTCGAAATCTGCTTATACAAAAAAGCCTCCGATAAGGGAATCGCCAAAAGCTCCATAAACAAAATCCAGGCCGCATCATCCTGCAAAAGCATCGACACAACATTCAGGATCAAATTCGTCAACACATTTACCGCGATAATATACTTATTATCCCGAACAATTCGAAAGGCCCGTATAATCGGCACCTCCAGGATACAAGTCAAAATCGGCGCCAACAACAGCGAGAAAATCTCCATACCCATGTCAACCCTCTCTCACGCAATCCATTAATACTTTTTGCCATGCCTTCCGGAAGGATTTGCAAACAATACCTTAGCAAGCAGTCCCACACCGCCAAACAGCAGCACGAAAATCACCAAGGTAGCAAACATGGAAGTACTCTTCCAGTATAGGTGCGTATTTAAAATTACATTCACGATAATCAAGGCTACGCTCAGACCGCAGCAGGTCTTGGACACCCAATTATACCGGTAGAACAGGAATATAATACTGGCAATCAGTGGAATGAAAATCACTCCGTCCATGCTCCTGCCAAACAGGCGGAAGCTAAACATACTGGGGGCATACACCTCTACATTCTGCATAAACATGTAGCCACCCACCACCGTCATCACCAGGCCCACGAAGAACATTACCACATCATTGCCATCATTTCTCTTGTAATCCATCTCAAATCCCTCATTTCTCTTGTAATCCGCGAAATCACTCGCAGCCTATAGATAAATATTATCGTATTTCATGGGAATGTCAAATCTTAAAATTTTTCAATTTTTAAATTTTACTTGAATCTATATTTCCCT
>DCGY01000059.1:6752-7122 GCA_002314715.1 Lachnospiraceae bacterium UBA1766 | reverse complement strand
GCTCTAGAAGATTTCAATCCTGTAACCTTCTCAACAATAGAACGTCCGAATATTGTATCCTTACCACATTCTTCAAATAGCGCAATTACATGCATGGATGTTTTGGTTCTAACTGATTCGTCAATGTTTGCTAACCACTTTTCAATGTCCGCTTTTGAGCTTTCAATGTCCGCTTTTGAGTTTTCAATGTCCACTTTTGAGCTTTCAATGTCCACTTTTAATAGACCACTTATATGCATAGAACGATTATGAAGTTCGTTTTTTTCATCCAAGATTAGATTTCTAAGAAACAATTCCAAATATTCGGTAGTTTCATGAACCCCCTCTTTCAGATTGTTATAATTCGCTCTAACCAAAGCATTCCTAAAAT
>DCGY01000059.1:0-6641 GCA_002314715.1 Lachnospiraceae bacterium UBA1766 | reverse complement strand
GTTCTTGTATTACCTTCTCCAAATACATGAATTTGCCATAGCCTTGATACGAAAATAGCCAAATGATGAATAATCTCATCCATATCTAAATTCTTATAACTGAATTTTTTCTCTTCTGAAAAATCATAATCAAGAGTAGCTCTAAGTTCTGAAGCGCTACCATATAAAACGGTCGCTCCATCAAGTACCCATTCCTTTTTTGTGATATTATAGTCACGTATTTTACCGGCATGATTGTATATTCCAACAAATAGTTTCTTGTGTATGGAAATATATTCATTGGGTGTAAAACTAAATGCTTTTTCTGATAGAATTTTGGCAATTCGAAGTGCTACCTTATCCGCCTCCTCGGTTCTATCATCCATATCTGTTTTCGGATTTTCTTCATAATAGCTATTCAATAATTCACTTGCTTCATCGATAGAAATATCTCCCTCAATATTCTTTATTGCAGTATTTACTAAATATTGTGAAGTTTTAAGTCCATCAACAGCCTGCAGGCCGATTGCGGTATGCCAAGCATACCCCCTGTCTCTTTTGGTGGGTTCAGATTCTTTTATATACTCCTTAAATGGATCATTATCCATGCATACTCCTCCTAATTACAAACAATATTATTTCAACATTACGAGCTACATATCGCACGATGAAGTGATAAATTCTTGCTCAAAAGATTTGAATTTTCACATCAACTCATCTCTATTGCAGAAACAACAAATCTAAATATTAGTCCTTAAACAATTCTCTCTTACGATCGATCATTTCATCGATTTTCTCGATATATAGGGCAACATCCTTAACATTATCACAACGCTCGATTCTGCCATCTGGATACACTCTTTTTGTGACCGTTCCTGCACCACAAGCAATTATGGTCTGAACCTCCTCCATCATCAGGATATTGTACAATCCCTCTTTGCCAGTTTTTGCAAATCCGACATTTTCCAGGCTTCCCGACATCTGCTTCTGCCTATATAGATAATATGGATACTGCTCCCACTGCCTTGTTACATCATAAGTGTATTCCATAGCCTCGTTTACTTCTGATGACTTAGGCAAAAGGTCTTCCACATGGGTGAGTGGCTGCATACTTCCCATATCACCTCTAGGAACCGTCCAGATAGCGCCAGTTTTACTATCTCTGTAGACCTGTCCCTTCATCAGGCCCTGTTCCAGTACTCGATACAGTCTGGATGCCTTCTTTATTGCCAGGGAATGAACCGTTACACTATCCGGATCCAGTTCACCTACCAGCTTCAAGGTATTCTGAACATCAGCGACCGTCTCTCCTGGCAATCCCAGTATCAGATCCATATTGATATTGTCATGACCAATCAGTCTGGCTAACTTATAGGCTTCAACAGTAGCATCAACCGTAGCCGCTCTTCCAATCAGATTCAGGGTAGACTGTTTCATAGTCTGGGGATTGATGGATATCCTTGTCACACCATAATCCTTCATAAGCTGCAGCTTTTTCTCTGTAATGCTGTCAGCTCGTCCAGCTTCCACCGTGAATTCCTTAACATGGGAAAAATCAAGCCGGCTGGTCACATAAGATAATAGTTCTTCAAAGGATTCCTCATCCAGGGCAGTAGGAGTTCCACCTCCTATGTAGACAGTATCGATTCGCTTACCTTTCCCACTGTCAAGGCCACCCCTTATCATATCCGCTACTGCCTCTAGTTCACCCTTTAATGCCTCCAAATACTTTGGCACCAGCTCCTTATAGGCACATATGGAATATGATGTAAAGCTGCAATACAGGCAGGTAGTCGGGCAAAATGGTATTCCCACGTACAAGCTGATTCCATCTATCAATCTGTCATGAACCTGCTCTAACTGTCTCTTTCTGTCTTCACCTGCTGCCAGATTCTCATTAGAGATTCCTGCTATCCTGCAGAGGACATCCGCCTCTCTATTTGCTATCTCAACTGCCAGAATGGTTTTCCTGTCTGACACTCGATGATCCTTTTTTAATTTGGCAGCTATCTGTGAGTTTCTATATCCTTCTTCCAGCATGTTACTGGCCATCTTGACAGGACGGACTCCTATCATATTTCCCCAGGGCAGACTCTTCCCGGTATATTCATTAAGCACGGAATAAATGTATAGCTTAAGCAAATCCTTTTCCTTAAAGCTACGCACCTCTTCAACTTCAGGATTATCAGAATTCTTTGCCTTCTCCTTAGCCCTATTATCATCAGTTCCAGAGCTCTTCGCATCCTCCTGCACACTTTTTTCAGTACCGCCCAAAAGTAGTCCGCTGACTTCCCTGAGTTTTTTCGAATTCAAAAAAGAATCCTCATCATCGGCTCTACTTAAGGATATGGTCTCTTCATTCCAGCTAAGGTAGAATAAGATGTCCTTCTGCTTTGCTATTTCAGGATTCTTCTTATGTTTTTTCTCTTTATTTTTTGCCAGCTCATATTCATCCCCTGAGAGCACTCTCACCTGTATACCAGGATAAAAAGCACTAAACAGTGAATGAATATCATACTGATAATCTTTTTTCTCTACGATTACAAATATCATTTTTATTTCTTTTCTCTAATATATATTACTTCTTCCTCTCTATTACACCCATTATTTCCGTGCAATAATACATACTGCAGGTAACCACAACTTATCTACTGCCCTAAATCTCAATGTGATAAGACTTTTGAGCAATCATAATAAATAGCCCCTACATTAGCAATGTACTAGATAAATGGATTGAACTGCTTCTCATATCCAATGGTGGTTGATTCGCCATGTCCAGGATAAACTTTGGTATCTTCAGGCAGAATCATAAGCTTTTCCTTGATAGAACGTACTATCTGACTCATGCTGCCCGTTGGGAGATCTGTTCGCCCAACGCTTTCCTGAAAAAGGGTATCTCCGGATATCAGAAGTCCTGCCTCTTCAACATAATAACAGCAGCTGCCTTCAGTATGTCCGGGAGTCGCTATCAGCTTGATATCCATGTCCGCCAGATGAAGAATACTTCCATCTGCCACATACTCATCTGCCTTTACAGTAAAAGCTCTTGATACCATACCTGATGCATTTAGTTCACTGCTTTCACAGACATTTTTTTCTCCTTCATAGGCATATACCTTGGCATCAGTGTGTTTTTTAAGATCATCCACACCCCAGATATGATCAAAATGTCCATGGGTCAATAGTATTCCTTCGATAGTAAATCCTGCTCCAGATACCTTTTCATACAGATAATCACCCTTGTCCGCCGGATCTACAACTACGCATTTCTTGCTGTCATCCTGATATAATATATAAAAATTAGTTGCGCATACACCTAGTGTAATTTTTCCAATCTTAACTGCCATCAGCCCGTCGCCCTCGTTATATCTATCACGCTTTCAATATTTTTTAATCGCTCTACAAGATTCTGTAATGCTTCTCTTCCCTGTATCTGGAAAGCAATATCCATGGTTACAACTCCATGCTTACTGGTTCTTGTATTAAGTGCCTGAATACTATGTCCTTTTTCGGTAAACACTTTTGTTATGTCAACCAAAAGGCCATTCCTGTCATTTGCAAACAAGGTAATCTCAGCCACATAGTTTTCCTGCTTGTCAAAGCTTCCATCCTGCCACTCAGCTTCTATGAGTCTTTCCCTGTCAAACTCACTCATATTGATTACATTGATGCAATCAGTTCTATGAATGGTAATTCCTCGACCCCTGGTAACAAATCCAACTATCTCATCACCTGGAACTGGTGAACAGCACTTAGAGAATCTAACAGCCACATCATCCACACCCTTTACGATGATGCCGCTATCAGATTTTGCCTGCATCTTGACAGCACTGTTTGAGGCCTGAACAGACGCCAACACCTCCTCGTTAGTCATTACCACTTCATGATCCTGGTCATAGGACTCCTTCATCTTGTTTAAGATCTGACCTTCTTTTAAGGCTCCATGTCCTATGGCCGCCAGCACAGAATCCCAGTCACTAAAACCATATTTTTTCTGTATTCGGTCCGTATATGGGCTCTTTAACAAAGCAGCTGAATCGTATCTCTTTTCCTTGCAATATGCGAGTAATAATTCACGACCCTTTATTATATTTTCTTCTTTTAACTCATGCTTGAACCACTGATTTATCTTGCTCTTCGCCTGAGTTGATTTGACGATATTCAGCCAGTCTCTTGATGGTCCGCGGGAGTTCTGAGAAGTAAGAACCTCGATTCGGTCACCATTTTTTATCTCATAATCTATAGTAACAAGTTTCCCATTGACCTTGGCTCCGATCATCTTGTTACCTACAGCAGAATGGACTGCATAGGCAAAATCAATAGGAGTACTTCCAGCCGGAAGATTCTTAACTTCACCTGTTGGTGTAAAACAATACACATGGTCAGAGAATAGATCCAGGTCGGATTTCAGCAGATGCATGAACTCCTTGTTATCAGACATATCCTTCTGCCACTCTAATATCTGACGAAGCCAGATAAGTTTCTCCTCTTCCGCCATATCAGGAGTCTTACCATCGGAAGCTGTCTTATACTTCCAGTGAGCCGCGATACCATATTCTGAAGCACGGTGCATGTCCTGTGTACGTATCTGAACCTCAAAGGGCTGACCATTCCGTCCTATAAGGGTTGTATGTAAGGACTGATACATGTTAGCCTTTGGCATGGCAATATAGTCCTTAAAACGTCCTGGTATCGGCTTGTACATCTCATGGATGACACCCAGTGCTGCATAACAATCCTTCACAGTATCCACGATAATACGTACTGCAAAGAGATCATATATCTGATCCAGGGTCTTATCCTGGTTCTTCATTTTCTTATATATACTAAAGAAATGCTTTACTCTTCCATCAATCTTCGCTTTGATACCAGCATGATTGATATGGACGCTAACCTCATCTACGATTGACTGAATATAGGCTTCACGAACCACTTTTCTGGTGGCAATCTTGTCTACCAGATCATAATATACATCCGGCTCCAGATATTTAAGGGACAGATCATCCAGCTCAACCTTGATCTTGCTAATGCCAAGTCTCTGTGCGATGGGGCAATATATATCCATGGTTTCTCTTGCTATACGCTGCTGCTTTTCAGCTGGCATGTATTTAAGAGTTCTCATATTATGTAAACGGTCGGCCAGTTTTATCATGATAACCCTGATGTCCTTTGCCATAGCTAAGAACATCTTACGCAGGTTTTCTGCCTGAGCCTCGAGTTTATCGTTATCCTTACTTTCCTTACTGTCACCCTTTGCCGAATCAGTTATAGATGAAATATGCTGCAGCTTAGTAACACCATCAACCAGCAAGGCAACACCAGGAGTGAATTCCATAGCCAGCTGCTCTTCTGTCATCTCGGTATCTTCTACCACATCATGGAGTATACCCGCAACAATAGTCTCCTTATCCATCTCCAGATTGGCCAGGATAAGTGCAACACTAAGAGGATGAATAATATATGGTTCTCCTGATTTTCTCTTCTGGTCCTTATGAGCCTCTGCAGCCATATTATAGGCTTTCTCAACCAAAGAGATATCATCGCTTGGATGATATTTCCTTATTCTCTCTATCAGCTCCCTGTATAAAACCTCTGGGCGGATAAATTCTTTGCTCTTTTCAATTCTTCCATCATCTACTGTGAATTCGTTTTGCATGGAAGCTCTCCTTAGTCTTCAGACCTTTGTCTGCATAGATGTATCAAAGTTACAACAAAATAAACAGCCTTCTTTATCACCAACTATTGATAGGATTATTTCCCCGGATAGATAATAGCTGAATCAAGTCTGGTATCACCGATTATCTTGCGGCCTTCCAGTCCGGCCAGCTCCATAAGAACTACTACACCTACAACCTCTCCGCCAAGAGACTGGATGAGTTCGATCATAGCCTTGGTTGTTCCGCCTGTGGCTATGAGATCATCAACTATAAGTACCTTCTGTCCAGGCTTGATTGAGTCCTTATGCATCTCAATAACAGCTGTGCCATATTCAAGAGCATATTCCTTTGAAACAGTCTCACAGGGAAGCTTGCCCTTTTTTCTGATAAGTACAAATGGCTTATGGTTGTTGTATGCTATAGGCATACCAAAGATAAAACCTCTTGACTCCGGTCCTGCAACTACATCATATTCGAGGTCCTTAACCAGATCCTGCATAGTGTCGATAGCCAGGTGGAGACCATCTGCGTCCTGTAACACACTGGTTACATCCCTAAATATAATACCAGGCTCTGGAAAATCAGGTATACTTCTTACATAATCTTCAAGTTTTTTCATACTAAATACCCCCAAACTAATCAAGTATAAATATTTCCTTCAAAAAATAAGATCAAACTTATCTGTTAATTTTAGCAAATAGGATTGGCTTTTTCAATGTTTAGGTCTTTATTTTCACCTATTTGTTGGTTATTTTTTACTATTTCTGATATATCGTATCGTTAATTTTTCATAAAGAACATTCCGCCCTGAAGGGCTCTTTTGTTTTACGGCCGGCAAATGATGCTTTATGCGAGCATAGCATCGCTTGCCGGCCTTGTGCAATCGAGTAGGAGGGAAAAAGCCCCTCCTACTCGCTCTACACGCAGAACATTCCGCCCTGAAGGGCTGCATGTTCTTACGCCCGCCATATAGGATTTCATGCAAGCATGATCCTGCATGGCGGG
>DCGY01000013.1 GCA_002314715.1 Lachnospiraceae bacterium UBA1766 | reverse complement strand
GCCAGTTCCGACACTTCCGCATGTCGAAGTACTCATTTCCTTCGCGCAAGATGTATATTATCACTATTCAAATAGAAAGTCAACAACTTTTTCAAAAAAAGTTTTCAAGTTTTTGAAACAATATATTTATTTCATATAATTTCATCAAAAACTATTTCTGTACCAAATGTACCGCAAAACCGCCAATTTCCTCTTTCAAATAAATTGCCTTGGTCTTACCATTTGGTCCTACAATCGGCTCCTCGAATTCACATCCCAATACAACTGACATATAGTTGATTGCACGGTCGATATAATTGGTGCGGATTGCAATATGACCATGGGTACCCTTGAAAGGCATCTTCATAATTTCTGCTGCTGTACCCACAAAAATAGAACTATTGCCGTTCTTTACCGGCATACCGAAAAGGAATGCCAAACGATTTGCGGTCTGGAAGGCCTTCTCTTCGTTCTCTTCGTTAATACCTACATGTGCGATTTCAAAACCAAGCATCGTCTGAACTGCCTCACGGGTGAGCTGCTCAATCTTATCCCATGCGCCCTCGTTAATCAGATCCCCGGGTACCATCCAGGAACCACCGCATGCAATAATCTTGGGGAAATCCAAATAAGAAGTCAAATTCTTTGCATTGATTCCGCCGGTAGGCATAAATTTCATATTTACATAAGGTGCAGACATGGCTTTAATCATCGCTAAACCACCTGCCTGCTCTGCGGGGAAAAATTTTACAACATCCAATCCCAGCTCGATTGCCTGCTCAATATCACTGGGGTTTGAAGTACCGGGAGTAATCGGTACACCTTTCTCCTGACAGTATTGAACGGTTTTGGGATTTAATCCGGGGCTCACGATAAACTTTGAACCTGCTTCCACTGCCGCATCTACCTGTGCCGCATTCAAAACGGTACCTGCACCTACACACATATTAGGGAAGTTCGTCGTCATGATACGAATTGCTTCTGCTGCCGCATCCGTACGGAATGTAACCTCTGCACAGGGAAGTCCGCCTGCACAAAGAGCTTTCGCCAAAGGCAAAGCATCTTCTGCTCTGTCAATCTTTACAACCGGTACAATACCAATCTTACTAATCTGCTCTAATACTGCGTTCATATTTCCTCTTTTCTGCGCTCTATGCGCCTATATAAAATGTCTTTTGAATTGTCGCTCAATGAAAGCGTTTACATTTCAATTATACCACTTCTTCTTCGGAATTCAACCGTTTTTCCTTTTTCCTTTTAAAATATCCGCTCAACAAAAGAATCGCTACATACACCAGAATACTGCCAACCGTTACCGCAATTCCGATTCCCTTTCCATCCGGTACATACTTCATGGAAATATCGTATTCTCCTGCCTCCAGATCCAATGCCACCAGGGCGTCCCCAAAGGTTTGAGGTTCTACTTGCTCTCCGTTTACAGTGATTCTCCAGCCTTCTTCGGCGGGAATCGAGAAGATTGCCCTTCCCCTCTCTTCCAAAGATAAATGTCCCTGAATGGTATCATTGGTGTAGGTTACGTTCTGCATGGAATTCTCACCCAAAATCTCCAGAGCCTCCTGCAAAACAGGCATATTGAGGTAATAAAACTCCAACTTAACTGTTTTGTCATCCTTGGAATCCTCTTCGTCCTTGGCGATAATTTCATCTCCCGCTGACAAATGACCGAGATAAATAATCTCTCCATATTTTAAATCCTTATACTTTTGCTCCTCAGGCGATCCTCCGGTGACAATCAATTTTTTGGTTTTGGAAGAACGTACAATTGCATAATAAACCGCATCCTTGCGGGCAGTAAATGATAGCTCCTCCCCACTCTTGGTCACACCTTCCCGAACCAGTAAATTTTCCTCAATCCCCAACGCATGAATCATTCGGTTCTGGAAATCCACCGTACTGGAGCCGGCCTCCTGGGGAAAATCATACTCATAAGGTGCAACGTATCCAAACGGCAAGGTCATAGTGTTTCGGTAGGCATTTACCCCATTGGAGGAGTAAAATGCCTCATATAGTTCATTCTCGTAGCCTTCCTTCTCTGCCACCATATACTGTACGTTTAAAAGTGCTGATACCCATGCAGTGGCACCGTCAAAGCTGTAGTACACCTTGCTGTATTGCATACCCAGCTTTTTATAAAACTGCATGACCGAAGAATTCAAAGTGGAAGAAAACACACTGGCGGTAGGATAACCTGCCAGAGTACCGTCGTTTTTGGTCTTTCTCTCAAATTTTTCAATACGATAAAATCCGTCTTCCTCTTCTTTCGTCTTCTCATAGATGGCCTGATAATCTCCGATTTTACCCAAATAATCGTTTCGGCTTACCGTACTGATACTGGTATCCATGGTGTTGATACTACCCTCGGTGATCAGAGCAATTAAAACCAGCAGTGTAATAACCAACCGTTTTATCTGCCCCTTCTTAGTCAAAAGCAGATAAAACAACACCGCATAAATTGTAACAAAACCTATATTCAGCATTGCTGTATAGTTTTTGAAATCATCATGCGTAATAAACTTTTCCACAAATAACAAAAAAGCAACAGCAATCAGATAACCCTGTATTAACAGTTTCTTCCGACTTTCCTCCAGGCATCGGAATCCATCATAGCACATGGTCAGAATCAATAAAATATAAATAAATGATTGTCTGGCCGGCAAAGAATCCGGATAATTTAATCCATGCCAAATAAAGTTCAAAACATTGGTAGAAAAGCTAAACAACATAAATCCGCTTAAGGCCATCATTCCGAAACGCTTTTTTGCCGCAATTTTGTCGTTCATCGCATATACCGGTATAAGGATAAAGCAGACAACACCACAATAAATATTGGGCCAATGATCCAAGCCTTTTTCCGTGTATACTCCCATGCAATGTCTGGCCAGCATATCCAGCACGGAGAAATAAGATTCAAATTTCTTTGGGAATGTGATTGTTCCAAAATCCGTGGCCATAATTGCTTTTACTTCCGGAATCAAAAGAATCGCCGCCATTCCGCCTGCCAACAGGGAATACATGGCAAACTGTCGAATTGCGCGCCAACTCATCTTGGATGTAAAAAATAAAACAGCAAAATAAAGTACCAGGAAAATACAAACCATAATGGAAATATAGAAATTTGTAAAAATACAAAGGGCCAACGTAATACAATAAAGAGTCGTCTTCCCCTCTTCCACCAGGCGCTCCAGTCCAAGCACAATGAGAGGTAATAAAATCACACAATCCAGCCACATAATGTTCCAGTTGTAGGCCGCCATAAACCCGGAAAGCGCATAAAAGAAAGAAAAGAACAATGCTTTACCGAAACGGTCATTGCCGTGTTTGGACAAGTACAAAAAAGAGGTGAGTCCGCAAAGTCCTGTTTTCACCACACATAAATAGCTGAGAAACTCCAATAAAAATTTATCCGGGACAAGAAAAGCCAGCCAATGCAAAGGGGATGCCAAATAATAGACATACAATGCAAGATAATTGGATCCGATTCCCACATTCCAGGTAAATGTAATACTTTCCCCTCTTCGAATACTTCGAACAAATTCCGCAAAAAAGGGCATATACTGATGGTACATGTCCATATGCAGAAAGCTTCGTCCGCCAAAAGGATATATTTTTCTCACGATAAAAATAGACAGCATAACCGTAAATGGTAGAACAAATGAAATCACTGCTGCCAACATATATACATTCATATTGTTTAAGAACTTTTTCATGGAACTTTTCACAACTTTACTTTCCTTTTCACTTCAATTGTTTCTTTCTATATCTCCCAAACAGGCATATATTATATAAAAATCTTTTCTCTGATTATATTATGAAAATCGCAATCTTTGGTCAAGATGAACAAACGAAAAACTATTGCAACTATTTACAAAATGCCGGTATCGATTCCGAAGTCACCCGAGATACATCCACCTTATCCGGTTTTCAGGGTCTGATTCTTCCCGGCGGTGGAGATATTTCCCCCTGCTTTTACGGAGAATATAATACTTCCTCTCAAAACATAGATACTCCCCTGGATATTCTGCAGTTTCAGGCTTTGGACTATGCCCGAAGAAACTGCTTACCGGTCCTGGGAATCTGCAAAGGACTTCAGCTGATCAACGTTGCCTTCGGCGGAACCCTCTGTCAAAATCTGCCAACCGCATCTCTTCATCAGGCTGCCGACCGGGATGTTTTCCACGACACCGTACTGCACCCCTATTCTCCTTTGGCTAAATTATATGGTACCCATTATATGGTTAACAGCTGTCATCATCAGGCGATTGAAAAGCTTGGATGTGGCATTCTCCCGGTACAATGGTGCCCCTTAGATGGGTGTATCGAGGCAATCCTTCATGAAGAATTGCCTATTCTTGGGGTTCAGTGGCATCCGGAGCGTCTTTTGACTGAGCAGACAGCTCTTTCCGGCTCTCCGATTTTGCATTATTTTTTCCGGTTATGCGCTGAAAGGTGCCAAGGGCTTCCTTTCTGGTCTTCTGATAGGTAATGTCCACCAGGCTTTTGATAACCTCTTTGATTGTCTTTTTGGTGTCCTCATCCACTTCCTTCATGGCACCCATTACAGCCTGCATGCTTTTTTTGATATCTGCCGCGAAGGTAATCAGATCCTCCGCCTCCGAAGCACTGACCACCTGATACAGGGTATCAATAAATGCGCGCATCTGCTCTTCGTTCAGGGAAAGAACCCAATCATTGATGGACTCATCCATCAGTTTTTGGCTTCCGGATACTTCCTTGGCCTCCACCAGTTCACAATTCTTCACCACCCAGGTGAAAGGATCATGCTGCCCGATGCCTCTGCCTCTGCTCTCCACCACATGATAATCCGTATTTCGTTCCAAAAGCATTCCTACGATTGAGGACTTGGGCAAAAACTTCTCCACCCGTTGCGCAATCCTGTCATAATGACAGTTCTCCAGGACCTCCTGATGAAAGCCCGGGCCATCCATATTGTAAACCTTACGAATATGCTCCTGAATACTGTCCTTACAGCACATTGCACTGTAAATCGCCAGGTTGCCTCCCTTGGAATGTCCGCCAATATAAAAGGGACGTTTCAGGTTGGTTGCCACATCATTTAGGTATTTCACACTCATAGTGTGGCCCGGAACCGTAGTGAGAAAAGCCATATTAAAATCTTCTTTCCAACCGATAATGGTTTCATCGGTACCGCGAAAGGCCACATAAACCGTATTATCTTCCAGCAAAAAGGAAATTGCCGAAAACTGTGCTTCCCATTCCTTCTCCACTAAATTGACGTAACAGTGAAGTCCCATATGCCGGTATCTTCTGCTTTTTACCATGCGTTCAAACAGGGCTCGATTATTTTTTTCGAAACGTGTATCGGAAAAAAGTCTCTCCACCTGCGGATGAACCGCAATTTCCTCCAGTGTGATGCATTGACCGCCCTCATTGATTCCGGGCACAATTCCGTCAAATTTCAGATAACAGAACTGGCTCAAAATCAAGCTGTCTACATCATTCAGGGGACTCTCCATAAAGGTTATATCTCCATATTCATCTAAATAAGTAAGAACACTTCCTGTCATACATATGCCCCCGCTAACCGAAAATCCCCCTGCCGAAACGACAGAGGGGTCCTCCTAATCACTATACTTCATAATCCAAACAGGTTCTGGATGCAGTATAAGGACGAACCTTACCATCTGCCACCGCTACATGCAAAGGATGTACCGCATATCCCTTCAGTGCTGCTTCATCCACAAAGGAAGAATCCAACATCAAATCCGCATTGGAACTTTGGAGTCCTTCGGTGTTTACCTGAATGGATAGAAGGCCGGGAATCTGTCCTGCAAGTCCCTCCAGTCCTTCCTTGATTCCCTTCTTAACTGCAATTTTTTCTTCTGCTGACAAACTTTCCTTTAATGTCCATAAAATTACATGCTTTACCATAATTTATTATCCTCCTATATAGTATGCCCTATTTTCTGCAATCACTTACTCTTTTTCTTCCGCCACACTGTCATCCACATGTCCCTTGCAAAGAATCAGTGCAAACAGGAATGCCAGTACAAAGGAAAAGGCCATGGAAAATAAGAAAACCCCAAAGCCGGGACCAACATATGCCACACAGGTTAAAAAGCTCGGAAACGCGAAAGAGAAGCACTGCGTTCCCACTGCACCTACAATTCCACCTCCAATTGCACCGGCCAAGCAAGCCGCAATCATAGGACGAAGCAAAGGCACATTTACGCCAAACAATGCAGGCTCCGTTACTCCCAAAGCCGCCGTGAGCGATGCCTGGAATGCTATCTGTCTCTTCTGTTTATTCTTTTTGTAGTACAAACCGGCAGCCAGCGCTGCGCCTGCCTGTCCGTAAACAGCACCACCCATCAAAGGCAAAATAACATCGTAACCGCTGTTTGCAATATTGCTGATACATACCGGCACCACACTCCAGTGTGCTCCCACCACTACCATAGGTTGAATGATAAAGCCCATAAACGCACCTGCAATGATTGAATTCCAGTCATATAAGGCAAAGAAAATCTTGGTAAGGAAATCCCCGATCCATGCTCCCATGGGACCAAATAGAATAAAGGTTATAGGAAGCACCACCACACAACAAATCATGGGCTTTAGAAACCCTTTCACGGATTCATGTAAAAATTTATCACACGGTTTCTCCACAAAGTGCAATAAACCGATAGCCATCAACACGGGAATTACGCTGGAATGATAGACGGTTGCCGGAACCGTAATTCCCAAAAAAGACAGATTCTGTCCATGTTCCAATACAGCAGTAATATCCGGATATAACATGGCAATGGGAATCAGCATGGAAAGATACGGATCCGTCTTCCATTGCTTGGATGCGGTAACTGCCAGGAAAAAGGGAAGGAAATAGAAAAATCCGTCCGAAACCGCATAAAAAATCTGATATACACCACTGTCCGTGGTCAACACTCCAAATGTCACCAACAGGACCACAATACTTTTTAAAATACTGGCCCCTGTAATAATATTGATAATCGGGAAGAAAATACCGGTAATCTGATCAATCACAACCTTATAAGCACCGTTTTTCTTCCTGGGTATTGCTTCACTCATCACTTAAACTCCTAACCGATTGTTTTCGTCTTTCATCAAGGCACGGAAGGGATTGATTTCCACTGCCTTGTTTTTTAATTCCATAATATGATTTCGCATAAACTCTTCCAAATCGGAAATTTTTTCATCCGAAAAGCCTTTGTTTGCAATAATTTTACAGTCCGGTATGATTCCCTCCGCAGAGAAATCTCCGTCTTCAAACAAAACATATGCGACCTTTTTGTCTTCTCTCTGGCTTACGCCGGATACCACTACCTTCATCAATTCCTCCTCGAAACGAAAACAACTGCCCTACTCATTTTGCAAGGAAAGTCCCTGCGATGCAGGGACTTCTCTTTTTTCTCTCTTAATTTTCTGTTGCAGCAATAATCTCAAACTTTGCCGTATCGAAGCAGTTCATCAACTCCGGTGAGAAAACACCACACTCTCCTCTGTGAATCATACGATAGGCTTCCTCTACATCATAAGGCGCCTTATAAACACGAGGGCTTACCAAGGCATCGTATACATCCGCAATGGAAACAACCTGAGCCCAAATCGGGATTGCATTTCCGGACAAGCCATCCGGATAACCCTTTCCGTCATATCGTTCATGATGGTAACGACAAATATCATAACTGAAATGATAGAAATCGGAATCCTCCTGTTTGAATTTCTCCAGCAATTCGCAGCCCTTGGTGGTATGGGTTTTCATAATATCAAATTCTTCACGAGTCAATTTCCCGGGCTTTAATAAAATTTCGTCCGGAATTGCAATCTTACCCAAATCATGTAATGCGGCAGCGGATACAATGGTATCAATTTGTGCATCCAATAAACCACTGTCCGGATACAAACTCTTCCAGGTATTCAAAAGAATTCTGGTGAAGTTTTTTACTCTCTGAATATGCAGTCCGGACTCCAAGCTTCTGAATTCCACGACAGAACTTAGTGCATTCTGAAGGAATTCATTGTTCTTTGCCATCTTCTCATGCACCTGAGAAAGCTTTTTCATTGCAAATTTCAATTCAATGGTTCTGTTCTCCAACTGTTTCTCAATATCCTGACGCTGTTCGTACAACTCAATAATATTCAAAGCACGTCTGGTAACCACGCGTCTGGAAAAGGGCTTGTAAATAATATCCGCAGCACCCAACTCATATGCCTTAATATCGCTTTCCGTAGTGGCCTCACCGGTAATCATAATAACCGGAATTTTGTCGATTAAGCTTGCTTCGTTCATATAGGCCAATACTTCGATACCGTCCTTCTTTGGCATAATATAATCCAGGAAAATCAATGACAAATCATCCCGATTTTCTTCAATTTTATCAATTGCTACGCTTCCGTTTTCGGCCTCAATAATTTCAAACTGCTCACAGAAAATCGATGACAAAATGTCACGATTCAGTTCTGCGTCATCCGCAATCAGTATTTTTCCCATCTTTTCTCCTCCTATTGATTCTGCGTCCTAAGACAGCTTTTATCTTATTGTGCAGAATACTCTGTAATGGTATCAATCACACGCTTATACTCCTGCTCCACCGCTTCATAAAGTGCTCTATCCGCTTCAGAACTACGGGATCTGAGTTGTTCGGTAAGCGCAGATGCGGCCTTTCCCAGCTGGGTAAAAGCCAAATTTTCACAAACACCCTTTAAGGTATGTGCCATACGGAAAGAATTCTCGATATTTCCTTCGGCAACTGCCGCCCGAAGTCCGTTCATGGACTCATCTGCCGGAAATTTTAGCATGAATTTTTCAATCAAAGACTCTTTTGGCAGTCTTTCCATAATCTCGTCATAATTGCCACCCATCTTTTCATAACATTCCTGAACTGTCATCTTCTTTCCTCCCATACTCCTTTTATTCTTCGACAATACTCTGCTATTTCTGAATTTGCAAGCAGTTTTGCACAATATTTTATCATGGGTTACCTGTTTTTGAAATAATACCCTGCCATTTTGGCATTTCACTACTCCACCATTTTCTTGATTTTTTCCAGAAGTTCCTGATAATCCTTCATAACATCCGCATGATGTGCTTCCACATAATCGGAATTTCCTTCTTTTAGTGCAAATTCCAAAACCTTTGCCTTGGCTGACATTGCCTCTGCGCCAATATTCATGGAGGTAGTCTTTAAAGCGTGGATTTCAATACGATAATCCTCGAAATTCTTGGTCTCTAAACAGCTGTTTAACTTCTCAAGCTTATTATCCGCCAGATAAGTACCTAATATAGATTCAAAGAATTCCCTGCTATCCATACAGTAAGAAAGTCCCGTCAGTATATTAATTTCCGGACAAATCTCGTGCAGTCTTTGCAAATCCTCCAAGGTGTATACATCACTAGCTACCTCTGCAGGCGCCTGTGCTTCCACGGATTTTATGGTAACTGCGGAAGTGCCGGATGCCTTCTTATCCACGTAAGTCACTTTCGACTCCGGCAGGTATTTTGCAAGCAGTCTTTCCAGTTTTTCCACCTCAATCGGCTTGGAAAGATAGTCCGTAAATCCTACTTCCAAATACCTCTCTTTTGCTCCGCTGATGGCGTTCGCCGTCAATGCAATAACAATACTGTCTGCACCAATCAGCTGCATTTCACGCATTTTTGCAAGCGTTTCTATACCATCCATCTTGGGCATCATATGATCGATAAATAAAATATCATACGAATTCTTTTGTACCAACTCAATTGCCTCGAAGCCGGAAACAGCCAAATCCGGTACAATACCGTTTCTCTTTAGTAATCCTTTGGCCACCTTCAGGTTCATTTCATTGTCATCTACCAAAAGAACCTTGACATCCGTAGCATATATGTATTTTTCTACATTTTCTCTTGTTGCATTTTGCGCAATTTTTTCCTGATAGTTTCCTACCTTTGCCTCGCCGGATACCCCCTGCTCTACACGGAAGGAGAATACAGAACCCTCTCCGTAAACACTGCTTACCTGCAAAGAGCTGTTCATCATGGCCAAAAGTTTAATGACGATTGCCATACCCAAGCCGGTACCTTCAATATTACGATTTCGCTTCTCCTCGATTCTCTGGAAGGACTCAAAGAGTTTTCCCATGTCTTCTTCCTTGATACCGATACCGGTGTCTTTGATTTCCACGAAGAAAAGGAATTCCTCATTTTCTCCCTTTTGCGCCTGGAAGGTTGCGGTCACCTTACCGGTTTCCGTATATTTCACCGCATTGGTCAAAAGGTTCATAACCACCTGCTTCAATCGCACATCATCGCCATACATTTGCTCCGGAAGATTTTCATCTACAATAACCTCTAATTCCAAACCCTTCGCCTTGGCTCTTTCGGAAATTGCGTGAATCAAGTCGTTGATGAACAATGCCGTATCATATTTTACCGGTACAATCTCCATTTTACCGTCTTCAATTTTGGAGAAGTCCAAAATACTGTTAATCAAGGACAACAGTGTTTTTCCGGCGCTCTTGATATTGCTTGCGTATTCGCGGATGTCCGGTTTATCGGTTTCTCTCAAAATCATCTCATTCATACCCAGAACCGCATTGATTGGTGTTCGGATTTCATGCGACATTTGAGCCAAAAATTCGCTCTTGGCCTTTCCTGCGGAGATTGCCTGATCTGCTGCCTTTTTCAGGGTTTCATTGGTTTCATCCTGCCATTTGAGCAATTTGGTAATCATACGATAGATAATTGTGATACAAATCAGGAAGACCGCAATACTCAGCAAACCATACAGAAATACATTTTTGAAAATCGTCCAAATCGTACTTACCACATAAATGGTAAAGTTCGACTCACTGTTTCGGGATGCAATCACCAATTTGGTCACCCCGTCATAATCCTTAATGGTGGAAATACTTTGTCCGTCCGCTACGATTTCGGCGAACTCCAGCTCAGAAACATTGGTAATATTGGATTCGGACATCTGGTAGCTTCCGTTGGGGTGATTAATAATTTCTCCGTCACTGTCCACCAGGAACGCATAACCCTGGTTGGTATAACTGCTGCCCAGAATATCCACCAGCTTATCCATATAAAAGTCGATACCGAAATTTCCCAGGAACTCATTGGTCTGTGCATCAAATACCATCTCGGAGATGGTAACACAATAATATCCGGTCTGCTCATCGTAATAGGGAGCGGAAATATTCCATCCGTAAGGAGATTGCAGGGTATCAATATACCACTGACGCTCTTCCACGTGCCAGTCGTCACTGGGCTCCCATCCATTGTTCATATATACCGTATGCTCCAACTTAGGGTTGGTCATATAAGTAACCGAAATTTCCGGATACTGCTTTGTAATCTTATCCAGATATTCGATTGTTCCTTGGTAGTCATCCAACATCTGAGGGTTGTTGGAAATAATGCTGCAAAACATATCCAGAATACTTTTTTGCGTTGCAATCCATTCCTGTAACTGGTCTTCGTACTCATTGACCTCATTCCGCATCTTCATGGCACCCCAGCCATAAGTTGCATTTATGTTGGTGTACACACTGATTATCATGACAGCCACAATCAGGAAAATAATGGAGGTACGATACTTGGCATTCATTATTCCCTTTTGGACTGTATTTTTGGTATCCTGCTTATTCTCTGCTTCCGATCTGGAAATACTGGAGTACGAAATGATTTGTTCAATCATTCCGGATAAGTCTTTACTGGAGTTCTGAATCTGATTCAGATTACTTTCGTAGGTATCCGTAATATCAATATTTTCCGTCCTGCTTCGCAGCATAATTACCTGCAAGGGTTCCCGAAGCTGGGACGTAATTCGGCTCAGGAATTCTTCCTTGGAAGCCAGCGCCTCCTCTGCTTTTTCCTGATTTTTCTTGGAAGACAAATATAACACCAAAACCATTCCAAACAACAATACGCTAATGCTCAAAGAGACTGCCAATTGGATGTAAGACTTTTTGTAAAGACTCCAATCATTCTCACTGACAATCAAATACCAGCCGGACAAACTCTTCGTGGCAAACATATTGTCATAGAAAAGACCGGAGGATTTTATCTTATAATTCACAACACCATCGTGATTCTTGGCAAGTGAATATACCGCTTCATACTTGGGCAACAGTTCTGCCAATTTTCCGGAAACGAAGCTTTCATCGGAATATCCCGCAATAATGCCATCCTCCGTGACAATTACCGCATCGCTTAGACCGCTGACACCCATTTCGGAAATATATGCCTCAATATTATCAAGGGTATAATCAATACCGATTACCGTGTCTCCATCATCCAGCATAACAGAAATAGAGTAACAAATATTACCGGTCCAGGCATCCACATAGGGTGACGTAACGTATGCCTCACCACCTGCTTTTTTCGCGCCGAGATACCAGCTTCTTTCTGTCGCCACAAAGCCTTCCGGTCTTTCTAAATCCGGAATAATGTCCCATCCGGTTCCCGCAATATATAAATTATAGCAAGATCCGTTGTCTTCCTTGGTCAGCTCTGTTTTAGCGTTGTGGATAAAGGTTTCCAGAGCCTTTTTATCCTGAAGCAGAGGTTCCGCTTTTATGGCCAACAGCATGGCTTTGTTTTTTCCGGTTGCAATGGTACTCTCCAACTCACCGCTGATGCTTTGAATCTGGAACTGTCCGGAGCTTCTGGTCTCCGCAGCCGTCATCTCGAATACCATCAGCGTCTGCATCACAATTATAATGGTCATGATTATGGCAAACACCAGTGCAATACCGATTCGCTGATTTTTTCTGTTTATCAATCTCATTTAAATTGCTCCTAACAATTCGGGTGCTTTAAAAGGTTTCTCCACAATGGCAGCCACATTCAGTCTTGCCGCTTCTTCCTTTACATGTTCGTCCACCGTACCTGTGAGGAAAATCACTTTTGTATCCTGAATCCCCTCTGTACTGCGTATTTTTTCCAGGGTCTCAAACCCATTCATATCCGGCATTTCGATGTCCAAAAGCAGCACATCCGGCTTCTCCTGAAGCATCATTTCAATTCCCTGCTGCCCGGAGCCGGCCAGTCTGGTTTCATGATTTCCTTTCTTCAAAATAAAATCTGCCATTCTTTGATTCATGGAATCATCGTCAATCACAAGTACTTTTGCCATCTTTTTCTCTCTCTTTTACATAATTTTTGCGGCGACATTTCATTGCCGAATATTTCTGTCATACCTGAATATCTCTTATTCATGCATGGTGTATTCTGTATCTTCCCGGATTAATTCCAGCATAATCTTCGCGATTTTCGGATCAAATTGTGTTCCGCTGCAGCGCTCAATTTCACTGATGATGGTTTCCTGTGGCAGGATACCACGGTAGCTTCTCTTGGAGGTCATGGCATCATAAGCATCTGCCACACCTACAATACGGGCAATTTCAGGAATTTCCTCTCCCTTTAACTGGTCCGGATAACCCTTACCGTCATATCTCTCATGGTGCCATCTTGCACCGATGGAAAGATCCTGGAACTCGGTGACATTCTTCAAAATATTGTATCCAATCATAGGATGGGTCTTTACAATTGCATATTCTTCATCCGTCAGTTTGGACGGCTTATTGATAATGTCATCCGGAATACCGATTTTACCGATATCATGCAACAAACCAATATATTCCACATTTACCAGATTGTCCTCATAGCCCATACGCTTTGCCAGCATAACGGAATACTTCGCCACACGCGCGGAATGACCATTGGTATATTTATCCTTGGCATCGATGGAATTACTCATGGTTTGGATAAACTGTGAAAACAGATTTTCCGCGTGTACCCGTCGATTCTCTGCTGTTTCCGTCTGACGGGTTACTTCTTTCTGCAAATACTTCTGCAGATAAGAAAGTTCCAATACTCTCTCAATACGCTTCAGCGCTACGGTGTGGTCAAAAGGCTTCTTGATGTAATCCAGTGCACCTTCTTCAATACCCCTGGCCTCTGCTTCTGTATCATCATCTGCTGTTAAGAAGACTACGGGAATGGAATCATACGCCTTGTTTTCACGAATTGCCTGCAGAACCTCATGGCCATCCATTTCCGGCATATGAATATCCAACAGAATCAAGTCAATCTCTGTCTTTCCCAAAATTTCCAAACACTTTTTACCACTGTCGGCTTCCACAACCTTATAACTGCTTTCCAGCATATGCTTCGCCAGCTTTATATTCATCAGATCATCATCTACCACCAGAATTGTAGCATCGGTGATATCCATCACACGTTCCGATGTCTGAACGCTTTGATCGTTATTATCCCCGTTTAACGCCTTTCGAAGCTGCAACAGCAATGCTGCATAACGCTCTCGCACACGCTCATGGTTTTTCCGGATAAAGTCCAGATCATTATCTCTGGCCGCGAATTCCAACGCCTTTGCCTCATCGGAAAGCTTTTGAGAACCAATGGACAAGGAAGTACTCTTTAAAGCATGAACAATTATTCGGTAATCATCCCACTTTGCCGCCTGATAAAGTTCTTCCATCTTCTCGTATTTGGTTTCTTCCACATAGGAGTTTATCATTTCCCGATAGAAGGCTGTATCTTCCATGCAGTAGGAAAGTCCCAGCTCCACATCCAGATCCGGAATACGAACCAAACAATCCAAAAAGGAATCTTTCTTTTCCTCTGTCTTTTCGGATTTTCTGATTTCCTCCGTCACTTCCGATTCGATTAACGTAGGATTCAAATACTTTCGTATTATTTCCAAAAGGTCTCCCTCACGCACCGGTTTGGTGACGTAATCGGTAAATCCAACCTTTATATATTCTTCTCTCGCACCTACAATTGCGTTGGCAGTAAGCACAATAATGGGCGTATTGGCATTCTTATGATCCGCACTGCGTCGAATAATCTGCATACATTCCACGCCATCCATAACCGGCATCATATGATCCATAAATATCAAATCAAACGCTTCCTGTCGTACAAGCTCAATCGCCTCTGCTCCCGATTTGCAGGTAGCAATATCCATTTTGGTGGATTTCAACAGTCCCGCAAATACCGTCAAATTCATGGCAATGTCATCCACTACAAGTACCTTTGCCGCGGGTGCGGTAAAGAATTTCGAGGAATCGGCAACAGGACTGGTACCGTTCCAGTATGTATACTCTCCCAAAGGGGTGTGATTGTATATCGTTTGAGGAATTGTTACCGTAAAGACGGAGCCCTCCTGATATACCGAATTAATCTCAATATCACCGTGCATCATATCCACGAGCTGCTTTGTAATGGCAAGCCCCAGACCAACGCCCTCCACATTTCGATTCTTGATTGCCCCGATTCTTTCGAAGGACACAAAAATCGTATCCATATCCTCTGCCTTAATGCCGACACCGGTATCTTCCACCCGGAATAATAAATTCACCCGATTGTCTTCCATGGGAAGGGCATTCACTTCCACTTTCACCTTGCCGCCTTCCGGCGTATACTTAACCGCATTGGAAAGTAAATTGGTCAAAATCTGACGAATACGGAATTCATCTCCCACATATTCGGAAGGAATTTCCCGGTTCAATGTAACCTCTGTGCGGATATTCTTGGATTTGGCTTTCAGATAAACCATATTCATGCCATCATTTACCAACGAAGCCAGGCTGTATACATCCTCATGGATTTCCATCTGGCCGGACTCGATTTTGGAAAAGTCCAAAATATCATCAATCATGGAAAGCAATGCCTGTCCTGCTTTATCGATATCATTGGCATATCCTAAAATTTCATTGTCCTTGCCCTGACGAAGAATCATCTTATCCATACCCAGAATTGTGTTTAGAGGTGTACGGATTTCATGGGAAATATTGGTCAAAAATTCGCTCTTCACCCGATTTGCTTTCACAACTTCCGCAATCATTTCTTCTTCCTTGGTAATATCCGTGATTGCAAAAATCAGACAAATCGGATCGTTTTTCTTATCCTTTTTGGCAGTGACATTTACATGAAAACTCTTGTTGTCGTAAAAGCCCTGCCACTTGCATTCCACAGAGGACTGACTCTGAAGAATATGTTTCAAATCGGTAAATTCCGATGTGGGTACCTGGAAGAAATCCTGGATTTCCTGCTCCAGTACCTTCTGTACTCCCAACATTTCCTTGGCAAAATCATTGATCATATTTAACTTGCCATCCGGACTAAAAATCAGCAAACCGACATTTACCGTACGGAAAATATCCGAACTGATGCTTTGCTCCGTAACGGTGAAACCGGAAAACTTGATTCCCGCATACCAAAGAATAAAATATGCTCCCATGGTTCCAAGGCAATACCAAAACGCCGGATGAGATGTTGTAATTCCCAAGAAATAAGGAACCGCGCTAATCATAAACAGGAAGTTGGAAATATATACCAGTCCCACAAATACTTTCTCCCGGTACGTCTTTTGCTGAAAAAACCAAATGGTTCCCAGCAACAACATCACGGAAATAAAAGAACCGAAGAAAACACTTTGCAGATAATGACCCAAACTATAGTTGGTCACAAAAGCCGTATATCCCTTAATGGTTTCAAAATGCACCTCTTGGGGCAACGCACGAATAAACGTTATAATGCCAAAAATGAATGTACCGAAAAAGCGCAAAAGTCTTTTCATAAAACGTCGTATCTCAACCTGGTCTACACATAACAAAAATTCCAGGTACACATAAGTACTTTCCGCAATCATACCGATATTGCGAAACAATAGGGAATATGATGAAATTCTGGTTACACTCATCAACATATAACCGGCATTGGTAAAACCGCTGGCCAGGCCCAATAAGAAGATCAGCCACTTCATTTTACCGATATTTTTTTCACGTACAAAATAGCTGATTGCAAACTGGAAGGACAAGGTCGCAAACACAGCCATCACTATATTATAAAAGAGTACCATACAAAAATCCCGCCTCATTTTCTCTTTGCATTTAACATCTCCAAATGCATTTGGGCAGAGTAGCCCATATTTCGAATATTATAACATTTTTCGACACAATATTCAAGAAATCACGCATAAAAAAAGAACTCCTCATACGGAGTCCTTTTCCTCTTTTTATTTTACAAAATGTGAGATTGTGTTCATTAACAGATCTACTTGTATGGGTTTGGACAAATGATCGTTCATCCCCGCATCCTTTGCTTTTTGTACATCCTCCGCAAAAGCATTGGCTGTCATGGCGATAATCGGGATAAGCTTGGCATCCTCCCTGTCATATTCCCGAATTTTCTTCGTGGCACCGTAGCCATCCAAAACAGGCATCATGATATCCATCAAAATCATGTCATAGGAGCCCTGCGGTTTTCGACTAAACAAATTGAAAGCAACCTCACCGTTTTCTGCCACCGTAACCGTTGCTCCCGCATCCTCCAACAGGCATTGGGCAATTTCCGCATTCAAATCATTATCTTCAGCGAGAAGAATCCTGGCTCCTTTTAGGGAAACCATTCCTTTTTCGCTGTCTTTTTCGGCTTGAGCGGTCTCTTTATCGATTTCAAACGGAAGGATTAAAGTAAATTTGGTGCCCTCTCCCTTGGTACTTTCCACACCAATGGTTCCATTCATCAATTCCACCAATTTCTTCACTATGGGCATGCCCATACCATTTCCCTGAAAGTTGCTTCTGGCCCCTTCCTTTTCCTGCGCAAAGGGCTCAAAAATATGCTTTAGGAACTCCTTGCTCATTCCGATCCCGGTATCCGAAATTTCAAATTTGTAGATTACCTGATTTTCATCTACAGACAAAATATCAGAACTACACAAAACCTTTCCACCCGGTTTATTATATTTCACACAATTATTCAGCAAATTCATCAGGATTCGCTTCAATTGCAATTCACTTCCGTAGACTTTGGGATATTTCAGGTTCGCACCATTGTCATGAATCAACGTGATACCATTTTCCTTCGCCCGAATATTGCAAATCGTTAACGTATCAATACAAATATTCATCAAATCGATGGGTTCATTCACCAGTTCAACCGACTCGTCTTCCAACTTGGTCATGTCCAGTACATCATTGATTAACGAAAGTAAATGTTGTGCTGCCACCTTGGCCTTTTTTCGATTTGCCACCACCAGTTCTTTTTCATCACTGTGAGCTTCGTTAATCTCCAAAATACCGATAATACCGTTTAGAGGCGTCCGAATATCATGCGACATTCTGGCCAAAAACTCTGTTTTGGCCGCGCTTGCCCTTTTGGCCTTCTTAAGAGCATTCTCTTTGGCTGCCGCCACCTCCGCCAATCGGGTTTCCGCATAGCGTTCCTTTTCATAACGAATGGTATCTGAAATATCCTGATGTGTCCCGTGAAAAGATAAATAATCCGTTACGGATAAATCTCTTACCCCTGCACAGCGAACAAACATCTCCCCCTTTACAGGGTGGATATAGCGATAAACAACCTCCGTTCTATCCTCCGCCAGCTTATCGGAATACTCCTCAAACATACGCAAATCATCCGGATGGATGTAGGTATGATGCACACGGAAACGCTCTTGCGGTGTCACATCTCCCGGAATTCCCAACAATTCCGACATAACCGCATCCGCATAAAATCGTGGCAGCTGACCTTCTTCAAATTCCACACGCCAAAGACCGATATTGGATGCTTCCAATATCTTCTTTGTGTTTGCCTCATCAAACAAATTCATTTATCTCTCTCCCCTTCAATACCAAAATTTTCCCCAAAATTCTGATATTCAATAACTTATTTTACCACATTTTTTGCACTTTTGGCAATAAAAAGAGAGGAAAGCTGGTACCCCACAAGCATCAGACAGCCCACACCATAACAAATCACATCTTTTCCATCAAATACGGACCCTATCAGCACCCGGAAAAACCTGTATTCTCCCAGACCCAACAAGTCCACCAGGTGAAACATCTGCAGGATTTCCACACCGGACGCAAACAAAAAAATATATAGTGGCAGGAGCCGATTCCCTTTCGGCAGGAAAATCCGTACAAAGGTATACAGCAGGATTACTACCAGTACATCTCCCAAATAGGGTCTCACAAATCGGTCATGCACAAACAAGGCAATCAATACCTCGATGAGCAAGAGGACCGCGGTAGCAATGGCAAAACCAATCGATATTTTCTTATCGTTTATGTCTCTTTTCATAATCCTCCCTGATTGGTGCACAGCAGGCAAATACGGCCTTATCCATCTCTGCACGGTTCTTTGATCTGCGAACCGCCGATACCGTATCCGACAAAACTTTATAGTTTAAGGCCGTTCCTTCCCGGTCGCATTCATAATTAATTGCTCTGTCCGCACCGATTCCAAATTTTCCGGCAACTTCAATCGCATCAATGTTTGCTCCAAGGAACAGGAACTCCCAACCGTTCTTTTCTTTTTCCTTTTCAACCATTTGCTTCACTTTTTCAAAGGAATACTTCCGACTGGCATTTTCCATACCATCGGTGGTGATGATAAATAATGTTTTTTCCGGTCTGTCTTCTTCCCTGGCATACTTATGTACGTTTGCAATATGATGAATTGCTCCGCCAAGTGCATCGAGAAGTGCAGTACAACCTCGCACATAATACTGCTTGTCATTCATAGGCTCGACTTTTCCAACCGGCACTCTGTCATATAAAACCTCGGACCGATCGTCAAACAGTACCGTTGAAATATAAGCTTCCCCTTCTTCTTTTCGCTGCTTGTCAATCATTGCATTAAAACCACCGATTGTATCCGCTTCAAGCCCGCTCATGGAACCACTTCTGTCCAAAATGAAAACGACTTCTGTTAAACCTTTACGCATATTCTTTGCCCTCCTTGTGTTTCATCACTGTTGTGATGTACCTTATGGGCTTATTATATAAAGGTTTAATTTAAAACCGGTCTCTTTGAAAGCGACCGGTTTGCTTTAAGAAATAATGCAGGGTAATCCATGCTCTTCCAGCTGAATATCCAGCTCAATCATGTCATAGATTTCATTCTCAATAAAATACGAAAAGATAATATCTGTCTTATCACATGGCGATAATGCATATCCCGCTCTGGCCAAAAGATCCTTCGTCTCATCCAAATTCAGCTTCGCTCCAATACACAAACACAGCGCAGTTAATTTTTGCGGATGATAATTGGGATTTGTTTTAATCTTCGAAAAAATCTTTTTATCAACGATTGCTCTCTTCCATACCTCCGCATTTTCCATGTGTTTCAGTTGAATCAAATACATCAAATACTCCGAAAATGTATCTGAAAGATGGTGCATTCTTTCTTCCAGTTTGCTTTCATGCTGCTCTTCAAAATCAAAGCAGGCAGCTTCCTCCCGGCATACGGATGTCAGTCTGCATTCGGATGTTTCTTTTTTATCCCTTTTAAAAATCGAACCAAAGGACGGTGCCGAACATTTCGGGGTTGCGCTTGCCATAGGAACCATTCGTGCGAAGTCCGCTTCCCCATACTCTACTTGTCTTGCCACTTCTACGTAGTGGTGGTCAATATAAGCTTCCAGGTCCGGATACAGCTTCTCCCCAAGCACGGTAGCCTTGTCATCAAATACTACAAGGTTAATTTGCATTTCGTTTGTTAATAAGAATGTATTGATTTCATCAACCGCAATCCGCATTCCCTCTTCTTTGGGGAATCCATATCCACCGGTAGCAATCAGCGGAAAAGAAATGGTATGAATTCCGTTCTCTTTGGCTAAAGCCAGACTCTTGCGGTAACAAGAACGCAGTTTTGTTTCTTCGTCCGAGACATAACCGTTTTTTTCCTCTCGGTATTTCAGAAATTCCTCAAAGCCTGCCGCCTTGTACACTGCCTCCGTATTCATTTTTGTAATGTCATTTCGAACAATTTTTAATGGCATTCCGTTATCTCCTATCGGGATTTACATGTCTTTCACTATTATTTGTTCTCTTCAACCACCTGATTGAACACAAATTTCGTAAATTCACTGTAATTGGGATTCTCCGTTTTATCAACTGCATACAAACCAACAACTACACCTGTAAATCCACCGCATACTTCTGACGACAAATATCTGGCCTGTCCCGAACCAAGTTCTATACATTCACCATCTATTATGCAACGAAACATATACACATAATTATTACTGTTCATCTCTAAAATAATATTTGAATTATTAGAAACATCTATCGACTTTTCTATGTGCTTAATATCTGCAATACACTTTCTAAATACAACACTTATCTTTTCATCAACCTTTGAAACATATAAATCATAGTGATTATTTTCATCCATGTAAACAGTTACTCCGGCTTCCGTAGAAACAGATTTTACCTCAACAGACAGGGATGAATTAAAATCAGACTGTCTAATACCTACAAAGGTTGGTGAAAGAGCCTGTGATAAATCCGTTTTACAGCCTTTAAGCTTTAAGCAATTGTCTGTCCATTTATAATTATCATAATCGGGTTTTCTAAGATAAATAAGTGGAAGCTTGTTCCTTGAAAGGTCCTCAAAATCCACAGAATAATCATATATTTTCTGCTCTTTTGTAAGTTCCACCTCCATCTCTTTTTTTACAATCCCCGCATCTCCTGCTACAAACCAGCCGTCCTCATCAAAATATACCGGTGCAAGAAAAACTTCTCTTCCAAGATGATGGTAAGGAGACCAGGTATCGTGTTGTCGAAAGCCTAAGCATAATATAAATGCATTTCCTGCATTATCTATTACCATATCCCCATGACCTATACCCTGTATTTTAGACTGGTGTCCACCAAGATTTCGATTGGTTAATACCGGATTTTTATGGTAAGAAACAAACGGTCCATATGGATTATTCCCTTTTGCATAGGTTATCATATGACCATATTCCGTGCCACCCTCGGCAGCCATAATATAGTAATTTCCATTTATTTTATATAAATGGGGGGATTCAAGATATCGTCCACCACTACCCTTCCAAATTGGTTTCGATTCTGTCAGCCTTTCACCTGTTTTCACATCAATTTCACATTGATATATGCAGCCACGGCCTTCTTCATCACTGCCATTACTCATAAAATATGTCTTTCCATCTTCAAAATATAAAGAAGGATCAATCCCGCCCTGGTCAACAAATATTGGCTCCGACCACTCTCCATAAATATCTGTAGTCGTAACATAAAAATTCTTGTGATATGTATCATTGGTGGTAACCATATAAAACACGCCGTCATTATATCGAATGGTTGGCGCAAATACACCGCCAGACGAGTTTACGCTTTCAAGATCTATCTGCGAACTTCTTGTCAAGCAATGACCTATCTGTTTCCAATTAACCAAATCTTCACTTTCAAAGATAGGTACTCCGGGAAAATATTGAAATGAAGAACATACTAAATAATATTTATTACCCGCCTTACAAACCGAAGGATCCGGGTAAAAACCTCTTATCACCGGATTTGTTATTATCATATACATACCTCCCATAATAATGAATTTCTATAAAATACAAATTTACACCACAATGTAATTAATTACAAATATCAAAAAGCAAGCCATTTCAGTCCTTAAAAAGTTGTCTCTTTCGCTCAATCATTTCCTCAATTTGCTCGATGTAAAGCTTCACATCCTTCACATTATCACAACGCTCGATTCGACCATCCGGATACACTCTCTTGGTGATGGTGCCGGCACCGCAGGCCACGATGGTCTGTAGTTCCTCCATTATCAAGAGATATCGT
>DCGY01000008.1 GCA_002314715.1 Lachnospiraceae bacterium UBA1766 | reverse complement strand
ACAAATAATAGGGATGCATCCCCAAACGTCTTGCCCCTTCTGCTGCAATCGCCATGGTGGAGTCCGTATTATTCAGGGTACTGATTCCGTTCTCTTTAATCCACTGATTCAGCTTGGAGGCTCTCTTAATGGCAAGGGAATGCACGGTCAAACTATCCGGTGCAAGGGCAACCACCTGATCGATGGTATTTTGCACGTCCGTCTCATCCTCTCCCGGCAGTCCCAAAATCAAATCCATATTAATGTTGTCAAAGCCGATTTTTCTCGCCAGATCATAGGCCCAAAGCACCTGCTCCACGCTGGCCTTTCGACCGATACAATTCAGGGTTTCCTGTTTCATGGTCTGGGGATTGATGGAGATACGGCTGACCTGATGTTTAAATAAAACTTGCAGTTTTTCCTCGTCGATACTATCTGCACGGCCCGCTTCCACAGTGAACTCTTTCACCTTGGAAAAATCAAACAATGCCCTTACTTTCCCAATGAGGCGATCCAATTGTTCTGCCGAAAGTGTAGTAGGCGTACCGCCGCCGATATAAACGCTGTCTAACTGTCTGCCCTGAAACTCCTTTGCCGTATATTCCAATTCCCGAATCACACAGTCAATGTAGGTATCTACCACTCCTCTGTGAACTGCAATGGGGTAAGAAGTGAAGGAACAATACAGACAGGTTGTGGGACAAAAGGGAATACCGATGTAGAGGCTGTAGCCTTTTTCACAGTCAATGGATGATAACAGTTCCCGTTCTCTGGAGGCGATGTCGATACTCAGGTCGGCTTTTTCATCACTTACAAAATGCTGACTCTTCAAATTCTTGCGAATGGTCTGTACATCCAATCCCTCCCCCAAGGCCGCGTAAGCAAGCTTGGTGGGTCGAATTCCCGTCAGATTTCCCCAGGGCAACTCCATCTGCAAATATCCCGATAAGGTTTCATACAAAAAGGCCTTAAATCCATTCTTATAGGTTCCAAAGCGATTTTCATCCTCTTTGGTATAAGTCCATGATTTTTCCAATGTTTCTTCCGTTGCCTTTTCTTTTTTGCAAGCTTCCCCCATAGAAATGCTTGCCCCATCCTCTCGGATTTCCAGGATAATATCCGGAATATCCTCCTCAGTGCAGGATGGTCCCAGTACCTTAACTGCCTTCTCCGGATAAAAGGCCTTTACCAGAGAATGAACATCATATTCATATTTTTCCTCATTTACTCGAATCCGTAAAATCTGTTCCATGAAAGCTCCGTCCTATATACGGAAAAATCGCAGCCACAGCCGCGATTTTTCGATTTTTTATTCCCCCAAAAAGGGATTGTATTTCTTTTCGTTTCCGATTGTAGTGGAATCACCGTGTCCCGGATAGCAAAGGGTTTCATCCGGAAGTACAAACAACTTATCCTTGATGGACCGAACCAGGGTACCCATGGATCCTCCGGGGAAATCGGTACGTCCTACCGATTCCTGGAAAAGGGTATCACCGCACAGAAGCATTCCGGCCTCTTCCACATAATAACTGCAGCCACCGGGCGTGTGTCCGGGGGTGGCAATCATCCGAAAGGTGATATCCGCCGGTGTAATTTCCTGTCCGTCCTTCAGGTACTCATCTGCCTCCAGGGTACAAGCCCTGCCGGCCTGTTCAGAAATATTCTTTCTGGCATTCCCCAGAAGTTCCTTTTCATCTGTATTGGCATAAATCTTGGCTCCGGATAAGCTTCGAAGCGCTTCACAGCCCCAAATATGATCGAAATGGCCGTGGGTCAATAAAATAGCCTCCACGGAAAATCCGTTCTTCTCTAACGACTCATAAATATGCTGTCCATAATCTGCAGGGTCAATGACAACTGCCTTACTTGCTCCCTCACGATACAAAAAATAGGTATTCGTACTGCAGGTACCCAAAACCATACGTCCAATTTTAATTTTACTCACGCCAGTCTCCTTACAGCAGCATCAACCGCTGGTTCTCTCAATATCAATTACGCTGTCGATTCCGCTGATTTTATCAATGATTCGAATCATTTCCTCTCTGCCGGAAATCTCAAACGTAACCTGCATGGTAACCAGTCCCTGTTTGTTGGTTCTGGTATTCAATGCAATAATATTTAAATTTCTTTCCGTAAATGCTCTGGAAATATCGGCCAATAAGCCGTTTCTGTCATTTGCATAAATGTTCAGGCCGGTCTCATACTTCTCTTTGGTCTGTTTCTCCGGCTCCTGCCACTCCGCATCAATCATACGGGCTCTCTCCAGCTCCGGAAGATTCAGCACGTTGATACAATCGGTACGATGAATGGAGATACCTCGTCCTCTGGTTACAAAGCCCACAATTTCATCCCCGGGTACAGGTGAACAACACTTGGAGAATCGAACGGACAAATCCGCAATACCCTTTACGATAATTCCGCTCTTGGACTTCATCTGAACGGGCTTATTGGCTGCTGCCGCAGAAGCCTCTGCAATGCTGGCCAGGACCTCATCATTGGTCATCTTTTCCTTGTGGTCCCGATCGTAAAGCTCCTGGGCTCTACTGATGACCTGGCCTTCCTTTACCGCTCCGTGTCCCACTGCCGCAAGCACTGCCTCCCAGTCATGGAAGCCAAACTTGCGCATAATCGCATCCATATAATCCGGTTTCATAATCTCGGAATAATTGATGCCTTTTGTCTTACAATACTGTGCGAGCAAATCCTTGCCTCGTACTATATTTTCTTCCTTGAATTCATTTTTAAACCACTGATTGATTTTATTCTTGGCCTGAGTGGATTTCACGATATTCAGCCAGTCACGGCTGGGACCCTTGGAGTTTTGAGATGTGATAACCTCCAGACGGTCTCCGTTTTTAATCTTATAATCAATGGTAACCAGCTTTCCGTTGGCTCTGGCACCGACCATCTTATTACCCACAGCGGAATGAATGCTGTAAGCAAAATCAATGGGTGTGGAACCGGCAGGAAGATTCTTTACTTCACCGGTAGGGGTAAAACAATACACCTGATCGGAGAACAAGTCCAAATCGTTTTTCAACAGATTCATGAACTCTTTGTTGTCTTCCATGTCTCGCTGCCATTCCAAAATCTGGCGAAGCCATACCAGCTTCTCCTCTTCCTGGGCAGCCACCTTCTTACCGTCGGATGCCTCCTTGTATTTCCAATGGGCCGCAATACCGTATTCCGCAGCCTTGTGCATTTCGAAGGTACGAATCTGCACCTCGAAAGGCTGTCCGCTGGTACCAATCAATGTGGTGTGCAGAGACTGGTACATATTGGCCTTTGGCATGGCAATGTAGTCCTTGAAACGACCCGGAATGGGTTTATACATTTCATGCATGACACCCAGTGCCGCATAACAGTCTTTTACACTGTCCACAATAATACGCACGGCAAACAGGTCATATATCTGATCCAGTGTTTTATTCTGGTTCTTCATTTTCTTGTAAATACTAAAGAAATGCTTTACTCGGCCGTCTACGGATGCCTCGATTCCGGCATTCTTCACATGCGCACTAACCTCGTCCACAATGCCCTGAATATAACTTTCTCTGGCATTTTTGCGAAGGGCAATGTTATCTACCAATTCCTGATAAACATCCGGTTCCAGGTATTTCATGGACAAATCGTCCAATTCTATTTTTAACTTACTGATACCCAAACGCTGTGCGATGGGACAATAAATCTCTCTTGTTTCTCTGGCAATACGAATCTGACTTTCCGGCTTCTGATACTGGAGTGTACGCATATTGTGTAAACGGTCTGCCAGCTTAATCATAATAACGCGGATATCCTTTGCCATGGCAAGGAACATCTTACGCAAATTTTCTGCCTGCATTTCCAACTTTGCATCGGAAATGTTGGTCTCGGCGGTAAGCGGAATTTTCTCCAATTTGGTGACACCGTCAACCAAAAGAGCAACATCCTGGCCGAATTCACGTGCCAAATCTTCCTCCGTCATAACCGTATCTTCCACAACATCATGCAAAATACCGGCTACGATTGTCTCCTTATCCATTTCCAAATTAGCCAGAATAATCGCCACATTCAGAGGATGGATAATATAGGGTTCCCCGGATTTACGCACTTGATCCTTATGTGCCTCATAGGCAATAGCATACGCATTCGCAATCATGGAAATATCATCACTGGGGTGATATTTTTGCACACGACGAATAAGGTCCTGATAGAGTTTTTCAGGAGCTACAAATTCCTGTAATTCACTTATCCCTTCGTCATATAAAATGACCTTATTTTTCTCTTCTGTCATAAGCTACACCAACCGTTTCATAAATAATTTATTACTTACTTTCCCGGATAAATAATAGCGGATTCAAGACGATAGTCACTTAATCTCTCACGGCCCTTTAAGCCGGCAAGTTCCATCAGTACCACAACACCTACTACCTGTCCTCCAAGGCTTTCGATAAGACGGATCATTGCCTCGGTAGTACCACCGGTAGCAATCAAATCGTCCACAATCAATACCTTCTGACCGGGCTTAATGCTGTCCTTGTGCATCTCGATAGTAGCTTTACCGTACTCAAGATCGTAATCAATGCTCACGGTTTCACAAGGAAGTTTTCCCTTCTTACGGATCAAAACGAAGGGCTTATGATTATTATATGCAATAGGAGTACCAAAAATAAATCCTCTGGATTCGGGTCCGACTACCACATCATACTCCAAATCGTTAATCAGTTCCTGCATACTGTCAATTGCCAGCTGTAAGCCGTCTGCGTCCTGCAACACGCTGGTAACATCACGGAAAATAATACCCTCTTCCGGAAAATCAGGAATACTTCTAACATACTCTTCAAGTTTCTTCATGATAAATTCTCTCCTATCTTTTGCTCTTCAATATGGAAAAAGACTCTTCCACTAGGTAGAAAAGTCCTTGTAGCCATTTGTTATTTTTTTCCGCAACACTTCTTGTACTTCTTGCCGCTTCCGCAAGGGCAAGGATCGTTGGGATATACCTTTGCTTCCTTTACGATTGTGGTGGAAGACTTCTGCTCCTTGTAAAGAGCCTTCTTGGTTTCTTCGTCAAAGATTTCATCCCATGCAGGCAGGTTGAACAGCCACTCTGCATCTGCTGCTACCATGTTCTTGTAAAGAAGCTGCTTGTCAAAGCCCAAATTTACAGGGGTATCTACATCCATCTCTTCGATAGGATTTGCCTCTACCAAGCTGTCATTGATTCCGTCCAGGAAACCGGTCATAGTGATAACATCAACATTGTACTTGTCAGCAAGTTCCTTAACAGTACCCTTTACCACCTCATCGGGATTCTTTAAAAGCTCTTCATAAATTGCCTTTTCCTTCTGGAAATATACGGCCCATACATTCTGTAACTGCTCGGGCTTAAGATTCTCGTTATATGCGATTTCTCTCCATTTTGCTAATAATGCCATAATATTACCACCTTTATCCTTCATATTTTTTCTTTGGCTCATTATTACTTGATAGTATATAACAGATTATCGATTTAGACAAGCCTAAATATTATCGTTTCACTTGCAGATTCACGTCGGGTCTCTTATAATAATATCAGATTTTTAAATCAGAAAGGTCAGGTTATGAAAAGGCAGTTTTTCCGTGGTATGGCAGTTCTTGGATGCCTCTTTTGGGTTTCCGGATGCGGACAACAAAATACGAATGTTATTCTTCCGGAATCCCACGTATTTACGCAGGAATCTTCTTCTTTCGAAGCTTCCGTTCCCTCTGCCTCATCCGAAGAAATCGAGACAGCGTTTCCGGATTCCTCCAAGGCCCCGGATTTCGATGCTCCCGATTTGGAAATACCATCCTCCCTTACGCCGGTTCCCGGAGAAAATACTCTGCAAAATCTGTTGCTTACGGCAATCCAGCCCTTGGGAAGTACCATGTATATTTGGGGCGGGGCCTGGAATGAAGATGATACCGGTGCCGGCATAGAAGCCCGTACCTTGGGTGTTTCTCCCCGATGGGCAGAGTTTTCTGCTTTGCAGGACAGCTCCTATGACCATTCCGATTATCGCTATCGGATTCATGACGGATTGGATTGTTCCGGCTATATAGGATGGGTTATTTATAACGTAATGGAAACCGAGAACGAAAAAGAAGGATATGTTTTCAAATCCACTCAGACCGCCAGAATTCTGGCACAGGACTACGGGTTTGGTGACTACTATTCTACCGAGGATGACAAGACCTATCTGTGTGGCGACATTGTCAGCATGAAAGGACACGTCTGGCTTTCCCTTGGCACCTGTGCAGACGGCAGCACCCTTCTTTTGCATGCCAGTCCTCCCGGTGTCAAGCTAAGCGGTACCCCCACTTCTGACGGAACCTCCGGCGAAGCTACCGAGCTGGCCAAGGAATATATGCAAAAATACTATCCGGAATGGTATCAGCGATATCCGGATTGTGATGTTCCAAAGACCTACAAGACCAATACCGGTCTCTGCCGTTTTGATACCCAATTGTTCCCCGATGCTTCTGCCCTTCGGGAGAAATCTCCAAAGGAAATCCTGGAACTTCTGTTTCCAAATACTACTGATTAAGAGAGGTGCATTATGTCTAATCCATCCAAAAAGAAAATAACTTCCAAGCAAATCGTGGCAATCATCGGCATTGTGCTTTTGCTGAGTATGTATCTTATTACCTTTGTAGTATCCGTATTCGGTGATACGGAGGAAACCCCGCTCTTCCTTGCCTGCATGATTTCCACGCTGGCAGTTCCCTCCCTGATATGGATTTACATCTGGCTTTGGGGAAAGATGACCGGGCGACATACCATTGCGGATGCTCCGGAGCAAAAAAATAATGAGAACAAATAAAAACGGGTAGGAAACTTTTCCTACCCGTTTTTTTCTAAATGTGCAGACTTTCCGACCAGTCATCCTCATCGTATGAAATATTACTGTACTTGTCCGTTTCACTCATGGCGCCGTCCAAAATATCCATCAGCTGATATACAGCTGCATTCTCCTCAAAAGGATTTTCCTCCAGAACAGTACCAAGTCGCTTAATTGGCGCCCACCAGTCTGTGGTGGCACGTTCCTCCAGGGGAACATCTTTTCTTCTTCGGTTGATTAACACGCCCTTTCCATCCAGATAAAAGGCCATTTTCTGCATATCCTCGTTAAAATGGTTTCCTTCATACTCAAAAGTCATGAAAATCAGTTCATTCAAAGCAAAATACTGCTGCTTGCGAACTCCGCACAGCCACAAAACTCTTTCGGTCTCCTTGTCCGGATGCAGTGCATTTTTTATAAAGTCCTCTCTTCTCTCCGGAACGATGTTTATTATTTCCGCAACCCTACGCATATACATTCTCCTTCTCTTTTTATTTTTACGTTTATTCCACGCCCAAATCCCTTAATTCTCTTCGTACCTGTTCATACGTCTCAAAATGGATTCCATGTATCTCTAATGCCTTGGCAGCTTCGATATTTACCATGGTATCATCAATAAATACACTCTCCTTGGGATTCAACCCATAGTCCGATAAAATTCTCCTGTAAATGGTCAAGTCCGGCTTAATCAGATTCACCCGATAGGAAAATACCCCTCCGTCCATATACGGGAGAAACGCCAGACAATCCGCACATTCCACCTCGACCTTACGGCTGAAATTTGACAGGAAATAAACCTGATAGCCTTTTGCCTTCAACTCCTGTATCCAGGGAATCGCATAATCTCTTATGGTTACCATCCCCTTCATATTGGCAAACGCGCTTCGAATTTCCTTCTCTATTGCAGGGTCGTTATTCACGAAGCCCTGTAAGATTTGCTCATCGGTCCAAACACCCCGGTCCAGTTCGCTCCACACCGGATGAAGTACGGAAGCCTTGGCAATGCGGTCCATCATTTCCTCCGAAAAACCTTGTTCCAACAGGAATTCCCTCCAACGAAAATCTGTCAAAACATTGCCGATATCAAAGATTATATTTTTCATTCTGTTTTCCTCTTTATTTCTCATCCATATCCTGATTCAGGATTTCCAACAGTTTTCTTGCTGCCATGGATTCCGGAATTTTCTTGCTTCGAATAATGCAAAAATTTCGCTTGGGTGTAAAGGTATTGAAACGAAGTTCAAACAACTGTCCGGACTCCAGATACTCCTTCGCAAAATCCCGAACCACACAGCCTACTCCCAGATTTCGAAGGGCGAACTGCACAATCATATCACTGGTAGCCAATTCAAATTCCGGTTTTAATACAATGCCACAACCGGAAAGAAAAACATCCATATAGCTTCGGCTGCTGGTATTTTTTTCCAATACGATTAAGGGTAGTTCCTCCAGCTTTTGGAAATCCAAGGTTCGATTTTTCAATGCCGTGAACTTTCGTCCGGCCACGAAAATATCTTCAATTTCCCGCACACTCTCTACCAGCATCTCCTCCGTTTCCTCCAGTGGACCGCTGACAATACCAAAGTCAATGGAGCCCTCCTCCAGAAAACGAACGGTCTCCGGTGTAGGTGCGTTGGTTACATTTACCTTAATCTCCGGATACATTTCATGAAAGCGTTCCAAATAAGGCAAAAGGTAAAACCGCAATGTCATATCACTGGCACCGATCCACACCTCTCCCACTTCCATGTTCAGCATTCTGGACAACTGTTCTTCACCCGCCAGAATCTGCTCATATCCGTTTTTAATATATCCAAAGAGCATTTGCCCTGCCTGCGTCAGTTTAACTCCCCTCGCCACTCTGTAAAAGAGTTCTGTACCCAGGTTGCTCTCCAGCTGTCGGATTGCCTGACTGACTGCAGGCTGCGAGATTGCCAATTGATTGGCCGCCTTTGTGACACTTTCATAAAGGGCCACATAATAAAACACCTTATAATATTCCAAGTTATTGGTCATATATCCCCCCGCCAACAGGCTGTGACCTGGTAATCAAATAAGGACTCCTTGCGGAGTCCTTATAAATTTCTTATTCTCTACCGTCCCAACAATAGGTACAAAGCTTATCCTTGTCGATTCCAACGGAACGGATCATATCATCCAATCTGTGGAAACGAAGGGAGGTAAACTTCAGCTGATGACAGATACGATTTACCATATCATCATACTCTGCGGTATCCGGGTTTACATACTTCTTCAAATCGATTTCTTTGCCTTCCTGCTCGATTTCCTTGAGTACACGTCTGGTAATCAAGTCCATTTCGGAAGAAGATCTGGAGAAGTTCAAATATTTACAGCCAAACAACAAAGGAGGACATGCAGGACGAATATGTACTTCCTTTGCACCGCTCTGATACAAGAACTCAGTGGTCTCACGAAGCTGTGTACCACGTACAATGGAGTCATCAATCAAAAGCAGGCTCTTGTCCTTAATCAAATCATGAACAGGGATCAGCTTCATCTTGGCAATCAAATTACGCTGTGTCTGCATGGTAGGCATAAAGGATCTGGGCCAGGTAGGTGTATACTTGATAAAAGGTCTGGAGAAAGGAATACCGGAACGATTTGCATATCCGATTGCATGGGCAGTACCGGAATCCGGAACACCGGCTACGATATCCGGAGTAATATTATCTCTTTCTGCCAATAAAGAACCACAGTTATAACGCATCTTCTCTACGCTGATTCCCTCGTAGGAAGAAGAAGGATAACCATAATATACCCAAAGGAAGGTACAAATCTTCATATCCTTTCCGGGATTTGCCAAAGTCTTACAGCCTTCGGGAGTCAATACAACAATTTCTCCGGGGCCCAATTCTCTCTCATCTTCATAACCAAGGTTCAAATAGCTGAAGCTTTCAAACGCAGCACAATAAGCATCTGCCTTCTTACCGATAGCAATGGGCGTTCTTCCCAAACGATCACGGGCTGCATAGATTCCAAGGGGAGTCAGAAGCATCATACTCATGGAACCGTCAATCACTTCCTGGGCATAACGGATACCATCCACCAGATTATCCTTCTGGTTCACGATAGCCGCTACAAGCTCGGTAGCATTTACTTCACCGCTGCTCATCTCCATAAAATGAGAATGACCGTTTCCGAAAATCATTTTAACCAGTTCATCGGTATTGTTAATCTTACCGACAGTCGTAATCGCATAGGTTCCATGATGGGAACGAACCAACAAAGGCTGCGGTTCATAATCGGAAATACAACCGATACCCAACTGACCCTCCATGCTGTTTACATCCTTCTCAAACTTGGTTCGAAAAGGTGCATTTTCAATATTGTGAATGGCTCTGTCAAAGCCTTTTGTCTTACTGTAAACTGCCATACCGGCACGTCTTGTTCCAAGATGTGAATGGTAATCTGTTCCGAAGAACAAATCAAATACACAATCTTCTTTTGCTGCAACACCAAAAAATCCGCCCATTTTTCACTCTCGTCTTTCTTCGTATTTTTGTGGCAGCCGCTTCTTCACGAAGTGCTGTCGAAATCTGTCTGTTTAATCGAAATTAAACGTTAATCTCAACGGTTACCCCGAGAAGATCTTTGTTTTCCTCTAAAATAGGATTGATAATATTATTCAGGAATGCCTCTACCTGCTCCTTGGAACGTCCAACGTAACGGGAAGGCTCCATGCACTTCTGTAAATCTTCCAAAGTCATATTGAATGCGGGGTCTGCTGCAATCAATTCCAGAAGGTTGTTATCCTTACCTTCTACCTTTACATTCTTGCCTGCTTCCATAGAAAGTTCACGAATGCGCTCATGCAATTCCTGACGGTTTCCGCCATTCTTAACTGCATCCATCATGATGTTCTCGGTTGCCATGAAAGGAAGCTCACTCATCATACGCTTCTCAATTACCTTGGGATATACCACCAAACCGGTAACTACATTCAGGCAAAGATCCAAAATACCGTCAATCGCAAGGAAACCTTCGGGAATGGAAAGTCTCTTATTTGCAGAATCATCCAAGGTTCTCTCAAACCACTGGGTAGCTGAGGTAATTGCAGGATTCAATGCATCAATCATAACGTATCTGGAAAGGGAAGCGATACGCTCACTTCTCATAGGATTTCTCTTGTAAGCCATGGCAGAGGAACCAATCTGAGTCTTTTCAAAAGGCTCTTCCACTTCCTTCAGGTGCTGAAGCAGACGAATATCGTTACTCATCTTGTGAGCGCTGGCTGCAATTCCTGCCAGAACATTTGCCACACGGGTATCTACCTTACGGGAATAGGTCTGTCCGGAAACAGGATAGCACTTTTCAAAGCCCATCTTCTTGGCAATCATGGGATCAATCTTGTCGATAGTCTCCTGATCACCGTTAAAAAGTTCCAGGAAAGAAGCCTGTGTACCGGTGGTACCCTTAGAACCCAATAACTTCATGGTAGAAAGTACATGGTCCAAATCTTCCAAATCCAAAGAAAACTCCTGTAACCACAGGGTTGCTCTCTTACCTACCGTGGTAGGCTGTGCAGGCTGAAAATGGGTAAATGCCAAAGTAGGCTGTGCTTTATACTGGTCTGCGAAATCTGCCAACTGCTTCATAACATTCACCAATTTCTTCATTACCAGCTTTAAAGCCTCTGTCATTACAATAATATCTGTATTATCCCCTACATAACAGGAAGTAGCGCCTAAATGAATGATACCTGCTGCCTTGGGGCACTGCTGTCCGTAAGCATATACATGGCTCATTACATCGTGACGAACCACTTTTTCACGTGCAATTGCTACATCATAGTTAATATCTTCCGCATGAGCCTTTAATTCGTCAATCTGCTCCTGGGTAATAACCGGCTTTCCGTTCTGGGAAAGTCCCAATTCCTTCTCGGTCTCAGCAAGTGCAATCCACAATTTTCTCCAGGTGCGGAATTTCATATCCGGTGAGAAAATGTACTGCATTTCCTTGCTGGCATAACGCTCTGACAAAGGGCTCTGATATCTGTCTGTACTCATAGGGGTCTCCTTTTCAAAATGAATTCACGAAACAATAACCACAACTATTTTACACAGATTCAAATCGATTTTCAACACCGAAATAAAATTTTATTTATCAAACTCACCTCGAATATCCTCTTTGGGCGGGTCCAAAGGATATTTTCCGGTAAAGCATCCGGTACAAATACCTTTCCGGTTCACAATCTGCGAAAGTCTTTCCTGACGAAGATAGCCTAGGGAATCGCTGCCGATAATCCGGCGAATTTCCTCTACGGAACGATTATAAGCTATCAACTGATCTCTGGCCGGTACATCGGTTCCAAAATAGCAGGGCCACAAGAATGGCGGGGAGCTGACACGCATATGTACCTCTTTTGCTCCGGCTTCCCGAAGCATACGGACAATTCGATCGGAGGTGGTGCCACGTACAATGGAGTCATCAATCATGATGATTCGTTTTCCTTCCACCGCTTCCCGAATCGGATTTAGTTTCACCTGAACGCTGCTCTCACGATTCTTTTGTTTGGGTTTAATAAAGGTTCTTCCCACATACGCATTTTTCATAAAAGCGATGCCATAAGGAATTCCGGATTGCATGGAGTAACCCATAGCTGCGCAGTTACCGGACTCCGGCACACCCACCACCAGATCCGCGTCTACCGGATCGTCCATTGCCAAATATTTTCCGGCCATAATTCTGGAATGATATACACTCACACCATCGATAATGCTGTCCGGTCTGGCAAAATAAATGTATTCAAACACACAACGTCCTACCTTATCCTCCGGCAGGCAGTTGCTGGTATCGGACAAAATGCCGTATTCCGGTGAAATGGTAACAATTTCTCCCGGAAGCACATCTCTTACAAACTCTGCGCCGATAGTATCCAGCGCACAGCTCTCACTGGCCAAAATATAGGTATTGTCCCGCTTACCGATACACAAAGGTCGGAAACCGTAGGGATCTCTGGCACCGATTAACTTTCGAGGCGACATAATGACCAGCGAATAGGCACCCAGAATCTGCTTCATGGCACGGCCTACCGCTTCCTCTACCGATTTGGAATTCAAACGTTCTCTGGCAATGCAATATGCAATGACCTCAGAATCAATGGTGGTCTGGAAAATCGCACCGGTGTATGCCAGTTTCTCCCGAAGTTCCAATGCATTAATCAGGTTTCCGTTATGCGCAAGTCCCAGCGTACCCTTCACATAATTCAAAACCAGGGGTTGCGCATTTTCACGAACAGAGCTTCCGGCCGTAGAATAACGAACATGACCTACACCGATATCTCCCTTCAAGCCATCCAAGGTATGTGCCTCAAACACCTCGTTTACCAAACCCATATCCTTGTAAGAAGATACCTTTCCCTTGGGTCCCTTGGTATCACTGACCGCAATACCGCAGCTTTCCTGTCCTCTGTGTTGTAATGCCAGCAATCCGTAGTAAATGGTGGACGAAACATCCTCTCCGTCAAAATTATAAGCACCGAAGACGCCACACTCCTCACCCGGTTTATCGTCCTTTTGTAAATAAGAGATATCCATATATCCTCCTTTTCATGCACTCCGGGAGTGTCTTTTCTCCCTCTGCATTTTCATAAAAAGAGGCAGACCACTTCCGTGTTCTGCCTCTTTGCATTCTGATTGATATTTATTCAATTTCGAAAAATATTAAACCTCTAATTTCTTACCGGTCAACAACTCATAACCCTGTAAATACTTATCAATGGTCTTCTGAACAACATCCTCCGGTAAAGTCCAATCATGCTGATTGTTCTTTAACCAGTCTCTTGCGAACTGCTTATCGAAAGAAGGCTGACCATGTCCGGGTTCATAACCATCTGCCGGCCAGAAACGAGAGCTGTCGGGGGTAAGCATTTCATCACCGATTACGATGTTGCCATTCTCATCCAAACCGAACTCAAACTTGGTATCTGCAATAATAATACCCTTGGTCAATGCATAATCTGCACACTTCTTGTAAAGAGCAATGGTGTAATCGCGAAGCTTGGAAGCATACTCTTCTCCCTTACCGGGGAAACGTTTCTCCAAATATTCAACACTCTGCTCATAAGAAATGTTCTCATCATGATCACCGATTTCTGCCTTTGTGGAAGGAGTATAAATAGGCTCAGGCAACTTATCGGATTCCTTCAAGCCCTCGGGAAGGCGAATACCGCAAACGGTTCCGTTCTCCTTGTAGCTTGCCCAGCCACTACCGGTAATATATCCACGAACGATACACTCTACAGGAAGCATCTCCAACTTCTTGCACATCATGCTGTTACCGTCAAATTTCGGCTGTCTGAAATACTCAGGCATATCATTTACATCCACGCTGATCATATGATTGGGGATGATGTCGCTGGTCATATCAAACCAGAACTTGGAAATCTGAGTTAATACGGTACCTTTCTTGGTAACGATATTATGAAGGATTACATCGAAGCAGCTGATACGGTCGGTAGCTACCATAATCAAGCTGTCACCGTTATCATAAATCTCACGAACCTTTCCTTCTTTGATTGGCTTTAATTCCTGTACGCTCATTCTTTTTCTCCTTGTATTTATAGATTTAACTTGCCGATAAAATCTCTGACTCTCTGATTATCACTGGAAAACAGTTCCTCGGGAGTACCTTCTTCTACGATAACACCCTTTTCCATAAACACAATTCGATCGGATACCTCCTTGGCAAATTGCATCTCATGGGTAACAATAATCATGGTCATATGTTCTTTTGCTAATTCCTTTATAACCTTTAATACCTCTGCTGTCAACTCCGGGTCTAATGCGGAGGTAGGTTCATCAAAAAATAAAATCTTCGGTTGCAACGCCAGGGCTCTGGCAATGGATACACGTTGCTGCTGTCCACCGGACAACTGATATGGGTAATTCTCTGCCTTATCGCTAAGGCCAAGCTGCGCCAAAAGCTTCTCTGCTCTCTCGTTTGCTTCCTTTTTGGAAACCTTGTCCACGCATATGGGAGCATCGATAATATTCTTTCGAACGGTGTAGTGGGGAAATAAATGGAAGCTTTGGAACACTAATCCGAAATATTTGCGAATTTGTTTCAATCTGGACTTTGGTGCATATTTGCCACCGCTTGCCGCGATTTCTCCCAAATAAATCAGTTCACCGTCATCCATCTTTTCCAACAAAGTGGCGCAACGAAGCAAGGTGGATTTTCCCGAACCGGAAGGACCGATAATGGAAACCACTTCACCCTCATGCACTCGAACGTTAATATTGGACAAAACCTCGATACCGTCAAAGCTTTTCTTTACGTGATTCATTTCAAGAAGTATTTTCTTCTCTGCCATCTCTTTCATCCTTATCGGTAATAACTGAGTTTCTTTTCCAGCTTCTCCATTGACATGGCAATGATTAAGTTGAAAACATAGTAAAACGCACCCGCTCCCAACAGCGGAATAATATTGGAATCTGCCGCTGCCATCTGCTTTGCGGTGGTAAACATTTCTGCAACCGCAATGGTAAATGCCAGGGAAGTATCTTTCACCAGGGTAATTGTCTCATTGGTAACAGGAGGTAATACTCTTTTTATTACCTGAGGCAAAATAATCTTAAAAAAGGTTTGTGCCTTATTATAGCCCAGCACCTGGGCTGCTTCATACTGTCCAATCGGCATAGATTCTATACCGGAACGATAAATTTCTGCGAAATATGCGGCATAATTGATTGCAAATGCAATAATAACCGCCGGGAATCGGTAACCGGATCCCATACGAATCTTAAAAACATAAAAAGGACCAAAGTATACCACAAAAATCTGAAGCATCAGAGGCGTACCTCTCATGACAGAAATATATACCTTGGCCAGTGAACGAACGAGCCGGATTTTGGACATTCTTCCAAAGGCCACAATCATTCCCAGTGGGAGCGCAAACAACAATGTGAGAACGAAAATCTCCATTGATACTATGAAGCCTTCCCCCAGTTGAGGAAGCATTGGCAAATACTTTGAAAGGGATGTCACAAAATCCATATTGCACCGTTCCTATTTTTTTCTTGTATTACTTTCCGAGGCAAACGCTCTCGGTTAATCCGAAGTCAGAGTACTTCTCTGCAATCTTCATGAAAGTTCCGTCTTTTACCATTTCTTCCAAAACAGCCTGTACCTCATCACGAAGCTGGGTATTTCCCTTTAAGAAACCAATACCGTACTGCTCGGTAGCCAACTGCTCGGAAAGAATGATATAAGCACCCTCAGCCTTCTGACCAATCTGGTACTGGGCTACACCGATATCCATTGCAATTGCATTGACCGCACCCTGTTCCAAATCCATAAATGCGGTATTGTAATCACCGTACTCAATCAATTTTTCAAAGGAATTCTTTAACGCAAGATTCTCTTCAGACTCTTCGTCATTTAAAGCTGCCAATGCGGAGGAATCCTTCTGTACCGCTACAATCTTGCCTGCAAGATCACTCTTGCTTGCAATACCGGAATCCTTTGCAACGACGAATACCTGACTGTTGTCTACATAAGGAACAGACCAAGTATACTGATCCTCTCTTCCGTTGATAGTGAAACCGTTCCAGATACAATCAATTGCTCCGGAAGAAAGCTCCATATCCTTGGAATCCCAATCAATGGGCTGTTTTACCAAAGTCCAGCCCTTTCTTGCACAAACCTCAGCCGCAAGATCAAGGTCAAAACCTACATACTCACCGTTATCTGCACGGTAGCCATAGGGCGGAAATTCCGCATCAAATCCCACGGTAAAATTCTTACCGCTTTCCTGGGCACCACATCCGGCCAAAACACTCATTGCCAAAACAAGGGCGCCAACCACTGCTACGATTTTCTTCATTTTTTCTCCTCCGTTTTCCTGTACCAAATGTTTCGCAAAGCAAATTCTTTGCGAACCTGTCAGCACGTTGTCATATTATCATGTGACCATGAAAAAGTCAACCGAGGGGGATTTCCCTGTTTATCGAACGCCGTCCACGATACTGTTTCCGTATTTGTCCACAATCATATGAATTTCCGCAGAATACTGGGGATATTTTTCTTCTATCTCAGAGATTTCTTTCTTGGCCTGTTCCGAAATGCCACGGTTATAATCCAGCTGCTTTCGAAGGGCCTGTCTTTGGATAATCAGTTCATGTCGAATCTCCACCATTTCCCTGGCATCCAGAATGGCATCAATCTGGTTCACCCATCTGTAAGGATCCACCAAAGGATACTTGGATAATTGGGCTACCAGCTGCTTACTGTAATATTCCTGCTTGGCTTCCGCCTCCGCATACTGCTTCCGGTCTTCTTTTTCTTTTTGGTAATTATTCCAAAGCTTTTCCAGCACATCCGCTCCGGTCACGTTATACTTCATACATAGATAATCCATCAGGCGGGAATTATTCACATAACGGATTTTTACCTTGTTCTGCACCTGAACCAGTCGGTTGGCCGCTCTGTTGACACGAGCCAGTTCCTTTTTTAAATCCATATATTTTATGGACATGACGGTAAGGGCCACCGCCACTGCCAAAACAGCTGCAAAATAACCGATTGTGGCATCCAGTTCCATGGTAAACTGCATGATAAAAAGCAGTACCATACAAACAAAAAATGCACCCATAAAGATAATCGCCATACCCCTGGTGTTGTTCATCAAATCGGTAAGCTCAGCCTTTCGGTATGCATAGGCCTGACGCTCCCGGTCCACCTTTTTTAAATCCCGCTTCACCTTATCATGATAATCCTCACAATCCCGAAGTTTCCGAATTCCTTCCTCCACTTCCCTTTCCTGATTGCGCATCTGATAAAACTCCGAATCCTTCATTCGGTTCGCCCGGTTTTGATAGCTGTTTCTCTCCTGCGCAAGGGTTTGTAAGGTTTGGGCCGTATGCTCCAGTACCCGTTTTTCTCCTTCCGGAAGGGCCTCAATCTCTTCAATATCCTTTAAATAGGCGGTAACCCGATTATATTCCCCGGATACAAGTTCGGATTCTCTGGTAGCTTCACTCAACTGCTCCAGACAGTCCATGATGTAACGGGTTCTTTGGGATTCATCCCGAAAATCAACGGATTGACGGTCATAAATCACTTCTTCCCAGTTTTCTTCCTGCTCCGGTTCCACCTTCTGTTTTCCAAAAAACTTTTTCCAAAAGCCCATTCGGTCTCTCCTGTTTTTACTCGCCCATACAACTCCGATAAGATAATTTCAAAGCTCTGGTGAGTAAATCATTGTCTTCATAGTACAACTGTCTCTCGCCGCCGTTCTTCATCTCGGCACGCTTCTCCAGCTGAATCTTTTTGGGATGCTGTTCAAAGGCAGCCCTCGCCGCCTCCATCTGTTTTTCCAGTTCCAGCGTGAGATTGTAATGTTCCATCTCCCCGGACACAAAATTCAGGTATTCCTCTTCCCGCATCATGAATCGTTTCGCTGCCAGGTAACTGAGATAATCCCCGTCATCTCCGCTGATTTGATAGGCCTCATGGAATTCCTCCGCCGCCCGATCGTAAGAAAGCATTCCGGCATAAGCGACCCCCATATTGTGTAAAATCGCTGCCTTTACCCCCTGATCCGGGACCGGTTTCCCCTGGTTTTGGGCCTCCTCCCATTGTGCAAGCAACAGCCTATAATTTCGAAGGGCAATCATATACTTTCCCTTCTCCATCAAGAAGTCAATCTGTTCTTTTCGCTTTTCTACACCGGAAAGACCGGAGCTTTTTTTCACTACCTGACAGACTTCCCGGATGACTTCCGAATCATATAATCCCACATAAACAAGGATTGTCTCGATAAACTGACTGAATGACCCCTGTTTATGCACAATCGGGTACAATGCCTTCGCCAAATCCACCAGTCCCAGGCAGTCACCAATCCAGTCAATCAATGGATCTCCCATCAGTTTTTTATCCAGAAGGAATGCATTTTCTTTGATGGTATAGCACAGCTCTTCCATGCAATATACATTGACATCCAATTCCGTAATCATATATGGAGTTGTAGAATATTTACCGACACATACACAAGTGCGCATGAGCTCCTCCTACACTGTAATATCTTGGGACCAGACCTTGTTCTCGGAAGGACGAATCTCTCCGAAGCCCAGGTCGGTTATTTCCACGTTCATGAGATTTTCGGACTTCATATATGCTTTCATACGAAGTCTGGAAATATCTCCCTTTAAATCATCCAGCACAACTTTGGCCAATGTACTTGGTTTTCCCACCAGAGAAACGGCCTCGATTTCCATTTCGTTTCCGTCCCGAAGATAAAATTCCACCGTTTTTTCTGCATCATACCAATTTACACCTGCATCCAGAAGGGCCATATAAGATTCTTCTCCTCTTCGGAATACCTTCATGCCGATGTTGGTTTTTAGCTTATCTTTTCCCAAAAATACATGTTCTTTTCCGGCAATGCAGGGTTCCTCCCGGTTAAGCAGAAAGTATACCGCACCCTTGCTAAACAGGTTATTTCCCTGGAATACTCTTCTTCCCCTGCACAACTGCTTTAAGGAATCCTTCAACCATTCCTCCCGGAAATCCTCACCGATTAAGTAAACCGACGAGCCACTTCCCTCCGGCAGGGAATCCTGAATCACATTTAAGAAACTGCCGTCCAGTTCCCTGAAATGTTCTTCCCGAAGCACCTCTTCCTCCGGAACCGGTTCATACTTGGGGAAATCCTTATGTTCTTCCGAAATATAAACTACCACCGGTTTGGTATGCTTGTTACATTCCAGCTTATAAAGGGTCATTCCGTCATTTTGGTAGGAATACAGCATGGAAGCTTCCTGCCATAATTCCTTGGGTTGGTACAGCATGTAGGAATAGTAGCTTTCCGTATGGCTCTGATAAGATATTTTCTTTCCGTTCAGATGCAAGCCACCCACTACCTGATTCAATACCTCCACCAGACGTCCGTCCGGATTTTCCACCGTAATCATCAAATGATCCATCCGGTCCGGGCTTCCGATATTGGAAAGCATACTAAGGCTTCTCTTAAAAAACAGGGCTAAAAGCGCCACCGGATCAAACTCCTGCTCTTCGATATGAACCATTTCGCCGTCCTTAGCCATATGCACCAGGTCCGTAATCAAAATTCCGTCCTGCTCCTTGGCATATTTCAAGGCTTCCTGTCCATAAAACCACTGGTTCACTCCCACTCTTTTGCATAATACCGTGGGAATCACAAAATTTTCACTGCCGGCCACCTGAGACAGGGTCTCTACCTCATCATGGCCGCTCAGACAATAACTGATCTGAGAGAAGCGATTTCCCAAATCATATCCGACGATGTAATTATGATTGCCTGTCAGTCTCACGATTGTTCGCTCCTTCCCACTTATCGAATCCGGAATAATTGTTCATTGTAGCATTCCAAGCGATAGTAATGTTCCAACGTAGTGTCAAAAGTATCATAGTCCTGCAGGGACTTGCTGATTACCAAATCGTTAATCAAGTCATAACGATCTCCGTGATTTTCCACACCGATGTCATTTTTCTGCAATTCGCCGCTTTCTGTCAGCTGCTCCTCTTCCCCGTATTCTTCTGTAATGTAATATTGCAGGGTTTCGCCAAAGAACAGCACAAATTCCTTCACGCAGACTCCGCCGTAAATATCACGCATATACTCTGCCAGATACTCTTCCGACTCTCCGTCCTCCCGCAAAATAACATAATGAATTCTCGCCTTCGCGCCGGGTTTCACATTGTATTCAATAATCGTTTTGTCACGCAATTCCCAAAGATAGTCCTCTACCCCGGGAAGACCTCGAAAGAAGTTTAAGTGAATCCTCTTTTCCAGCATTTCCTTTAAGTAGCGTACCATGATTTCCTTCATGGAATCGGTCAATTCGTCCACATTTTCCGAGCAGTATTTTAGGAAGGACAACTTGCACACCAATTGAAGTGCTTCCTCCTGTCTCTCCAAAAAACTGATCTGCTGAAAAACAAAGCTGTCCGTCAATTTATCCTTCGCGAAATAATCATGACAGCATTGCACCAAAAAGGCCGCTTCAATTTCCGGTTTTGCCCCCTGATTGACGTAATAACGGAATATCTCCATCTTTTCTCCCACATAAGCACCGGAGAAAAGCATTTGTACCAGGAACCGCTCCGCCAAATAATAGCAGTCCGTTCCGAAATCTTTGGAAGCCTTCCAAATATCGCGAATATGCTTTGTCATTCCCTTAAAGTAGCGATTCAAATATTGCAGCACCGCCGCATTGTATTTTCCTCGCTCAAACACATAATAGCAGGAAGCCAGAAGAACCGGATCCTCCTCCTGAATTTCCTCTGTCTTGGCGCTGATTAGGCGAAGCAAAATCGCCGGGTCAACAAAATACGGTGAGTGCTGACAAACCATTTCATATGCCTGTTCTTTCATTCCGCGAAGAACCATGTACTTCACAATCTCCGCTCTTTCTGAGGCACCGAAAGCATTCCAGTCCATATCCGTCAAATAGCCGTCCAACTCTTCCATTCGGTCCTCGGCAAAACAATTTTTCAAAAGTGCAAACAAATATTCATGGCGAAGTTTTTCGGCCACCATATCATTTTCCGCCAAAAACATAGCTCTGGTTCGCTGGGTACCGGTCATGTCATCCAGGCCACGTTCATTGCGAATCAAGTACAGATTCAATTCCGGAATATCCTGTACAAAGCCTGACAATTGCTTCAGATGCTTGCCCGGAATCATCAGCTTTTCCATATCATATTCCACATTTTTCACGAAGCGATTATGAAAAGCATCCTCAAATAAAATCGTGTAGTCATTGCCGTACAGGGAAACCCATGTCTCCCCATTGTACAAAGGATATTCCATGGGGACTCTGCAACCGGGATGGTATACAATAACCTTCCGCAAACGACTGTCGTTTACACAAATACGGTTGGCAAATAACAGCTTGGAAAGTGCCGGAGCATTCTCCTCATTGATGTATTCTCCTGTCAGCATGTGGCTATATAAATTGGATAAATGTCTGTCAATTCGCTCTTTTTGAATCTGCTCCGCCACGAACTGCTCTATTTTGGGCAAATAGGTATCGTATAAATCCGGATAAAGTGCCCTGTTATCCATCAGATAATCATACAGATAAGCCAAATGCTCATAGTCCAAATTGTTCTGATAAGTGAAATACATCAGAACCGCTTTGGGAATCTCCTGCTTTTCATCCGTATTTATGGATAGCATAAAATACTCATACAAATTGATGATACGAAGAGAGGAATCAATGCCCTTTTTGTACCATTCCAAATATTTCTTCCCGGTTTTTGCCTCTTTCACAAACAAGGTACAAAGCTCCTGGAGGATACGGGAATCCGGTTTCTTTTCATATAAGCCCATTAAAATTTTGGGCAGAACCTCACCCCGTTCCCTGCTTTTTCCACACAGATACAAAAGCTGTTCCACCACTTCCAAATTCAACAGGTTCTGGCGAACTCCGTAATATAAAATCTGCAATTCAAAACTGCCCAACTGACGAAGCAGGGTTGGGTTGGAATTTAACAGCAAAAGAGCCTCAATATAAATCACAAAGCTTCTGCAGCCCAGGTCAAACTGCTTCTCCAAGAACTGCCAGCGTGCAATCGCGGACTTACTGTATTCCGGTGACAAATAAAGCAAAAGCCAGGCCAACTGCCATCTTTCCGAATGTTTTCGATAAATCTTTTCCACTTCGGTGGTCACACGATTGATATAGCTCTCTTCCGGATTCATCAAGGTCGTCAGATACAGATAGTACGCCCAAAGCACGTACTCATCCCGATTTTCCTTCTCTGCCTGCTTCTCCAAAAGCTCCTTGCAATGATTTAACATCCACTCTGCTTCATTGTATCGCTCCTCGGTAATCAACATTTGTACCCGAAACAATCTGGCCAGAACATCGGCTTCATCCGCAACCATCATTTTTTCAACCGTAATATTGTTACGCTTCATCCATTCTGCCGTATTCAGTCGCTTCATACGAAAATCCTGATACGACAGCATGATTTCCACAATGTTTCTCTTTCGTTCAAAGGCGGCACGATCTCGAAACATGGTCTCTTCCATATTGATGCGTACTGCTACGGAAAACGAAACATAGGAATTATAAAATAATACCTTGCCGTAGTTCGAGCCTTCCCGCAGCCTGGTAGAATCAATATAAACAGGCAACTTCACCCTGTTGCCGATAAAATCATCGTCATTAATCATGTCTTTTTGAATAAACAAAAAGTCTCCGTCACAATCCACATTCAGGTTGGTATATCCCCAACCGTTCCGAAGGATAGAAATTTCTTTCATAATCGCTTCGTCCGTTATCTCCTGTTTTAGCATGGAAAAGCTGATTTCCGACTCTTCCACCAGATATTCCACCTGCTGTTTCTTGTTAATCTGAATCAGGAACTCCTCCATGTTCTGCTCCTGACCGGGATAAACGGACAAGCCCAGATAGCTTTCGTAATACTGGGCATCGCTTCCTGTAAAGACACCGGCAAACTCCGGGGAATAAAACAATTTCAGCGCCTCCTGCCAGTTGCTTTTGGCCAGGTTGGCAAAATGGAACAAATTTTTAATGGGGCCTACAGACGAATCCAATACACTGTGCTCCGCAGACACCACGAAAGGAAGATAATACTCTCCGTGATTGCTGATAATGTAAAAGGAACCCTTTACCACATCTCCCTCTTCGGAATCATTGCCGTGAAAACGATACAAAATCTCACATTCGGACCCGGTAAACTCCTCCGTGAGACATTCCATCCGATAATCGGAAGAATACACATATCCAACCGAATATCCGCCCCCCGGAGCAAAGATTCGAAACGAGCCTTCGTAGTCCATGCCCTTTTGCAGGACAATCTCTATTTTTTGACACGAAAAATCCAGAGAACCGTTTTCGTTCTCCACATTTCCTTCCAAAATCTGCTTCACCACATCCTGCATTTCATCCACCCACTTCTACTTTCTAGTTCAAATTCAGCTTTTTCTTATTGATGTAATTGGATAAGAAGAACATTCCCACACCAAAAATGGTATTGGAAACCAATGTAAACGCAAACATAAACTCATAGGTAAATCCGATTGAGGCCGAAGCCACCGCTCCCACCATACCGATGCTTCCCAAAATGGTGCGAAGTAAGTTTAATACAATCTGTACCAGGAAAAAGCTGATAAAGCCCATAACAATCTTATGCTTTCCAAACATCTGTCCTATGGTAAAGGAACCAAAGAAAATCATCATATTTGCAAACGGTACCAGAAAAAAGGTAGCAAGCATCAAAGTAAGAAGGAAGCTCACCCGAAGTCCTGCCTGTCGAAACATCTCCGCCGCCGCAACCTGCATTTCCTGAATGCCCATGGAAATCATGCTCAGAACTTCTCCGAAACTGTCCAACTTACTGTAGTGCTGAACAGATGCAATACCGGCCGTACCAAACAAGACCACAATGGTCAAAAAGACAACTATCTGAAGAATTAATACCCAGATACCGCTCACCAAAAGCTTACCCAAAATAAGTGTACTGCTTTTCACGGGAAGTGTCTGTGTCAGATACCCCTCTTCCGCATACATGCTCTTGCAAAAACGAATCCCCAGATAAACCATCATGCCAAAGGTCACACAGGAAAACACCAGCACAAAAATCATGATTCCAAAGAACCCAAACATTCCGGCCACCATAACAAGACCGGCATCATTATTGGAATTCCACCCCATCATGGCCCCGAACAGAGGAGACGCTATATAAGCCACTCCAAGCAATGTACAGCCCAATAACACGCACAACAAAAGACCGCCCACGCCGGATACACTTTTCCATTCATGTTTCATCACTTTTCCTAGCATGCGAACACCTCCCTGAAATACTCGTCCACAGACTTATTGTGCTTTTGTCTCACATTTTCTGCGGTCGTATATAAAACCAGCTGTCCGCTGTGCATAAAAATCACCTCATCCAACACCTCTTCCACATCCCGAATCAAATGGGTGGAAATCAAAACCGAGGCATTTGGATTATGATTTTCAATAATGGTACGAAGAATATAATCCCGGGCAGCAGGATCCACACCTGCAATCGGCTCATCCAATACATAAAGGTCCGCATCACGGCTCATTACCAGAATCAACTGTACCTTCTCCTTGTTTCCTTTGGAAAGGGTTTTCATTCGCACATTCTCATCAATCCCAAGCTTCGTCAAGAGCATTCTGGCTCTGTCAATTTGAAAATCCTTATAAAAATCCCGAAACATTTCCAATACGTCTTTGATTTTCTGTGCTTCATTCAAATAGGTTCTGTCCGGAAGATAAGAAATCATGGACTTGGTCTCCACTCCTACCGGAACTCCGTTTACCTCAATGGTTCCCGTATCGGGTTGCAGCAACCCGTTCAGCATCTTAATCAGCGTGGTTTTTCCGCTTCCGTTTGGTCCCAAAAGGCCGATGATCTTGCCCTTGGGAAGGCGGATGGAAATATTGTTTATAGCATTAAATCTGGAATCATAGGACTTGGAAAGTCCCTCTATAACGATCAAATCCTCCACGGTATTTTCCCCTCCATTGTATCATAGATAACAGTATCACCAATATATAGTATATAGTATGCTTATTCCGGTCCATCGTCAAGTGCATTCTGCCCCTGACCGCAGTATCTTACAAAGCTTGCCTCAGTCTTTGATTCTCGAAACATTTTTTATTTTTTGGCATATAGTACCCTAAGAAATTATTCTGGAAATCCAAATGTCCGAAATCAATCTTTTACAAGCCTGTGAGCTTCCTGAAATCACTTATCGGGGAACCTTGCTTATCAGTGTTCTTTCCTCTCTGGGTCAGATTCCCATCCCCCGTGCCAAAGTCGTCGTCACCAAAACCGGTCTGCCGGATCATCCTATCGGTACCTACGAAACCGACTCCTCCGGTCAAACCGGGATTCTCTCCCTGGAAGCCCCGAATCCGGCCTACTCCCTGGGAGAAGGGGAGGAAAAACCTTACTCCCAGTACAACATCACCGTCAGCGCACCGGATTACGAAACCACCTTCCTGTCAGGCTGTGAAATTCTTCCCGGAGAAGAATCCCTGCAAACCATCCGCCTGGTTCCGCTCTCTGCCCAGTCTCCGGATACGGAACAGGTGGTTATGATTCCTCCCCATACATTGTACGGTAACTATCCGGCAAAACTTCCCGAGGATGAAATCAAGCCCATCGAGGAAAGCGGCAACATCGTCTTAAGTCGGGTGGTGGTTCCGGAATATGTGGTGGTTCATGACGGAGTCCCTTCCGATTCCTCCGCCAAGAATTACTGGGTGCGCTATAAGGATTACATCAAAAATGTAGCCTCCTGCGAAATCTATTCCACTTGGCCGGAAGCCGCCATTTATGCCAACATTCTGGCCATTATGTCCTTTACCCTAAACAGGGTTTATACCGAATACTATCGTGGAAAAGGGTATGATTTTACCATTACCTCCTCCACTGCTTTCGATCAAAAATGGATTTATGGGCAGACCATCTTTCAGCGAATTGATTACCTGGTAGATACCGTATTCGCCAATTATCTGTCCCGGCCGGGCGTCATTCAGCCAATCTTCACCTCCTACTGCGATGGACGAAAGGTCAGCTGTTCGGGCCTTAGCCAATGGGGCTCCAGATATTTGGCGGAGGAAGGCTATTCTGCCATTGAAATCCTTCGCTATTACTATGGCAATGATATGTATATCAACAGTGCCGATTATATCTCGGGTGTTCCTTCCTCCTATCCCGGATATCCCTTAGACATCGGTGCCACCGGTGAAAAAGTCCGAACGCTCCAGAATCAGTTAAATCGAATTGCCAGAAACTATCCCGCCATCCCTACCCTTGCCACGGACGGAAAATACGGTCCCGCCACCAAAAACAGTGTGAAGGCATTCCAAAAAATCTTTAACCTTCCCCAGACCGGAATCACCGACTATGCCACCTGGTATCAAATCTCCAATATTTACGTCGGTGTGTCCCGTATTGCCGAACCGGGAACCTAAACGACAGGCCCGAGGGTAAGCCCTTACATTTTCCTCGGGCCAAATCCCGAAAAAAGACAATTATTGCTAACTAAATACACAATACATAGCAATTTCTATTCTTTTCATTCCCCCAAAAATAGGATATACTATATTCAATTCTTATGCAGATTGCAAAGATAAATGGAGGACAAAAGCATGCAGATGACATTGCGTTGGTACGGTAGTAAATATGATACCGTTACCCTGAAACAGATCAGACAGATTCCCGGTGTTACAGGTGTTATTTCCACCCTTTACGGAACCAAGCCCGGTGAAGTTTGGGAGATGGAAGACATTCTCGCATTAAAGAAAGAAATCGAAGATGCAGGACTTACCCTTGCAGGAATTGAAAGTGTAAACATTCATGATGCAATCAAGGTAGGTACTCCTGACAGAGATCAATATATCGATAATTATATCACTACTTTGGAAAGACTTGGACAAGCCGGCATCCATATGGTATGCTACAATTTCATGCCTGTATTTGACTGGACCAGAACCGAGCTTGCAAGAGTTCGCCCCGACGGTTCTACTGTTTTGGCATATACCCAGGAAGCAGTTGATGCTTTGAATCCGGAAGATATGTTCGCCTCTATTTCCGCTGACGCAAACGGTGCTATTCTTCCCGGCTGGGAGCCTGAGCGTATGGCTCGTATCAAGGAGCTCTTCGAGATGTACAAGGATGTGGACGATGAGAAGCTTTTCGCCAACTTAAAGTACTTCTTGGAGCGCATTATGCCGGTATGTGACAAGTATGATATCAACATGGCAATCCATCCCGACGATCCTGCCTGGAGCGTATTCGGACTTCCCCGTATCATTATCAACAAGGCAAATATTCTTCGTATGATGAAGATGGTAGACAACCCACACAACGGTGTTACCTTCTGCTCCGGTTCCTACGGCACCAATTTGGAGAATGACCTTCCCGATATGATTCGTTCCTTAAAGGGAAGAATTCATTTTGCACATGTTCGTAACCTGAAGTTTAACTCTCCTACCGATTTCGAGGAATCCGCTCATCTTTCCAGCGACGGTACCTTCGATATGTACGAGATTATGCTTGCCCTTTACGATATCGGATTTACCGGTCCTATCCGTCCCGACCACGGACGTATGATTTGGGATGAAGTTGCAATGCCCGGTTACGGTCTCTATGACAGAGCTTTGGGTGCAACCTACTTAAACGGTTTGTGGGAAGCAATTGTAAAAACACATTAATGTATTTGGGCTCACGCAAGTGAGCCCACTATTTTGAGCATTGATAAAACAGAGGACAAAAAGTCTTCTTTTGGAAAGGATATTGACATGAAGCTTACTTTAGAGGGAATCAGAACCCAAAAAGCAGAGTATGAGGCAGCCGGCTATAAGCTTCCTACCTTTGACTACGATCTTGTAAAGAAAAATACCTATGAGAATCCTACCTGGATTCATTTCGGTGCAGGCAATATTTTCCGTGCATTCCAGGCAAATGTGGTACAGAACCTGTTAAATAAAGGCATTATGCACGTAGGATTAATCGCTGCAGAAGGCTATGATTACGAAATTATTGAGAAGAGCAATCGTCCTCATGACAACTTAAGTCTTCTCGCCACCTTAAAAGCAAATAATACCGTAGAAAAAACCATTGTCGGCAGTATCATGGAGTCCCTGATTTTGGACAGCGAAAACGAAGCTGAGTACAGCCGTTTAAAAGAAATTTTCCGCAATCCTTCCCTGCAGATGGCCAGCTTTACTATTACCGAAAAAGGCTACTCTCTCGTAAACGGCAAGGGCGAATTGCTTCCTTCCGTGGCAGCCGATTATGCAGCCGGTCCTGCGAAGCCGGAAAGCTATCTTGGCAAAGTGGTATCTCTTCTCTACACCCGTTTCGAGGCAGGTGCTCTTCCCATTGCCATGGTAAGTATGGATAACTGCTCTCACAACGGAGACAAGCTCTATGCTGCCGTTATCGCTTTCGCCGAGACCTGGAGCAATGCAGGCTTATGTGACAAGGCATTTTTAAACTACGTAAAGAATCCTTCCAAGGTTTCCTTCCCTTGGAGCATGATTGATAAAATTACTCCCAGACCGGATGCAAAGGTGGAAGCTATGCTTGCACAGGACGGTATTGAAGGTCTTGATGCAGTCATCACCTCCAAGAACACTTATATCGCTCCTTTCGTAAATGCCGAGGAATGTGAATACCTGGTAATCGAGGATGCATTCCCCAACGGAAAGCCTCCCATCGATCAGGGCGGTATCATCTTTACCGACAAGGAGACCGTAGACAAGGTTGAAAAGATGAAGGTTTGTACCTGTTTGAACCCGCTTCATACGACGCTTGCAATTTATGGCTGTCTGTTGGGATATACCTTAATTGCAGATGAAATGAAGAATCCTTTGTTAAAGAAGTTTGTGGAAACCGTCGGCTATGTAGAAGGACTTCCCGTTGTGGTAAACCCCGGTATTATTGCCCCCAAGGACTTCATCGATGCAGTCGTAAACGTACGTATCCCCAATCCTTTCATGCCGGATACTCCTCAGCGAATTGCCACCGATACTTCTCAGAAGCTTGCCATTCGTTTCGGTGAGACCGTAAAGGCTTATATGAAGCGCGATGACTTAAAGCTTAGCGATTTGAAGCTGATTCCTTTGGTATTCGCAGGTTGGTTACGTTATTTGATGGCAATTGACGATCAGGGCAATTCCTTTACCTTAAGTCCCGATCCTTTGCTGGATACGGTTACTCCTTATGTTGCAGGCTATGCATTAAATGCGGACAAGAAGGACTTAAGCGGTTTGGATGCTTTGTTGTCCAACGAGAAGATCTTCGGTGTAAACTTAATCGAGATCGGCATGGCAGATACCGTAAAGGCTTACTTTGAAGAATTATCCGCAGGCGTTGGCGCCGTTACCAAAACATTGGAAAAATATGTTGGTTAATTTGAAGAAAAAAACCGAGTGGAATTCATACTCCACTCGGTTTTCTTATGCCTCTCTATTTGATGTCAAACTTGGGAGGAACATCTATTTCCTCGCCCACATATTTTCCATCTTTCTTGCGCTGTTTTACGCACTCCGAAAGCAAATATTCGATTTGTCCGTTGACGGATCGGAAATCATCCTCTGCCCATGCGGCAATGTCGGCATACAACTTATCCGAAAGTCGAAGCGGCACCTGTTTCTTTTCAGCCATTAATACAAGCTACCTGAATTTACAATAGGCTGTGCATCGTGGTTGCCGCAAAGTACCACGAGGAGATTGGAAACCATAGCAGCTTTTCTTTCCTCGTCCAAATCTACCAGCTGCTTTTCGTTTAAACGTTCCAATGCCATCTCTACCATTCCTACAGCCCCATCCACAATCATCTTACGAGCATCAATAATCGCAGAAGCCTGCTGACGCTGAAGCATGACAGATGCAATTTCGGGAGCATATGCCAGGTAAGTAATACGCGCCTCAAGAATCTCCAATCCTGCATCGGTTACCTTGCTCTGGATTTCTTCCTTAATTCTCTGTGCCACTACTTCCGCAGAACCGCGAAGACTACCTTCATCCGCCTGTCCGTCACCGGTAGTATCCACATTGGTTGCCACATCATAAGGGTAAATACGTACAATGTTACGAAGTGCGCTGTCACACTGTAAGGACAAATATTCCTTATAATTATCTACATCAAAAACAGCCTTTGCGGTGTCGGTCACACGCCAGATAACTGCAATACCGATTTCGATTGGATTACCAAGGCAATCGTTAATCTTCTGTCTTCCATTGTTTAAAGTCATTGCCTTCAAAGAAATCTTCTTTCCGACTGCCTCTACATTAATGGTGGTGCCGTCCACATTTGCGCTGACACCGGTCTTTGTAGTGGTCTCCCCGCTCTGTGCAAGCTTGGTATTGGCTGCAGGATTCACCGCAGTACAAAAAGGATTTACAAAATAAAAACCGGGCTCTTTAATGGTGCCAATGTAGTTACCAAAAAGTGTCAGTACCAACGCTTCCTGAGGTTTCAACACCTTCAATCCGCAAAGAGGAATCCAGGATACCAAAAATCCAAGGATACCAATTACCAAAAGCGGCACTCCCAAAAGATAATTCTCCCCGTCCATTAAAATAATACCAAATACAAATGCTGCAATCACAACCGGAAATACCAGAATATTTAAAATCATTACCGTCATTCCGTTCTTTTTGGTTGTTAATATTTTCTCTGTCATAACTAATCCCCTTCCTGTTCGATTTCACGAACCAGCACGACATTTCCTGTCGTTATTGTTTTGATATCATTATGATATCATATTGAAATTATTTGTCAATAGGTATCCGAAAGATTTTTCTGAAAGAGAGATTTGCAGGAAGAATTCCTAAATCGTAAAGCGAATTGTATGCTTCGTTTCTCCTTACAAATCCTTCTTTTCATGCACAATCACTTCCTCCGTATACTTCCGTTCCATATCATGATGAATCTTTCGATCCCGTACGGAATCAAAAATAATGGAGAAATCATAATCCTCCGGATACAGGTCCTCTGCCTTTACATGCAGCTTTACCCTTTTCTGATTGATCCAGATCTTTCGGCTCGCAATCTGCACACGAAGCACACCCTTTTCATTCACGGGCTCACATACTATACCGATTTTCTTATCCGGGTACACCATAACGCTGTCTCCGATTTGATACTCTGTAGCATACTTCGCCTGGTTTTTGGTTTTCTTTACCTTTGCTATTTTCGTCCCCGACGGCTTATTCAAGATTGCTTCGTTAGAGAAATGATAAAGCGACACAGCCTCTTCTCCGTAAGCTGCCGCCACTGCCGTCTGTAGCATCCGGGCCGGCATTCCCAACCGGTCCGCTATATAAAAGGCACAACTCTCTCCGGCCTCACCGATAATCATCTGATAGGTAGGCCTCAGTGTTTCCTTATCAAAGGTCATTCGGGCATTTACAATCTGCTCCGTTTTCTTGGCATACTCCTTGATTTCCGGATAATGGGTGGTCACCAGGAAATTGGCTTCACTCTTTCGAAGCTCTTCCAATATGGCCACGGCGATTCCCATTCCTTCCGCCGGGTCGGTACCGGACCCAAGCTCGTCCATGATTACAAAGCTCTCTTTGTTTACGGCATGTAAGACATCCAATACATTTTTGATATGTGCCGAAAAGGTAGATAAATTTTCCTGCAAATTCTGACCGTCACCGATATCACACAAATAATTACTGTTCATACAAAGGTTCGCCTCTTTACAGGTCACATGCAGTCCGCACTGGGCCATGTAATTATTTAGCATAACCGTTTTGATAGCCACAGTTTTTCCACCGGTATTGGGGCCGGTAATCACAATCCCGCGTTCCGTCCTTCCCAAGGCAAAATTCAGGGGAACATTCACCGCCTTGTCCATCAAGGGATGTCTGGCTTCCCGGAGGACAATCTTTCGTTCCAAATTTATGGCAGGCTCCACACAATCCAACTCCAGGCTAAGCTTCCCCTTGGAAAACAGGAAGTCCAACTTCTCAATCATTTTCATATCTTCTTCCATATAAGGTATGGCCTCCGATACCATAGCCGTCAGAGTATAAAGAATCTTGTATACCTCATTGTCTTCCTCTATTCGAAGAAGCTGCAGCTCCTCAAAGTGCTTTGCTACTCCCACCGGCTCGATAAAAAAAGTACTGCCCGTAGAGGATTTATCGATGGTACTTCCCGGAATTCGAAACTTATATTCTTTCTTCACCGGCACACAAATCCTTCCGTTTCGAAGGGTATAATAGGTATCCGACATACATTCCTTGTTGTTTCGAATGATCTGCTCAGCCTTTTGTTTCATTGCCTCTTCCGTACGCATCATCTGCGTACGCACCTCAAACAACGCCTTGGATGCCCGATCATCCACTGCCTCATTTCGAATCTGTCGATTAATCTCTTCCCGAAGTTGTGGCAATGCATCCAGGTTCTCCTCGTAGTAGGCAATGGGGTTCTCGTATTGCTTGCCTCTGGCCAGATAATCCTTTAATCGTTCCACCACCACAAGCACCTTCTCCACCCGCTCCAGCTGATAAGGTGTCAGACAATCTCCTCTTTGCGCCAGCATTAGGATTTCCTTCATCTCCGTCACATTTTGAAACGGCGGCGTGCCAAGCTTTTCAAGCATCATACGACTGTTGGTGGTATCCCGTAACTGCTTTCGAAGCTCCATTTCATTTAAGATTACACCGGTGTTTGCGATTACATCTTTGGCGTAACCGGTGATTGCCAGCTCCGCCCATATTTCTTTTACTTTATCAAATTCAATTTGTTTTTCTGTATTCATTCTAATATCCTCATTCAATCAACTTTTCATTATAACGTCCAAGTTTTTATTCACAATCGCCTTCGGCGTCGCTTGGTTTCCTTCCTTTTTACTCTCATATGCCCTCTGCCTCGCAGAGCCGTCACTTCGTGACTTCCGCATTTGCTTCGTATACGCAAAGAGCCATGATATCTTATTCCAGACATCATGGCATCTTGTTATTTTCTGAATATTACGAACGCTTCGTTTTTTAAACCAAGCCTCTAATTATGTCCACGATATTAAGCATAAGTAACCAAGGCTATCGGAACACACCAATACCCCTGCAAATTCTCTATGGAATTTGGTCCTCCCATGCAAAATCATTGCATGGACTACTTTACCACACTTAACATCCAATACCTCTAAAGTTAAACTTTTATGTTATTATAACGACTTCATAGAATTCTGTCAATGAAGGGGGGCTATTGTAAGCATACGCCTTTTTGTAACACAAAAGTTCTCAAGACGTTCCAAAAAAGTACTCCCCTCCACACTACTCGATTCAATCTATTTGCATCGGGGAACAGACTTTTTCCTAATTTCGATGTATGTTAATCGTTGAAAACAAAACAGTTGCATCGGAAATTTATAGAATTCTTTTATTCGATGCCATTCATCTCGTATATAAGCCATTATAGGCATCGAGAAATCAAAATCCCCCTGAAATCGATGCAGATCACCATCGCAGAAACCTTAAAATGCATCGGAAAGGCTGAAGAATTCATTTCCCGGGGCATTCACATGGTTTTCCTATTTCCCCAGAGGCAATTGACGCATCGGGAAAAGTGAAAAATACTCATTCCGATGCTTGCATACTTTCTATCTTCAAATCAATACATCGAGAAAAGAAAATCTAGCTTTTCCCGATGCAGCAAATCGTTCCCGCGAAGCAAAAGCATCGCTTACAAGAAACAATGCAGTTCGCGATGCCAAAACTGTCACTCACACATATACCAAAAGGAAACTCAAAAGCATATCCAACTCCTAACAGAAAAAACATATATGAAATAGCAAAGTATACTCTAAAACAAATGCCCACGAATATCGAAATATTCATGGGCATGAAAATTATTTCATTTATGTTTTGGTTTCACGGAACATCCGGAATGTCGCATAGCTTTCAGAGTTCTTGTATTTCACAAAATCCTCAAATTTCTCAACTCCTTAGTGTCCCGGCTTTCTCGGTAACCGCTCAGTCCGTTATCGCTTCTTATTTCGCCAAAAGCATCATAATATCATTGCTTCTGGTTACAAACTTGGCCATAGCCTCCGGTGCCAAAGGCGCATGCTGAAGCTTTGCCAAATCGTAAAGCTGCTCGCAGATCATTTCTACATTCTCGCCGTCCTGATGCTCTGCCACATACTGAACCAAAGGATGATTTGCGTTCAGTACCAGTGTCTCGCCTTCCCCACCGAAAGCACCCATATCCATACCGGGCATAGAGTACATCTTCATCATGTCCTGCATACGTCTGCTTTCTTCGGACAGAGTAATCATAGAAGCAACCTTCTTATTCTTCAGCTTCTCAACCTTAACAGCAAGCTTGTCATTCTTTAATGCTTTCTTTAAGATTGCACCCACTTCTTCTGCCTGCTTGTCCAGTTCTTCCTGGGCTTTCTTGGAGGTTTTGCTCTTCATGGTATCTGTGATATCTGCATCGATACGCATGAACTTCACGCCCTCATTCTTGCTCTCAAGCTGAGATACGAAGGGCTGATCAATGTTATGTGTAAGTATGACAGCGTCCATCTTGGCAGCCTTAAACATGCTGATATACTGGCCCTGCTGCTGTTCATCGGTTACGTAATAAATAACCTTTTCCTTCTTCTCTTCTTCGGTGGTCTCCTCATCGGTAACAACCTCAGCCTCTACCTTTTCACCGTTCTCATCCACAGCTTCTTCGGTATCCACAGGCTTGGTCTCCAAACACTCGGGAAGGGTCAAATATTTACCGTCCAAATTCTTGAAGAGGATGTAATCATTCATCTTCTCACAGAACTTATCATCCTTTAAGCAACCAAACTTAATGAAAGGTCCGATATCGTCCCAATATCTGTCGTATTCTTCCTTCTCGGTCTTACACATACCGGCAAGCTTGTCTGCTACCTTCTTGGTAATGTACTCGGAAATCTTCTTAACGAAGCCATCATTTTGCAATGCACTTCTGGAAACGTTCAAAGGAAGATCGGGGCAGTCGATAACACCCTTTAACAAAAGCAGAAATTCCGGAATTACTTCCTTGATATTATCTGCAATAAACACCTGATTATTATAAAGCTTAATGGTACCCTCGATGGATTCATATTCCATATTAATCTTAGGGAAGTACAAAATACCCTTTAAATTAAAAGGATAATCCATATTCAAATGAATCCAGAACAGAGGCTCCTTGTAATCCTGGAATACCTTACGATAGAATTCCAGGTACTCTTCCTTGGTGCAGTCATTGGGATGCTTTGCCCATAAAGGAGTGGTTTCGTTCATCAGTTCCGGGCGCTTACGAATTTTGAGTTTCTTCTCTTCGTCCTTTTCCTCTTCGCCTTCTTTCTTCTCAGGAACTACCTCCTCAATCACCACATCATCTGCAAGCTTCTCGCTTTCCTTGATGATCTGGGTTTCCTTGGTATCTGCCTTGGAAAGATAAATCTCAACGGGCATGAAGGAGCAATACTTCTTTACCACTTCACGAGCCTTGTATTCATTACAAAATTCCAGTACATCCTCATTTAAGAACAGGGTAATCTTGGTACCGACTTCCGCCTTGGTACCTTCTTCCATAGAATATTCGGTACCGCCGTCGCACTCCCAATGTACCGGCTTTGCACCCTCTTTGTAGGAAAGGGTATCAATGTGCACTTCGTCCGCTACCATAAATGCGGAATAGAAGCCCAAACCGAAGTGTCCGATAATCTGGTCGGAGTTGCTCTTATCCTTGTACTTCTCGATGAAATCGGTTGCACCGGAAAAAGCGATCTGATTGATATACTCCTCAACCTCTTCTGCGGTCATTCCAAGACCATTATCTACGATGGTAAGGGTTTTCTTGTCTGCATCCACAATCACGTCGATACGGGCCTTATAACCTTCCGGAAGGCTATACTCTCCCATCATGTCCAGCTTCTTCAACTTGGTTACTGCATCACAACCGTTAGAGATTAATTCTCTATAGAAAATGTCATGGTCGGAGTACAACCACTTCTTGATAATCGGGAATATATTCTCGCTGTTAATTGATAAACTACCGTTTTTTGTTGCCATAAAAAATCACGATCCTTTCTTGATCTTTTTAAGATAATTTCAGTTTAATCTCCCAATTTTGAAAAGTCAACACAAAATTAGCACTCATTTACCGTGAGTGCTAATAAAATACCGTTTATGCCCGTAAATACTGCATTTCGGGGTTTCTTAAATTTCTATAAACCGCTTTAATCCTCAAAAAACTGACCGTAAATCTGGAAAAAATCTGCGTTGGTGGGATTCTGTACCCGGATAAAATCCACATTATCCCACACGGAATGATTGAGGGACTGGACAAGCTTTTCCACGAAGGCTTCATATTCCTTTCCAAAGGCCTCTTTTTTCCGTTCTTCCAGTAATTTCTTCTTGTTTTCGTCGGTCTGTTCCCGATCCAGGGTGTTAATGCATTTCAAAATATGATAGCCCTTGGGAGATTCAATCACATCACTGATTTCGTCCCGTACCAGACGAAAGGCCACGGTTTCCAGGGAAATATCCAAATCTCCCTTTCCCACATAATAGGTCACCGTAGGATCATCGCTGTATTTGGCTGCCAAATCCGTAAAGCTTTCTCCTTCTTCTGTTGCCAGACGAAGTACCTCCTTGGCCTCCTCATAGAGGGTGTTCTTTTCCGAGCCGGTCATTTCCACCTTGTTCCCGTCCGCATCCTTGGAGTAGGTATGAAATACGATATGCTGAATGGTAACGGTTCTGGCATCATCATCGCTGATTTCCGGATTTACATCTCGGATAATCTCCTGATACACCTTGTCCGCCAGCGCATACTCTTTGTACAGCTCCTTAACGATTTTCTCCGTAAGAGCCATGGTGTCTCTTTCTTCCTGGCTAAGACTGTTCCAATATCTGGCCGCTGCCTTATTTACCAGTTCCTCTTCCTCATCCGTCAGCTGGATTTTCCGGTCCTTAGCCATTAGATACATGGTTTTTAGCTGTGCAATCTTCTCAAGAACCGTCTCTTTCACGTTCTGTTTCAAAGAGAAACCATCCCACTCTGTATTCCAGATTTCCTCTCCGTACACAGACTCATATTGTCTTTGGGTAGAAGTCAGATAAATCAAGAACTCCGGAAGATGACATATTTCCTTATTGATTCGGAATACCTCATCCTTTTGGGAACCGGTGGTAAAAATGATTCGTCTGCTACCATCCCCGCAGGCTCCCAGAAGCAGGCACATCACAAGACCAAGAATGCAAAACAAATATTTTTTTTGCTTCATGTTTTCCTCTCTGCATAAAAAGAAAGAGCCGGGGCATTACGCTCCGGCTCCAAAAATCCTAGTCAACTTTGATTTCGTGAACCCAACCTGCGGGAGCTTCGATTCTACCCATCTGAATACCGGTAAGAGTCTCATACAGCTTCTTGGTAACAGGTCCCATTTCGGTCATTCCGCTGGGCAGGCAGATTTCCTTGCCATGATCAACAATCTTGCCTACAGGAGAAATAACTGCTGCAGTACCGCAAAGACCACATTCTGCCATATCCGGAACTTCAGAAAGAAGAACTTCTCTCTCTTCTACTTCCAATCCAAGATATTCCTTTGCTACATAAACAAGAGAACGTCTGGTAATGGAAGGTAAGATACTGCTGGACTTAGGAGTTACAACCTTGCCGTCCTTGGTTACGAACAGGAAGTTTGCACCGCCGGTCTCTTCAACCTTGGTTCTGGTAGCAGGATCCAAATACATATTCTCATCAAATCCTTCATGATGTGCGGATACAATTGCGTGTAAGCTCATTGCGTAGTTCAAACCTGCCTTGATATGACCGGTACCATGCGGTGCCGCACGGTCAAAATCACTTACACGGATGGTAATGGGCTTAGCGCCACCCTTGAAGTAAGGACCTACGGGAGTACAGAGAATACGGAACTGATACTCATCTGCAGGCTTAACACCGATAACAGGATTGCTACCGAACATATAAGGACGAAGGTAAAGAGTTGCACCGCTTCCGTAAGGGGGAACCCATGCTGCATTTGCTGCAACTACCTTTTCAACTGCTTCAATAAATTTATCCTGAGGAAATACAGGCATTTCAAGTCTCTTTGCGGAATCCTCCAAACGAGATGCATTCAGGTCGGGACGGAAGCATACGATTCTTCCATCTTCTGTTGTATAAGCCTTTAATCCTTCGAATACGGTCTGTGCATACTGCAATACACCTGCACACTCATTTAACACAATATTTGCGTCCTGGGTAAGAACACCCTCATCCCAAGCTCCATTTTTAAAATTGGATACATAACGATAATCGGTCTGTACATATCCAAATCCCAAACTACTCCAATCAATGTTTTTCTTTTCCATTTGGCTTTCCCTCTTTTCATATTTTTATGAAATTTATCTGATTGAAACCACACAAATTTGTCTTTAATTATTATACTTTTTTGCCATAAAGTCAATAGGTTTTCCAATCAAAAAACGTACATAAAACCTCATGTCTCACATGTCGGGCATCATAGTAATCCGCATCGGTTACACCCATCTGCTTTGGGTCGTAGGAGCCGTATAGTTCCAGGTCATAATTCTCTGCCATCCGGCAGGCAAATTCCTCCAGTTCCCATAAAAGCATATGACTTTCTTTTTGGTTCTCCACTCTTGTATACAAGCTCGGAGACAACGGACAAAGGAACAGACTCACCTCGACTCCCTGGCCTTGATAATAACGAATCAGCTGCTCGAAAGTCTCTTTGCTGCTCTCGCTCACATGTCCGTCCTTTGTAAAATAATAATCGATATTATATTCCTGTGCGTTTTTTTGGACGGTTTCCCCTGTAGCACTTTGGTAAGCCCGGTTGTATACCCAACTACCGTCCCCTCGAAGGTATGCATTCTCAGATAAGTCATCCTCCCGAATGCTCCATCGCATATTTTGCAAGGAACTCAACCCATTACTTTTCACATAATCCACACAGGCCTGGAAATACGTCACCGAGAATATTTGTTGTACCAATACCTTGGCATTTTTCCAGTCTGTTCCGGAAGGCTTTTTCGCATCCTGATTGGAAATCACCTGCAGCATATAGTCGGCATAAGGCTTTAAGGTCTCACTGCGGCTCATCTGCCCGTACAAAGCTTCATCAAAAAAAGTGGAATCCACACAAAACAGAATCTTCTTTGGTTTCACCTGCTGTTCTTCCAGCATGCCGAGCTGGGCAAGAATGTCATAATAGTCTGCTCCGGAAAGTGCCAGATTATACATATTTTCCGTACCCACCGTAACCCGGTCAATGGTCATGGCAAGGCTTGGGCCCACCACTACCAGGTCCACCTCCTTGGGCATTAGGGAAATCATATTCTTTTTTATCTGCCGTTCATCCGTATTTCCGGACCCGATGTATACCTCATTGCCCTGCATCAGCGCCTGGGCAATCTGCTTGCCGTCGCTATGAAAAATATTGGCAGGATCGAGAAAATAATTTACACCCATCAGGAACAAAAGGGCCGGCAAAAACAATGCCAACAAAAGCCATAATTTCTTCATAAAATCACCACAAATTAAATATAGAAAAGCACCCTTGGTGCACTTTCATGTTTGATTCCGGAAACCGGAATTGCTAGAACTGAAAATATATAAATGCAGAGCTTCCCACCAGTCCGTAGAACAAAATAACCAGTATCTCCGCATTCACCGCAAGGAATCGCAGTGCAAAGGGCTTTGCGTCCAGCAGATCGGTCAAGCTCTTGCCTTTGTACTGCAGATAATCCGCAAACAATACCACTGCCATACCGCCAAACATCAGGCACAAATCCAAAGCCTGAAGCGTCGTATTTCCAAGAACAGACCGTTCACCGGTCAGCAAATGGCTCGCCTGATGTCCCAAAATTCGAAAGCCCCTTCCGGTTGCTCCCGCACACACAAATACCCATGCAAAGCACAACAGTAAATTGGTACGCAGAAAGCACACTGTTTTAAATATTCCGCTTTCCTTTCGGATATGCAATGCATTGGATACCTTCTCAAAGAGCGGACTTAACACATCCCCCAAAAGCATTAACAGGAACGGAATTCCGGCAGAAGCGATAAAATAATATCCGGCGCCGCCATGCCACAAACCGATTCCGAACCACAATACCACCATGGCCAGATAGAAAGGGATTTTCTTTCCGGCCTTCTTTCCGAAACGCTTCTTACATTTTTTTCCCAGTTCAATCATGCCCTTGGTCTTTTGCAAAGGGTACATAACATAATCCTTGAACCATCCGCCCAGGGTAATATGCCACCTTTGCCAGAATTCCTGCACTGTAGCAGAAAAGAAGGGAGCGTTAAAGTTCTCCGGAAGCGAAACGCCAAACAGTTCGGATGCGCCCATGACAATATCCATACAGCCGGAAAAATCGGTATACAGACGCAGTGCATAACAAACGGTGGCAAGAAAAATCTGCCAGCCGCTGTAGGCGGTATAATCTCCATACACAGCATTCACAATCAAAAAGAAGCGGTCGGAAATCACCAGCTTTTTGAAATATCCCCAAAGCATTCTGCGAATCCCGTGGGAGATTCGGTCCGGATCAAAGCCGGTCTTTTCGCAGAACTGACTGTTCATCTGTGAAAAACGGGTAACCGGCCCGGAGATTACCTGGGGGAAATACAATACAAACACACCTATGTTGACCGGATTCTTCTCGGCGGGATAGCTTTCCCAGCAGACATCCGTCAGATATCCGATTGCCGATAAAATGAAATAGGACACTCCGATTACCGAGCCAAAATTCAGCCATTCAAAAGCACCGGGATTTCCAAACAAGCCGGCAATACCGGTGAAAATATTATAAAAATATTTTGTCACAAACAAAACCGCTGCCAGTCCTCCGATACAGAAGAACGTAAGAATCGTTCTCCGTTTTCCTTTCGCCCTGTCAATCAGCAGTCCACCCACATATGTCAAAAACACTACATAAAAAACAATCGCACAAAGCTTCAGGCGATAACGCAAGGTAGCCGGTGCAATTGCAAAATAGAAAAACAAACTCATTGCCAGCAGTACATACTTTTGACCCTTGCCGCTCATATAATATACAAGCAGTCCGATCAACAGAAAGGCAAAAAAAGAAAAGCTTGTTAAGGTCATTTTTTCCTCTTTCCCATGTCACTCCAGGAGAGACACTATTTTCCAAGACTCAGTATAATATCCACCATTTCTCCCACATTCTTCATGGTAATAACCTTTCCCATCGGAATCTTGAAAGAAAATTCTGTTTCCACTGCCACTACCAGATTAATATGTTCAAAGGAATCCCAGTCTTCAATATCCTCAGAGGTCGTCTCATCCTTCAGTTCGATACTGTCGTCGTCAAAAACCTCCTGAAATACTGCTGTTAATCTTTCATATACTTCTTCTCTGCTCATTTTTGTTCTCCGTTTCAATCACTCTATTTTACCTTTTTTGTAACGCGGACATATGTTTTCCGCCGTGCCACATATTTGTGAAGCTTCTTTTCTTACTGCTTGTCTTGACTCAGGCACATAATTTTCATATTTGCTTTGGACACTGTTTTCTTGTCCTGGTTTTGGATTTGTGCCTTAACCAAAATCAATCCCAGTCCCTCTTCTTTATCCACAATTTCTCCGGTAACCGTCAGTCGATTTCCCGCATATACCGGCTTTTGAAATTTAATTTCCAGACTATGAATCAAACTAAATTTTCCGGGAAGGTAAACACCTGCCAGAGTGGAATAAAAGGAGGCTGTCAACATTCCGAAGGTCACGTGAGAGTCAAACTTCCCATTCCCAACCGCCTTTGCGAAGGCATCCTCCTGATGCAGGGGATTCACATCCCCGGTAAGTTTTCGAAAGGCATCCTCCATTTCGGAAGTTACCGTCACCTCAAAGGTTTCTTTTTGCCCGATACTTAATTGTTCAAAGGTATATTCATTCATTGGCAAATCTCCCGAATCCGCATTGCTATGGAAGAACCGTCCAGGCTGTTTTCCTTTCGGACTGCCTTCTGGTTTTTTCCATACCCTGTGGCAAACGTATCCTGCAAACCGATACGATACAAACGTTTCCCGATTCCCCGGTCACTTAAGCCCTCCGCTACCAGGCTTCCCAAACCGCCCTGTACATTGTGTTCCTCCACAGTAACGATTGCATTGACCCGGTCCGCCTTCTCGTACAGGAACGTGGTGTCAAAGGGTTTTACCTGGGCTACATTTATCACGGTGGCCGTAATTCCCTGTGCCTGCAAAGTCTCTACCGCCTCCATTACTTCTTCCAAAATACTGCCGGTAGTAAAAATCAAAACGTCCCGTCCTTCACAAAGTACGTCCTGTCCATTTCGGGGCATCTTATAATCTTCCGCAAAAAACTCTTTTTCGTTGCTCATCCCGATTCGAATATAAACCGGTCCCTTGTGGGCATAGGCTTGCTCCACACAGGCGGCTACCTGATTGGGTGTGGACGGTGATAAAATCATCAAATTGGGGATTGCCCGAAGCACCGCCACATCCTCCGTGGTATGATGGGTAGGTCCCAGGGAGCACCAGCTAAGCCCGCTTCCCATACCGACAATTTTCACATTTTGATTTTGAAAGCAAACATCATCCCGCACAAATTCCAAGGCACGATAAGCCAAAAAAGCTCCCGCCGTATATACAAAAGGAATCTTGCCTGCAGTGGCCAACCCTGCTGCCGCAGCCACCATATGTTCTTCCGCAATACCGAAGTTCACCATTTGCTTGGGAAGACTTCTCTTTAACATTTCATCATATCCGGTTCCGCTGTCCGCAACCAAATGGAGGACATTGGAATCTTTTTCGCAAAGCTCCATGAGTTTGCTTAAATACGCTCTCTGCATGCTATTCCAACTCCTCTTCCGTAATATCCAATTCCGCTAAAAATACCTTTTTTTCTTTCCGATTGGGTAATTTAAAATGCCAGATAGGATTGTTTTCCATAATGGAAACGCCCTTTCCTTTTATGGTATGGGCGATGACAAACAAAGGCTTTCCGGAGGTATTTTCTTCTTTGAAAACCTGCTCCAATGCATCCGTGTCATGTCCGTCCACTTCTTTTACCAGCCACCCGAAATCCGTCCACTTTTCCTTCCAATTGGTAAGTCCGATGGTTTCCTCCACAGTGGTCATTTTTTGAATTTGATTACAATCCAAAATCACCACCAGATTATCCAGGTGAAACGCCGGAGCAGACATGGCCGCTTCCCAAACCGTTCCTTCTTCGCACTCTCCGTCTCCCAGGATGCAAAAGGTTCTGGCAGACAAGCCATCCATTTTCTGTGCCATAGCCATTCCCACGCTCATGGAAAGACCATGTCCCAGGGAACCGGTAGTCGCCTCAATCCCTTCCAAATCCCGCATACAAGGCTCCCCGCCCAGATGCGAACCGGGCTGTAGGAACGTATCAATCACAGCCTCTTCCATCAGGCCTTCAAGCGCCATCACATGATATAATGCCAGTCCTGCATGTCCTTTACTTAATACCAATCGGTCCCGATCAGCTGCCTTTAAAGTTTCCTTAGAAATATGCAGAACCTTATGATACAGGGTGTATAGAATTTCCACACACGAAAAACAGGAGGCCAAGTGTCCCAGTCCCCCTTTTTCTGCGGTCAGATAAATCTTTTTTCGAAGCTCCTTACAGGCTGCAGCATCCATTTCCTTCAAAACAATATCCTCTCAAATCCGGTCCGAACTTACTGTCCGTTTACCGTAATGTAATGATTCTTCTTTTCGTAGAATTCCTCAATATCGAATTCCCATACCGTATTTTGGTCTTCGTCCTCTGCGATTTTTACGAATCCCAAAACACCATAAAAATCCTTTACCATACCATTCTTGGCAGTGGGATAATAATAACCGAATATTTGAGTAATCCCCTGCTCCTTGCAACGCTCAACCAGCTCGTCCATCATGGCAAGCTCCATGTCACGTTTCAGTACTCGGCAGCTCATAAGCCACAAATCAATGTGCAGCTTGTGCTGCTCTTTTTTGCCGATGACCACGCTGACCACACCGTTATCGCCAAACTTGTCCTCTAATTTTCCGTACAAAGTAATCTTTAAAGGATCTGTCGCAGCCTCTTCAATCTGAGCCTGGGTGTAACGCCTGGTGGTAAGGTTAAACTGGTTACTCTTATTGGTGAGCTGGGCGATACGGGACATATAAATCGGCTCAAACGCCCGGATGGTTCCCTGCATGGAAAGACCGGTCAGATATTCCCCGTAGTTTGCGTAGGAAGCCTCCTCCTGCTGTCTTTTGGCATTTTGCTGATACATTTCATTTCGCTTTAAATCATCCTCGGACAGATTTGTGACCTCGAAGAAGCCGCTCCTGTCCAGAATATGAACATAATGTTCCGGCGCATCCATTTCCGGAATTGCCACGCCCTTGCACTCCATGCGGATAATCTCCCGCTCTGCCGGATTATCATCCACAAACACAAAGCTTTCCGGCAAAAGAGTAAGATTTGTTGCCGTCTGCTTCAAATTTTCACTCTTGGGATTCCAATTGGCCGTAAATGTTGTAAAATCCTCTAATTTCAAAACGCTGTCCGGTCTCTCGAAGCCGGCCTTAGCGGTATCTTCATTGTTTTTGGAATTGGTGGTCAGTAAAACACCGATTGACTTTTGCAGCTTCACATATTCCTGAAACTCGCTGTAAACCTGCCCCATGGAGGTTTCCTGTCCGATTTCGATATTTTCGGCCCCGTCATCCCCAATAACGCCACCCCAAAGGGTATTGTCCAAATCAAGGTTTAGAACTTTTTTGTTCTTGCCCCAGATGGATTTCATAATGTTGGCAAGCTGGAAACAGGTTTCGGGAATTGCCGGTACACACATGGCATACTTGTACATATGCCAATAGTAAGGGTCTGCCCACTTCTCCAGTCCGTACATAGTCGCCTCATACGCAATATCATGGATATAAAAATTACCATAGTTTTCCGCAAAGTCATAAAACGCCTGATTCAGACGATGGATAAAATTCACCCTGCCACGATAATCCGAAGCATCCTTATTTCCCATTAAACGAAAATAGGGCGCCTCAAAATTATTCTGAATAATCGCACAATGATACACTTCAAACAAATGATTCCACAAGCCCTCAAAACGACTTACCAAGCGCTTGGCCTTCGCCTCTGCCTCTTCCCTGGAATCTGTCACTGCCGGATACTCCGAAATATTTCGATTGGAGGTATGGATATAAATCACATCCGGAGCAAATGCTTCCAGCTGCGGATTGGGGAACATTCCATCCTCGTAATACTGATTGTATTCAGACTCATAAAAGCTGGGGCGAATCCCCTGATTGAGCAGGAATAATTCCAATATATTCTTGATGTCATTGGTGGTACTTCCACCAAGAATCGCTATTTTTTTATCCAGAAAACTGCTTTCTGCATTTTCTAACAACTGACGCTTGATGGACTTTTTCTTTTTCACAATCCATTCTGCATCAAAGGGATATTCCAGTTCACGCATGCGCTTTTATCAAGCCTTTCTTTCATACTTTAAAAATTCATAAGCGATGTCAAAATAGGTCTGCTCATCGCTGTCCGCCGTAATCTTCCAGGAGGGGTCCTTATCCAAATTGGGGAAGTAGGCATCTGCCTGGTATTCATGGTCAATCTTGGTCACATGGGCCACATTGCAGTAAGGCAACAGTTGCTTATAAATACTGTCTCCGCCAATGACATAAACATCCTCGTCATCATACTTCTTTAATTCCTTCATCAGTTCGTCCATGGAATGCACCACAATAGCACCCTTAACGTTGAATTTCGGATTGGTGGAAAGCACGATATTGGTACGATTTTGCAAGGGCTGTCCCTGAGGAAACGTCTCCAGTGTCTTTCTTCCCAGTACAATGACCTTTCCGGTGGTTTCTTCCCGAAAATGCTTCATATCGTTGGGAATACTGACCAACAGCTTATTTTTGTATCCGATTGCCCAATTATTATCCACACAAACAATCAGATTCATGAAAGTTCCTCCTTGCGAGGCTTTCTGCCGCAGCATTTCGCTTCTGTACAAAAGCCGCATACTTCGCACTTGGGCTGGAAATAATGCTCTGTCAAATATTTCCACTCATCGGAATACTCATTTAAGGCCTTAATCATATCCTGCATCAAATTACGATACTCCCAATACGCTCTGGTACACATTCTCTGATGAGACATATCAATTAAGTTTCGAAGATTGGTGCGTACCACTACCTTGGTCTCCATGGCAAGCGGTAACAACATACCAATATCCTCTCTGGGGATATCCATTGCCTCTAATTCCTGCATGGCCTTCAAAATAGAGTTCATGGCCTCATCATAGATTGCTTTTGCACTGCGTTTTGCCTTTAGAGAAGGTGCGGTCACATAGGGAAATCCCTTCTGGTAATTAATATATCTGGTAGAGGCCTGTAATCTGGTGGGGCCTCCTGCAATATGGGTATAAAATTCGCGAATCACACGGGCAGAATAACCATCCAGCACCATATAAACCTGAGGATATTCCCAGGTTCTTCCGTGACCGGAAAGGAGGCAGTCCAAACCTCTCTTATAATTCTTTTCGGGATCCGTTACATTTCCTCCCCAGCATACGCCGGCCTCTCTGCCAATCAGGCTGATGGGATCTGCTGTCGTCTCATTCTGTATAATAATATTACCCATTTCTCCACTCTCACATTTCCTATATTTTTCATGTATTGTAACTCATTATTCCCACTTATCACAAAGGGAATTAATCTGATCCGCAAATTTCGCCATGTCTTTATTGGCCATGCCATCGCACTTTTGTACAAGCGCCAGCAATCTTTGTGCAGATGCCAAAAGTCTTGCGAATACGCCATTGGCGGGTTTCGTCTTCTTGGTAACCGGAACGGCCTGGGATTCGTATTCGAATTTATTGCTTAACAGATTAAATACGGTTCCGCTGTAAGGCGCATATGCTCTTTGTCCATGTTCTATCTTTAAGCACTCCGCAAAGGACATACACACACTGTCCTCACCGTGAACCACAAAGACTTTCTTTGGTTTCTCTTCAAAGGCATTGATCCAGTCAATTAAGCCCTCTTTATCTGCGTGACCGCTCATACCCGTAAGCTGCTTAATCTGCGCCCGAATGGTAACCGGTTCTCCGAAAAGACGAACCTCGTGGGCACCCTCTACAATGCTTCTTCCCAAGGTACCGATGGCCTGATATCCTACGAAGAGAATGGTACATTCCTCTCGCCACAAATTGTGTTTCAGGTGATGACGAATACGTCCTGCCTCACACATACCGGAAGCGGAAATAATAACCTTGGGTTCTTCATTGAAATTGATTGCCTTGGATTCCTCGCTGGTAATCGCCAGGTTTAATCCGGCGAAGGAAAGAGGATTGATTCCCGCCTGTACCAGTTCCAATGCATCTCCGTCAAAGCATTCATTTCGATTATCCTGGAAAATCTCCGTAGCCTCTACGGCCAGAGGACTATCCACATACACCTTAAACCGGTCATGTCCTTTTATTCGCTTTTCCACCTTAATCTTACGAAGGAAGTACAAAATCTCCTGGGTTCGACCAACGGCAAAGGAAGGGATTACCACATTTCCTCCACGGTCAAAGGTTTCCTGCAAAATCTGTGCCAGTTCCCCTACATAATCCACCTGTTCCTTGGCGTGGAGTCGGTCGCCGTAGGTGGATTCCATAACCACATAATCTGCTTCCTTGGTATAAATCGGATTGCGTAAAATCGGTTGGTTTTTGTTACCAATATCACCGGAGAAAACAATCTTCTTGGTGATATCTCCCTCTGTCAGCCATACCTCTATGCTGGCAGACCCCAATAGGTGTCCGATATCGGTAAAGCGGATCTGAACTTCATCAAAGACCTGCACAATATCATTGTAATGACATGGAATAATGCGCTTAATTAAGCCCTCTGCGTCTTCCATCTTATAAATGGGCTCCACTGCTGCGTTTTCTGCGCTACGTTTCGCCTTTCGGTTCTTCCATTCTGCTTCCATCAACTGAATGTGTGCACAGTCCCGCAACATAATGCTGCACAAATCTGCGGTAGCATCCGTAGCAAATACCTGACCACGGAATCCTCTGGCATAAAGAAGCGGTAACAAACCGGAATGATCCACATGTGCGTGGGTCAAAAATACATAATCAATTCTGGCGGCATCCACCGGCAAGGGGGCATTTTCAAACACATTTAACCCCTGCTCCATACCGTAATCCACCAACATGTGTTTCTCGCATACTTCCAAATAATGGCAGCTGCCTGTAACCTCATGATCCGCGCCAATAAACTCTAGTTTCATTTTCTCGTACCCCTTTCCCTTTTGGTTAAAAATTGAAAATTGTACAAAAACATACCTATCCCATATTACGTAAATTTTACCATAACTGTGACACTTTATCAACCAAAGAAGGGGATTTCTGCGACACGTCCCAAAAACTTTTCACAGAAATCACAAAACTGCATTGACAAACCACCTCTCCTGTAGTATATTCTTTTTGTTGTGAATACATGCGCGAGTGGCTCAGCGGTGGAGCACCTCCTTGCCAAGGAGGGGGTCGCGGGTTCGATCCCCGTCTCGCGCTCTTGAAACAAAAAAAGAGATATCCGTCGGATATCTCTTTTTTTGTTTCGAGACACATCCGTGTCTCAAAGTTCGATCTTCTACGCTTCGCTTCGGTCCGCGCAGGGCCGAGGTCCACCGGACCTCGTGCGCCGTCTCGCGCTCTTCTTTTATTTCAAGCACACTCCCATGTCTCAAAGTTCGATCTTCTACGCTTCGCTTCGGTCCGCGCAGGGCCGAGGTCCACCGGACCTCGTGCGCCGTCTCGCGCTCTTCTTTTATTTCAAGCACACTCCCATGTCTCAAAGTTCGATTATCTACGCTTCGCTTCGGTCCGCGCAGGGCCCTTACATATTTCCACCTTTTTTGATAAAATAAATGTAACCGCTTTCTTTTTGAGTAAACAATGCTATAATATAATTAGAATTCCAAAAGAAAGGATCTTAGAAACATGAGCGAATTATTTGATGCAAATTGTTCTTATTGTGCAGAAGGCGCATTGGTGGAAGCCTTCGGTATTAAAATCTGTGAATTAGCCACCTCCAAGGTATATCTTTTCAAGGAGCAGAGTCATCCCGGACGTGTCATTGTAGCCCACAAAAAGCATGTGAGTGAAATTGTGGAATTAACTGCCGAAGAACGTGCTGCTTATTTGGAAGATATCAATCATGTAGCAGAAGCCCTTCATAAGGCCTTCTCTCCTGCCAAAGTAAACTACGGCGCCTACGGAGACACCGGTCACCACCTTCACTTCCATCTGGTTCCCAAATACACCGACGGTTATGAATGGGGCGGAACCTTCGCCATGAATCCCAAGGAGACATTTTTGAGCGATGCGGAATATGCGGAAATGATTGAAAAAATCAAAAAATATTTGTAATTACATCCTACGAAAAAAAGAGCCTACATACAATAAGCGGTAATCATTACCCTTACTGTTATGTAGGCTCTTTTACTATTTTATTAACCTATTCCATTCGATCAATCTTGTCGGCATATTTAATAAAATAAATTCTTGTCAACGCATCATCAATTCTTTGTTCGGAAATTGTTCCGTTTTCAACTGCTTCCAATACTGCATTGTATGCCTGTTCAAAGTTCTCCGGCATAAGAAGCATATCACAGCCCGCCTTTAATGCCATAACGGCTGCTTCATTGGATCCATAATACTCGGAAATTGCTTTTTTGTTTAAAGCATCCGAAATAATCACTCCCTGATAGCCCAGTTCATTACGAAGAATATTGGTCACAACTTCTGCGGACAAAGAACAGGGAATATTGTCTCCTGTCAATGCCGGAGCGGCCATATGACCAACCATAATCATAGGTACCTGTGCTTCAATTGCTGCCTGAAATACCTGAAATTCATTCTGTCGAAATTCCTCTGCCGTACGATTGGACACAGCGATACCATCCGCCGTACTTTGGGTAGTGCCTCCGATCCCCGGGAAATGCACTGCACAGGAATTCAAGGACCATTCCGTCATACCACGAAGCATTTCCTTCATGAATCCGCTGACGGTCTTAGCGTCACTTCCATAGGAATTATATGCGGCAGCACTATTTTCCACACTAGCCAAATCACAGGAGGGCGCAAAATTCAAATTAAAGCCATAGGACGTCATTTTCGAAGCAATGTTAAAACCTGCCTGATATGCAGCCGCCGTATCGCCCTCACTTCCGATTGTACTCTCGGAATATTCTCTTTGGGCATAAACACCGCTCTTTACCAGTTCTCCCTGCTTTCCGCCTTCTTCCGTCGTTGCTAAGAACAATGCATAACGACTATAGGCAGCTGAGCCATTCACTAGGGTTGTCAACTGTTCCTCTGACTTCATATTCTGTGCCCGGAAGTATAAACCTCCCACCGCATACTGATTCAATCCGTCCTTAATGGCATCATTTGGTTCGGTTACCGCATCTGTTTTGGAAATTGCTTCCGGTGTAACAATAAACAACCCTGCCACTTTATCCTCCAAGGGCATATTGTCAATAGTGGAAGCAATCAACTGCTCCATTTTTTCTTCCCAGGTCAAAATCACAACCGGCTCGGTAGATTCCACCGGTTTATCAATAGTTTCCTCGGAATTGATAATCGCCTCCACCTGCGACTGCAAATCACCGGTGGTGCTTTCCGGCTGTTCCCCGGAAGATTTTAACGGGAAAAGGCCCAATGCATATACCACTCCAAAGGCAATCCCCAAAAGAAGCAAAATCACTACCAAATAACTGAGGAATTGATTCCGAGCTCTTCTTGTTCTGCGGGCTTCTCTTTTATCTTCTAAAGACATATTCTTGTCGTCCATTTATTATCCAACTCTCCTAATACGAAAAAACGTCACACTTCAGTGACCATTATAACATAAGGGCTTTCTTATTTTCTACAATAAATTATAACTTTATTTTATTGTTTCACCCTTTATTCGATATTTGAAGCCTCTATCTATTGAGTTGATGTTATATTTTACTTATAATATAATGAAGAATAATACATTTGTTTTGGAGGATATCATGTCACCGGATTATTTTGGAAAAGCAATCAAAGAATATAGACAAGTCAATAATTTGACCCAACAGAATCTTGCAGATATATTGTCCGTCACTCCTTCTGCCATCAGTAAGTGGGAAAATGGAAAAAACCTACCCGACCTCGAATTATTACTGACCATATGTTCCACTTTGGATATTTCCACAAACGAGCTTTCCATAGTACGTCAGGACAACCAATCGTCCAAAGTTACGAGTCCATCAAAAGAAAAAAAGAAACAGGCGCAACTATTTGCAAATCCTGTTCCTTTCCTACTACTCCTTTTAGTTACTTCTTTGTTTCTGAATTTGTATTTATCCTTTAGAGTATATGGTCAAAGCAGAAAGCTTTCCACCTTATCTACTTCCAATCTTTCCATTAACCACTCTGTTAATGAGGTTGCTTCCCGAATGGTATTAAATTCCAACATGGAAGAAAATATTTATGAGGTGGCTTTTGTAATACAAGGCGACATTTCTTTTTTCACATCTGATTCCGATTTTTTATACAGCATGCAATATCTCTGGAATCAAGACACTAATGTATCTTCGGACATCAAAACGAAAAAAATTTCTTTCTATTACAACGATAATGACGCTAAGTCCTGGAATACGCCTCAAAGAGAACTCTATATTTACAGATAATTAGTTATCACGTTCTATTTTATAAAGCAATAACCATATCAAACGTAACATATACGCATATAACAACGGTGTTATCGCCACAGAGAAAACCGGCCAGGCTGTACTCGGGGCGTTTGTGTTCAAGCTTATGAAATAGATTAGTGTGGTAATCACACCAACACATTGAATTACCTTCTCTGTCTTTTCCAACCATGGTTTTCCGTGTAAATATAGCCCAATCAAGACACATCCTGCCGTTCCCAGCACAATATCCAGAAATCCCCCCGCATTTATATAAAACGAGAGCTGTTCCCAGTCATAAAAGCCGAATAATTCCACTTTCACAAACAATAAATATGCTAATATACAAGAAAAGCCCGCTACCAAAAATCGATTCTTTTTCATACTTTTCCTCCTTAATGTTTTATAAAATAATTATAGCATGATTTCCCCTAATCACTATTGAGCAACGGGAACATTCCAATATTTCAACACGACTACTCCGGTAAATCAAAAAAGAGGCACATTGAAAGAATCAATGCGCCTCTTCGTCTTAAGTTATAAAATGTTTCAATCAAGCAAAACACATCTGCCATGCTGAGAACCCAAAATACAATAATTAAATCTGGGTCTCTACGAAAATATCATAAATCGCACGGATTGCATTCTCAAAATCAGAATTTGCAACACCGATAATGATGTTCTGCTCAGAAGAACCCTGGTCAATCATACGCACGTTTACATTTACATGTGCAAGAGCAGAGAAAATTCTGCCTGCAGTACCTCTGGCATTCTTCATACCACGACCTACAACCGCAATCAGAGCCAAATCGGACTCGATTTCAATGGCATCGGGCTTTGCAAGGCGATTGATGCCTGCTACAACCTTCTGCTCCTTGTGCATAAACTCATCCTGATGTACAAATACGGTCATGGTATCAATACCGGAAGGAACATGCTCAAAAGAAATACCGTTCTCTTCAAAGGCCTGAAGAACTTTTCTTCCGAAGCCTACTTCTGAGTTCATCATATCTTTTTCAATGTTGATAGAGCAGAAGCCCTTTTTACCTGCGATACCGGTAATGGTATACTTGGACTTCTGGCAGGTGCTACCTACAATCCAGGTACCGTTATCAGCGGGAGCATTGGTATTACGGATGTTAATCGGGATGCCCTCCTGTCGAACGGGGAAAATTGCATCCTCATGCAAAACACCTGCACCCATGTAGGACAACTCTCTTAATTCCTTGTAGGTAATTACTTCAATACCCTTGGGATTATTAATGATTCTGGGATCAGCGATTAAGAATCCGGAAACATCGGTCCAGTTCTCATAGATATCTGCCTTTGCTGCCTTTGCCACGATCGAACCGGTTACATCGGAACCACCTCTGGAGAAGGTCTTAACGGTTCCATCCGGCAATGCGCCGTAAAATCCGGGAACAACTGCCTTCGGGCTTTTCTCCAAACGCTTGGACAAAACTTCATTGGTCTTATCTGCGTCAAAATCACCGTTCTCATCAAAGAAAATTACTTCTGCTGCATCGATAAAATCATAGCCGAGATAATTTGCCATAATAATACCGTTTAAATACTCACCGCGGGATGCAGCATAGTTGCTTCCTGCTTTTTTCTTGAAGTTTTTCTCAATTACTTCAAACTCTTTCTCAAGGGAAAGCTCTAACTTAAGGCCTGCAATAATCTCATTGTAACGGTCCTTAATAGCATTCAGTTCCTTTTTGAAATCCTTACCGTCCTCCGCAATTGCGTAGCAACCATAAAGCATATCGGTAACTTTGGTGTCCTCCTTAAAACGTTTTCCGGGAGCGGAAGGCACTACATATCTTCTCTCTTCCTCGGCACGGATAATCGCACCAACCTTTTCAAACTGCTCGGCACTGGCCAAAGAACTACCACCAAATTTAACTACCTTAGACATTTCTCTACTCCTCCTTATGCATATACACGCAGAACACCAAGGAGCTTATCTCCAAGGACTTCAGCGAAATCAGCCATTTCTTTCTCAGTCATTACAGGTAAAATAAATCCTGCATCCTTACGTCCTTCCACTACGATATTCATAGCATCGGGATATTTTTCAAAAATTGTATCCTCAGCATCCTTTGCAACACGAATAAAGAATGCACGACTTGTCTCTAAATAATCTGCAACCTTTGCCTCTTCTGCATCCCAGAACACCGGAATGTTATTGCCAATGTTCTTTGCGCACTCCATTACATCCGCTACAACTGCGCTGGCAGTAGGAAGCTTGCCTGCACCGCTTCCGTAATACATGGTTTCACCAACCATATTTCCGGTTACAAACACACCGTTCATGACATCGTTTACAAGTGCGATGGGATGCTCCTTGGGAACGAGATAGGAAGCTACCATTGCAAGAACCTCAGGCTTACCTGCCTTTCTTGCCTCTTCATCGTAAGCACCTTCCAATGCCTGAGAGGTACCCAGAATCTTAATGGTATATCCTGCTGCGCCGGCATATACAAAATCATCAGCGGTTACCTTTGCGATACCCTCTGTGTGAATATGTTCAAAGTTTACTGTCTTTCCAAGCATAATAGAAGAAAGAATTGCGATCTTTCTGCAAGTATCCCAACCGTCCACATCAGCGGAAGGATCCTGCTCTGCATAGCCAAGTGCCTGAGCCTGTGCCAAAACATCCTTGTACTTTGCGCCTTCACGCTCCATCTTGGTAAGGATGAAATTGGTGGTACCGTTTACGATACCTGCAATGCTTTCAATATATTCATGTGCAAGAGAACTCATCAAAGGACGGATAATGGGAATACCGCCACCGACACTTGCCTCAAACATGTAATTGCAATTGTTCTTCTTAGCAAGCTCTAACATTTCCGGACCATGTGCAGCAACCATAGCTTTATTGGAAGTACATACACTCTTTCCTTTTTCCAAAGCCATCTTTGTGAACTTATATGCAGCTCCGGTACCTCCCATGGTTTCACATACAATAGAAACCTCCGGATCGTTCATAATAATATCCACATCATGAATCACCTTATTTTCATAGGGATCTCCGGGAAACTCGCGAAGGTCCAGAATGTATTTTACATTCATTTCCTGCATGGTTTTCTTGTTCATCTGCTTTTTGTTGGATTCGATTACTTCCACTACACCGCTACCTACGGTGCCGTAACCTAATACTGCCACATTGATCATCTTTCTTTACCTCTCTATATTCTGCTACGGATTAATCCTTAGCCAATATCTTTACGTGATGTACACCCTTTTTATTTTCCATCTGCTCAATCATCTCGGATACATCTCCGGTGGTCTGCAATACCTGAACACTCAGGCTCAAGGAAGCGATTCCGTTAATGGGAATACTTTGATGGATGGTAAGGATGTTTGCACGATACTCTGCAATAATCTTTAGGACATCCGATAAAACACCGGGTTGATCATCCATTTGGAAGGTCAGGGTAAGGGTTGTACCCTGGGCATTGTCATGAAACTGGAAAATATCATCCTTATATTTATAGAAGGAGCTTCGACTGATTCCGACAGCGTCTACTGCTTCCTGAACACTGGCAACCTTTTCGGTTTCAATCAGGCTTTTCGCTTCCACTACCTTCAAAAGGACCTGGGGAATTGCTTTTTCACGAACTACAAAATACTGGGTATTCTTACCGTTTTTCATTGTTTCCCCTTTCCTGTTTCGCAAACAATATTGAGTCAAGTGTTTTTGTAGCAAAGACACTTGTTTGCCAACGAGGGATATATTAGCATATATGCATAGAAATGGCAACCCCTTTTTGTATAAAAATTCAGACTTTTGAAAAAAAGAAGCAGCACAGTGTTTCCCCTGTGCTGCTTTTATGATTCCCATCTTGAATTTGCTTATACCAAAACTAGATCAAAGGATACTTGTCGGTCAAAGACTGTACGATTGCACGTGCCTCTGCTACACCATCCTCACCCTTTAATACGACCAGGGAAATTGCCTCTGCAATACGGTCCATATCCTCGGTATTCATACCACGGCTGGTAACTGCAGGAGTACCAAGACGGATACCGCTGGTTACGAAAGGCTTCTGAGGATCATTGGGAACGGTATTCTTGTTTGCAGTAATATGTGCCTGATCCAAAAGCTTTTCGATTGCCTTTCCGGTAAGTCCCTGAGGGCGAAGATCCAAAAGCATTAAGTGATTGTCGGTACCACCGGATACAATACTTAAACCTCTCTTGAGTAATCCGTTTGCAAGAGCCTGTGCGTTATCAATGATATTCTTTCCATACTCCTTAAACTCAGGACTTAATGCTTCCTTGAAGCATACTGCCTTACCTGCAATCACATGCATTAAAGGACCACCCTGAATTCCGGGGAAAATAGCCTTGTTGAAGTTGTACTTATCGGCTGCTGCCTGGTTGCACATAATCATACCGCCACGAGGTCCGCGAAGAGTCTTATGGGTGGTAGTGGTTACCACATCCGCATAAGGAATGGGACTCTCATGATATCCGCTGGCTACAAGGCCGGCAATGTGAGCGATATCTACCATCATCACTGCACCAACCTCATCACAAATCTCACGGAACTTCTTGAAGTCAATCTTTCTTGCGTAAGCAGAAGCACCTGCCACAATCATCTTGGGCTTGCACTCCAAAGCGATTCTTCTTACTTCATCATAATCCAAAAATCCATCTGCATTTACACCATAAGGTACGCAGTTAAAATACTTACCGGACATATTTACCGGTGAACCATGAGACAAATGTCCGCCGTGATCCAAATTCATTCCCATAAAGGTATCACCGGGCTCCATTACAGCAAAGAATACTGCCATGTTTGCCTGTGCTCCGGAATGAGGCTGTACGTTTACATAATCACATCCAAATAACTCTTTCGCACGATCAATTGCAAGCTGTTCTACCACGTCTACACACTGACAACCGCCGTAGTAACGCTTTCCCGGATATCCTTCTGCATACTTGTTGGTAAGAGGGCTACCCATTGCAGCCATAACTGCCTTGCTTACCCAGTTCTCGGAAGCAATCAATTCAATATGGCTGTTCTGTCTTTCCTGCTCGTCCACAATGGCCTGTGCAACTTCAGGATCAACATTCTTAACTTCATCTAAAGAATACATTAAAAAATCCTCCTTGGATTAGAATTTCAAAGCTAATTTGGGCTAATTATAGCATATACTATAAGGAAAGGAAAGTAATTTTCTGAAGTTTTCCTTAAGAATCCTTAAGCTTCATAAATTATGATTGCTTTTTTCTTTTTTTCTGCTATACTAGGGAATGATTTTGAACAAATGTAATAACAATGGATCTATGAGGTGAAATAATTAAATATGAAACGTGAAAAAATGGTTGCATTTTATCAGCGTTATAAGCATGCAGTACCGCTTTTGATGTACATGGTTCTGTATATGACCTGGTGGACTGCACTGGAGCTGAAAAACGACAGACAGTTCCAGGTAATACATATGCCGATTGACGATTACATTCCTTTTTGTGAAGTCTTCGTTATTCCTTATTTTCTTTGGTTTTTGTACGTATCCGCAACAGTTGTATTTTTCTTCTTTAAAGACAAGGAAGAATACTTCCAGTGTATTCGATTTTTATTTACAGGTATGACAATCTTTTTGATTATCTCTACCTTCCTTCCCAACGGTCATCATTTAAGACTTACGGAAATGCCCCGGGATAATATCTTTACCAGAATGGTGGCAGGACTTTGGTCCACAGATACTCCTACGAATCTCTGGCCCAGCATTCACGTATATAATTCCATGGGTGCACACTTCGCAATTATGAAGAGCAAGACCTTTGAACATCGCTTCTTCGTGAAATTTGCTTCCTTCTCATTGGCTGTCTCCATTATCCTTTCCACCATGTTCATCAAGCAGCATTCTATGTTTGATGTACTGACTGCTTTGGTAATGGGAGCCGTAATGTATTTATTCGTATATCGACGTGACTTCCTTGCAGTTGTAAAGACACGTATCAAACTCAGCTTTATTTCCTAAAGCTGAGTTTTTTTATGCCTATTCTTTTTGCCTATTCCTTTCCGCTTGCTTTCCTTTTCCTCAAAAAAGCCCTCCTACCGGAGGGCTTTTCGTTCCATCTAATTGAATTTAAAAATCTTTTGACATACCTTATAGGCATTCACCGTTATGCTCCGGCCGCCCTTTCCGGGAAGGTTCATGAAGCTACCCATGATGCCCTTTCGCATCCACATATAGAGCTTGTAGTCTTTCTTCTTTAAATAGTTCCACAATTCTTTTTTCTTTTCCAGATTTTCATCTGTACCGGAACGGATTGCCAACACAGAAGATATCGTGGTGATGATCTCCAAATAATTGCGCATGTATTTATACAAATGCTTATCTGCGGTAATCATATCTCTTTGATTTACGAAATAATCAATCATACGACGGTTTACCAGTAACTGCTGATCGATTCTGCCAATCATTACCCGCTCATTTACGGACTGATCTTCTCTGCCGATAAAATAACGATAGAAATTCACATCCAGATAATACATTTTCTTTACGTACGGCAGCGGTTCGAACACGTACAGATTATCTACATAAAAGGTATGCTCCGGCAATCTTAATTTCATATCCTTTAAAAGCATGGTTCGAAAAATAACCGAATGCATCAGGATATAATGACCTTTGGAGAAATAATGGGAATCTCCCCAGGAAAACACCTTATCTGTAGGAAGAATATGACGATATTCAATAATCTTCTTATTCTTCTCTCCTTCCTTTTCGTACACATAATTGCTGATAAACATGTCGACGGTTTCCGAACCGGCCACCAATTCCCGAAGCTTTGACAAAATCTGCAGATACGCATCTTTTTTCACCCAGTCATCACTATCCACCACTTTGAAATACAACCCGGAAGCATTTTCGATTCCGGTATTTACCGCAGAACCATGACCTCCGTTTTCTTTGTGAATCGCTTTTACAATGGTCGGATAATTTTGAGCATATTCATCTGCGATTTCTGCGGTTTTGTCCTTCGTAGAGCCATCGTCCACAATCAGGATTTCCACATCCTCTCCGCCTACCAGAAGCGACTCAATGCATTTTCTCATATAATTCTCTGAATTGTAACAGGGAATCGCAATCGACAACAATTTCATTTTTTTATCCTCTTTTATATATCATTTTCTTTCAGGCGACTTTTTCCCAATTTCATATTTAAGTACTTTGTATAGGCTTCAAAGGCGGAAGGCAAGGGATATTTTTGCTGTGCAACCATAGGATCCACATAAATCCATGACGGCTCTTTATCCTCCCTGGGGCGAAGTTCATCCACCCGGACCATATATCCTTGCATGTGCCATTCAATGTGCGAAAAAATATGCTTGGCATCCGTTAACTTTTGAACGCGAATGGCGGATAATCCCTTTGTCCCCAGATATTGTACAACCTCTTCCACCGAGACATGTCCCTCTAACCAGGGCAGCTCATACATTCCCGCCAGGAGTCCCTTCTCCGGTCTTTTTCGAAGCACCACCTGGTCCTTATCTTTTAGAATCAGGACCGTTTTTTTCTCTATTTTTCGTGCCTTTGCTTTTTCCTTCTTGGGATACTCACTTTCCACCTGTTCCCGGTGTGCCTGACAAAGGTGCTGAATCGGACAATCCGTGCAAACAGGCTCTCCGTTTGGCACACAGACGCAGGCCCCCAACTCCATCAGAGCCTGATTGAACACACCCGGGTTGGCCTGTGGCATAATTGCTGTCAGTTCTTCCTCCACCGCCTTTTTCACCTTGGCATCATCAATGCGTCTTTCGTCTTTTCGAAGTCTTGAAAGCACACGAAGCACATTTCCGTCCACAGCAGGATATGGCAGTCCAAATGCAATGGAAGCAATGGCTCCTGCCGTATAACTTCCGATTCCCTGTAATTTCAAAAGTTCTTTCAAATCGCCGGGAAGTTCTCCATGGTAGTCATCCAATATTTGATTGGCCGCAATCTTTAGATTTCGGGCCCTGCCGTAATACCCAAGACCTTCCCATAGCTTCAGTAATTCCTCATCTTCCACATGAGCCAAATCACTGATTTGGGGTAACCGTTCCATGAAACGCTTAAAATAGGGCTTTACCGCTTCGACCCTTGTCTGTTGCAGCATAATCTCGGATATCCATACCCGGTAAGGCGAGATATTTTCTCTCCAGGGCAGGCTTCTTTTGTTTTCTGCGTACCAATCCTGTAAGGGCGAAATAATCTCCGTCAAATCAAACGCAGATGCGGGCTGTCCACCGTCGTCTCCCGGAACCGGTTCTTTCCCATCCAGGCTGACTGGCACCTCTCTATGAATTGTCAAGGAATCCGTTTGCACCTTACACTCCATAGCCAGCACCTCCACACCTGCGGCCACCGCTTCGCGCAGTTTCCTCGCAAATGCTTCATGTCGCTCCACATCCGGCGTGAAATACCGGACATTCTCCATCTGAATCACGAAAAAAACAATGGCGCGATAGCCCTGTTTTTTCGCTTCCATCAGTTCTCCCAAATGTTTGATTGCACGTTCAGAAGGTGCGTCCGGAAAACAGACAATATCATCCTGTTCTCTGGTCACACCCTTCACCTCAATAAATACTTTTTCTGTTGTTGTTTCCAAATAAAAATCCACTCGGGACTTTCCATAAGTCTTTTCCGGCTGCAGAAGCGTCATTTCCGGAAACAGCTTTTTGGTTTCCAGCCATTCCCTTACCACCTGATTGGGTGCTTGGGAATCCATATTCACCAAACGTTTTCCCTTTCGAACCGTTATTAAATCGTAAGCTGTTTTTCGGGTAGGATTATCACTTTTCTCCAAATAAACCTCACAGCCCGGGATCAAAAGTTCTCCGCACCTGCCGGTATTCTTTACGTGAACGGTTTCCACCACCCCATCAACCTTAACATGGGCAATAAAGCGATTGGGACGGTCCAGGAATTCTCCCCGCACGATTCGCTGATATTTCATATCAATTTTCTCCCCAAACGCCCTTTAGCGCAGACGATTGCACTCGTATTTCTCCAAAGTCACCAGACAATTACGAAGTTCTCTGTATCGCTCTTCCAATTCTCCTTCTGCAACCTCCACATCACAAACAATGGCCATGGTAGTAATCATCTCGTCCGTAATGCGAGAATGCATGCAATTCAGGATATCCAGTTTCTCCTCGTAGGTTTCTGCATCCATAAATTTGACCAGCATGGGATCCAGCTGGGGTTCTTCTGATGATGTTTCCTTATTTTCTGTTTCCGGAGTTTCCGAAATTTCCTGTGATTCCTGCGTTTTTGGACTTACCGGAGCCTTCTGAATATCTGCATCGTCAGTTACCCTTTCGAAACGGTATTCCTGTTTCGCATCCGGATACTTCTGTTTGTCTACAAGACCGGTAAACATGGAAAGTGGTCTCGCATATACTTTGAAATTCCCATAAAGAGCCTGATAAATCACAAGTACTTCTCCACTTTCGGAATGCTCCGCAAGGGTAACAATCTGGTAAAGATTTCCTTTGAAATGTCTGTAAATTTCCTGTGGTTTTGGATCAAATGCCATACAAACCTCCCAACAAAAACATTATGGGTAAAGTATACCTCTTTTTGCCGAAAATGTCATTCCATTTCTTGTTTTCTTTTCTTAATTTATAAGCAAAAAATCATGTTGAAAAGTACAATGATCCTCCTGAAAACAAAGGGTGGAAAGATCCTTCCGAAGGTCCTCTCTTTCTTCCTCTTCCATTCGGTCAATTCTTCCGTGATGAATGGTAATGGTATACTCTCTGTTGCCCTCCCCGTCCACAACTCTGGTCAATGTCACGCCGCTGTTATAAAAGCCCTCTTCGGTTAAATAAGCCCGTGTATCTGCCAAAAGCTGTGCCTCTTTTGCCCGGAAAAACATTTCCCGTTCATCGGTGCCTGTTTTCTCATTTCCCTTTACGGTCTGATACATACAAAAGAAAATAAATACTATTAACAATGCGGTAATCACTCCAAACGCAACATTCGACTTCATAATTTTTCTCATTTTTCTTTTCCTCCCACAATTCCAAATTCTTAATTTTTCATCCCAATGATTTTAATTTCTGTAAAGGTGTTTCTCCCTTTCCATGAAAGGCGGGCTTCCTTTGTTGAATTCAGAATAGCAGAAATAAAGTACATTAAACCGGTCTCATAATCCTGTTGTTTTCATTATATCCGGTCTATGATATAATATTTCTCGGAAACGAGGAAAACTATGCAGCGCATAATACATCACATAAAAGAAAACCAATTTCAGAACATCTATCTTCTGTACGGAGACGAACGCTATTTGAAGCGCCAATATACAGAGAAGCTTCGTGCCGCTTTAGCCGGGGACGATGAAATGAATACCCACTTTTATGAGGGAAAAGGCATTCCGGTAGGAGAAATCATTGACCTGGCGGAAACCATGCCATTTCTGGCTGAGCGAAGGGTTATTTTTATCAATGATTCCGGCCTATTCTCCTCTGCCGGTGAAAAGCTGGCTGCCTATTTGGAAGACTGTAACGAAACCACCTTCTTTGTCTTCACCGAGAGTGATGTGGATGCCCGAAGCAAATTGTTTAAAACCGTTCAATCCAAAGGGATTGCGGTGGAATTCGGCGCCCAGGATGAGAATACCTTAAAACGTTGGGTGGCTTCCACTTTGGCAAAAGAAGGCAAGCGCATTACGGAAAACAATGCTCAGTTATTTCTTTCCAAAACTGGTACCGACATGGAGAACATCCAGACAGAGCTGGAAAAACTGATTTCCTATTGTCTGGATTCCGATGTTATTACTGCCGAGGATATCGAGACCATTTGTACTCCGCAGATTACCAATCATATCTATGCCATGATTGATGCCATTTCCGTAAAGGATACCCAAAAGGCCCTGGAACTGTATTACGAGCTGATTGCCCTTCGGGAGGCTCCCATGCGAATCCTCTTTCTGATTGCCCGCCAATGCAACATTCTTTTACAGGTAAAAGAATTGAAGCATCGTGGTTTCGGCAACCAGGATATTGCCAAAAAAGTCGAAATTCCACCCTACTTCGTAAACAAATACATCAGTCAGGCCAGTCGTTTTAAAGTTTCCCAGTTAAACAATGCCGTACGCCAATGTGTAGAGGCTGAGGAAGCAGTAAAAACCGGTCGGTTGGGTGATGTAATCAGTGTGGAATTGCTCATTCTGTCTGTATTATAATTTTCAATCAACCGTCTCGAAATGTAGACCAGTACAATCTTCCCCAATGCTGTCGAAACGTAATGGCACCCTTTTCATCCGTGCGTAACCGGATGCTGTTTGCCTGTATGAGTCTTTCCAGCAATTCTTCATGGGGGTGCTTATAGGAATTTCTTTTTCCGCAGGAAATAACCGCTATTTGAGGTTTTAGCTGTTCCAGTAATTCCCGGGAAGTACTGTATTTCGAACCATGATGGGCAACCTTCAGCACCATAACCTCTGTAGGATGCTCACGCAAATATTCCAACAGATTTTCTTCTCCCCTTCCCTCTGTATCTCCGGATAACAGCATGCGGAAGGGGTGTTTTTTGCCCATTTGCAGCAAAATACAAAGAGATGCCTCGTTCTGTTCCCAGGCGGAATTGTTTTGTGTCGGTCCGATAATTTCAAAGAATCCCCCATCAAAAGAAATCCGATCTCCCGCCGCCAGTTCATAAATTTCCACCGGATGCCATGATCCGTAAATCTCCACCGCTTCCAAAAGTGTTTCAAATTCTTCTCCTGTCGTATCTCTTTTCGGTAAAAACAATCTGTCTATTCGTATCTGTTCGTCCCCGGCCAATTCAAACAATTGCAGAATTCCATTGATATGATCTTCATCTGCGTGGCTTAGGAATATCCCATCAATATGCCTTACCCCCTTGTATTTTAGAAAGGGAATCAGAATATTATCTGCCAGGTTTTTCTGGTTACTGCTTCCTCCATCCATCAAAAAAACCTCTCCCCTGTCACTTCGCATAAAAATTCCATCGCCCTGTCCCACATCCAGAAAGGTTACTTCTCCCGCGATTCCAAAGGGCAAAAACAGGAGTGGCAGACATAGCATGGTCGTACATACTCCCAAACGAATCCGCTTCCCATATCTGCGAAACCATCTTGCCCTCTTGCTCCGATCTCCACGATGAAGCTTTCCATAACGCTTCAGCTGATATAATATCCTCACTTCCAAAAGCAAAAACACATAATAGAGAATCCATTTCCAAAGGGCCGGACACCCGGGGTTCCAGCTGCGAAGTGAAAAACTGTCTACCAGTCGGCAAAGCCATTCATATCCACTCAGGATTCCAATATCGATAATTCCCAGAAAGCCCAAGCCCGGAACCAGCATTGCCAGAAATCCACAAATAACCAACAGGGATAAAAAAGGAATTACCACGATATTGATTGCCACAGACCATACCGGTACTTCATAAGAAAACAACAGTTGAATCGGTAAATTGGTCAGGGCGATGGAAAGACCTCCCAGAACCGCATCTTTCACTGCACCAATGCCTTTCTTTTTCTTCCCACTTTCTGCCAATTGGGGATAAACCGTGCCAATTCCCAACAGGGAAGAATAGGATAAAAGGAAGCCGGAGTGCATCAGATAGGAAGGATTTACCGCAATCATTGCCGCTCCCAAAAGTCCCCATGCCGTCAAAAGATCATAAGTTCTTCCTACCAGCAAGCCTATCATTTGTATCAAAAACATACCAATCGCCCGAACAGAAGAAACACTCATTCCGGTCATAATCCCGTAGCATATCAGCAGTCCGGCCGAAAAAAGGGCACAAAGCCAATTTGGGCACCCCAATTTTTTCAAGAGACGAAACATCAGAAGTCCCAAAAAAGAGATGTGCAGCCCGGAAATACTTAAAATATGTATAATCCCGTTTCTGCGATACAAATCCTTTATATCCCGGTCCAGTTCTTCTTTGTCTCCCAGTAAAAGTGCATTCATAATCCCCGCTTCTTTTTCCGGAAATATTTTATTCACCCTTTGTTCCAGATATTTTTGCAGACAAAATAACCCCTCACGAAAACGCGAAAAGCTTCCACTTCCCCCCATATATTGCACCCGGCACAGACGTCCTGCAATCCCCTGGCTTTCATAATAGGTTTTTTGATTAAATTGCCCCGGATTGGTTGCCTCCGAAAAAGCGCGCAATTGACCAAGCAGCCGTACCCGCCTGCCCAGTTTTATTTCGTCGGAGCCTTCCGACGGATATTCACATTGTAATTGAATGGATTGTTTGACAGCAGAATCGCTGTCTAGAAAAGTAATGGAATCAATCAGAAAAGTATTTTGCTTCTTTTGGATAATTCGGCCTTCCAACACAATTTCCGTGTCAAAGTCCGGCCAATCCCCGGTCCGCAATGCGCTCCTGCCTGCCCACAATCGTAAAGCACCCAGGAGCACCAGACATACACAAAGAAGCAATAACGGACGTTTCATTCGAAACCGCATATTCCCTCTTTCGCTTTCACTATAAAGTAGTTACAATATCCAGATTCCTTTCAAAGGGTTTATTGCCGAATTTCTCAGGCACCTCTCCATTAATCAAAATCTGAACTTTATTGATATTGGTTAGTTCCACCAGGGAATCCACAATGGAATATACCGCAACCTCTGTAGAAACATTACCGGTCACTGCCAGAAAGTTCTCATCCAGATTCACGTAACAGATTCCATCCTTGGTCATAATATTAATAATTTTGGTAGAACTGTTAATGGTAGGATACAGGCCGCTGATCTGACCACTCGGTCCTGCAATCAATTCCTCCACCACAAATTTCTCCAAAGGTGTATTGGTAGAATATCTTTTTTCGCGATAAGCACCGATTATAGCATCCCCGGTTTCATTTGCAAAATACAGCTTTACACGAGTCAATTCAAATGTATTAATTTCATTTCCGTCGTTTTGAATAAACTGGTCTTTGTTCATCCAACCCACCAGCTCACCTACCGCATCAAACAATTGCGCGCCTTCAACCGTAATCTGCACAAAGTTTACCTCCGGAATCTGGCACAAGGTGCGCACAATGGCAGCACGTACCAAAACCTCCGTAGTTCCCTGTAATTCCTTATATTTTTCGTCCACATCAATGGTGAAACGACCATCTTCGTATTTTGTTCCCAACACATGAAATCCCATAGACAGGGGTGCTTTCATAGAGACCTTTTCCGGCAGCTTGGCAAGCGCATTCATCAGTTCATTGAGCTGTGCTTCCACTCCTTCCGATTGAATGGCATATTCTTCCCCCACCACTTTGGTTTCTGTATTATTTACATAAAAAATTTGCGTAGCACCTGAATAATCCACTTGTGTTTGACCGCATCCCGCTCCCAATAGGAGTATCAACAGGAGGAAGCCACACATCCATTTTCTTCTATTCATATTTTTCACCAATGCTCTTTCGCTTCCTGTTTTTGCTATTCCGGTATATATTTCAGCGGAATTTTCACCTTAAAGGTGGTTCCCTCTCCTACCGTACTGGTTACCGTGATAGAACCTTTATGCGCAAGTACTGCACTTCGGGTAATCGCCAAACCAAGTCCCGTACCTCCGATTTCCCTGGAATGCGATTTGTCCACTCGATAAAATCGCTCAAAGATATGCGACAGGGACTCTTCCGGAATTCCCATTCCGCAATCACTGACCTCAAAAGTGAAATATTGATGGTCGGCATCCAAAATTACTTTTACCCAACCATGATCGATATTATACTTAATCGCATTCTCCACCAGATTGGTAAGAATTTGCGTCACCTTAACCTCGTCAATGGAGGCCTCCACCACACGTTTGCTTTCAAAGGTTACTTCGATATCCTTTTTCCGTGCAATCGGGCGTAAACGCTTTAAAATCAATTCCGTCATGTCATTTACATTGATTGTGGCAACATTTAACTGTTGCACACTGTTTTCCAGCTTAACCAACGCCAACAAATCCGTAATAATCTGATTCTCACGATCGATTTCGGAAACCATGTCGGTCATAAACTCTTTGTATAATTCTGCCGGAACATTCTCCTGCATCACAAGCGAATCTGCCAAAACCTTCAGGGAGGTCATGGGAGTTTTCAACTCATGGGACACATTCGCAACAAATTCCTGTCTGGACTGGTCCTGAGCCTTCATTTTTTTAACAATTTCATTGAAGGCCTCCACAATATGTACGGTTTCTGCATAATCGGGTACGGAAACCGTATCCTCTTTAAAGCCTTCTTTGACCTGTTTAAACTGCTCTGCAACCTTTTCAAAGGGTCTGGTAATAAAAAGAGAAACCAGATATGCCAGAAATACAATAATCAGAATCATGATACATTCCAACGTCATCGCCTTTTGGCTCAGAATATCCATGGTGGCCACAATACTGTCATTGGAAACACTGGTCAACATTACACCCTCAATTACCTGGGTTTTGGTTTTTCCGTCGCTTTCCGTAACCGTACGAACAATTGGCGTTGTCATTTCAATGAAGCCATGTTCTTTGTCGTAATGAACCGTATTCTCTCCGCGAAGGCATTTGATTACCTCCTCGGAAATCATGGTTTTTCCCTGACTGATACCATACACGTCTTTTACAATACGACAGTTACGGTTAATAATCATAACACGTCCTTCATAAAGGTTCGACAGCATTTCCAATTCTGCCTCAATGACATCCGCAGACGCCAGAAAGCTTTGCTCTTCCGAGGTATAGTTGCTCAAATAATTATTGCTGGTCAGGTGATTTGCCACTATCTTTAGCTGGCTTTGCACCGTGGCCGCACGTAAATCCACAGCACGCTTCTCATAATTGTTCAAAATACCGTAACGCATCATAATACTGGGCACGATACCTGCCAACATAATCAGCAAAAACACTCTGGTTCGCAAACTTTTAAGGGATATCATTCTCTTCAATTTTTCCAATATCCACTGAAATCGTTCTTCCATAAGCTACCTTAATTCGTTCTATAGGTTCATAAAATAGTAACCGGTGCCCCATTTTGTATGCACATAATGAGGGGCGCTGGGATTTGCCTCGATTTTTTCCCGGAGTCTTCGAATATGCACATCCACCGTACGAACATCCCCCGGATAATCACTGCCCCACACCAGTTTTAGCAGTTGCTCTCTGCTGTATATTTTGTTTGGATTCAGCATCAAAAGCTCCAAAACCTCGTATTCCTTGGAGGTGAGTCCTATTTCCTTATTTGCAATATAAGCACGCTTTCCGTCCTGATCCAGACGAAGCTCCTTACTTTCAATAATTCTGCCGCTTTCCTTCTGTCCGGTAGTCTTTTTGGTTTCCACACGTCTCATAATTGCCTTGATTCTGGCTTTTACTTCCAAAATATTAAAGGGCTTCGTAATATAATCGTCTGCGCCGAATTCCAACCCCATAATTTTGTCCATATCCTCACTTTTCGCCGTGAGCATAATAATTGGGACATCCGAAAATTCACGAATCTGCTGGCACACTTCCAGACCGTTTAATTTGGGCAACATTACATCCAGCAAAATAATGTCATATGTATTATTTTTTGCGAATTCCAATGCCTCTTCTCCGTCATAGGCACAATCCACCTGCATATCATCCTGTTCTAAGCTGAACCGAATTCCTTTCACAATTAACTTCTCGTCATCTACTACCAAAACTTTTCTAGACATGGAAGCCCCTTTCTAAAAACCAGTTGTAATATCTTCTTTTATTTTCTCAAAAACAGACTCTTTGATTCCGCTCACCTTCATCAAATCCTCGATGGATTGGAAGAGTCCGTTTTTTTCCCGATAGCGAATAATATCCTTGGCTCGCCCACTGCCGATTCCGGTAAGTGTACAAAGCAGTGTCTCATCCGCTGTGTTAATATTTACTTTTTTGCTTTGTGTATTTGTCTGTGTCTGATTTGCTTCTTCCATGGTAGGGAAGCTGATTTTCTCTCCGTCGGATACCACTTTTGCCAAATTCACCTCATCGGTTTTCGCATCCTCACGAAAACCACCTGCCAGATACAATGCATAATCCGCCCGGCTGCCCATAGGCATGGCATAGACGCCCGGATTTTCCACGGCGCCGCAAACATATACATAGATTATCTGAGGTTCTTGCGTTTCAAGCTGTATGGATTCTGACTCATGGGAAGAAGCATCTGTTTGAATTTCGATGGAATCGTAATCCTTACAGCCACCCAATATTAGAATTGATATAACCAGAAAAAGCAGACAACTTCTTTTTAACATACGTATGACTCTCCTTTCGAAAGAGAATCATCGCTATAGATTTTTCCTGACAAAAACATTGTAATGGAAATGATTTCGGTTTACAAGCTATTTCCACTTAAATATCACAATTCCCAAAACAGCGCATGCCATACCAATGATTTTACGCAAAGATATGGGTTGCTTTTCCACTCCGAAAATTCCCAGCAACTCTACGAAATACGCCACCAAAAGCTGGGCAATCACAATAATCATCACTGCCTTTGCGGGCCCCAAAAGATCCATAGCCTTGATTACGGTATAAGTAATAAAAGCCCCCATTGCTCCGCCCAACAGCATATATCTTGGCTGTACCTGACATAATTTCATAAAGGGACTTCGATCCTGAATCGCCCAAGCCAGCAAACATACCACCAATGCACTGACCTGAACAAAAGCACTTGCAACCCAAATCCCGGTTTCTTTTGTCACCTGTGTGTTAAACACTCCCTGAATACTCATTAATGCACCGGAAATCATAGCAATCAAAAAACCAATCATAGGAACATACCACCTTTCGTTGTAGTATATTATATTTCCCCTATGATTGGTTTGTTATTCATTTACGATATATTAATTTGCGTCGCAATTTGTGTTTCCAAATCGGACAATAACGGTGCAATTTCCGCACTGTTCCATACCTTTGCAAACAGCGCTTCCAGCTGCAACCATAAATTACCGATTTCCATCATCTTCGGCAAAGAAACGCTTTTGGAATACTCTTCAAAGAAGACATCCAGGTTCTTATTTGCATTGACTATTTTCTTATTGCCGGAAACCTTTCCGGTACGAATATACAATTCATCGGCCATTGTGTTGGTTAAATAAGCCGCAAATCGATTGGCCGTTCCCTGATGCATGGAATAACCGTTAATTGCCACCGCACTGGTAACCGATAATGCACGGCTCTGTAATTCCAAACTCACATCCGGCAAGGTAGCGATTCCGTACTCATAAGGAAAAAGACCTTCCTTTGTTGCTTCCTCCAATTGCTTCACGGCTCCGGTGGAAGCAATGGTAAATACCATCTTTCCTTCAATAAAATCCTGCATAATTGTATCGGAATGGACGGTATTTGATTCGATGGAAAAATACTGATTCAAATCCTGATAAACCTGCAGACACTCTTTTGTCTGTTCATTGTTGACATCAATATTGCTCTTATCATCACCGGAATCGGAACCTACCACCAAATATTTACCAACAAACCAGTAGTTAAAGAAAATATCGGATACAGCCCACTTAAATACACCTTCTACACCTTCCGGTGCCTCAAAATTATCCGCTACATGCAAAATACCTTCAATGGATTTGGGTAGTCCTTCTTCCGTAACAATCAATTCCGCAGGTATCTCCGAAACTGCTTCCTCGTTGTTTTCTTCCCCCTCCGTCTCGGTATCGGAAGCCTCTTCCATTGGCTGTTCTTCTTCCACAACCTTATTTTCCTGCTGGGTCTTCCACAATTCCAGATAGGTTTTATTATATAACAATGCACTGGTTTCATAATATAGCGGATATCCTACCAGATGATTCCGGTAGGTAACTGCAGAAAGCGCGGTCTTCGGAAAATATTCCTCATTTAAAATTTGTTCCAAATCATTGACCGTACCTGCCAAGCCCGAAAGATAGGCCTTTTCCAGATCATTGTTATCAATCAGATACATATCCGGAAACTGCTTTTCGTGGCTGTCCAGACTGGCCCGGTTTATTTCATCCAAAAGGTTATCGCATTCCTTTAATACAGGAATAATACGAACATTCTCCGTTTTTCCGAAATTCACAGCAGCATTATTAATATAATTTGTCATGGAATCATCGGTATACCAAAAATACAATGTTTCCTTCTGACTGGTAAAGCCGATTGGTTCCTCCTGCATTGGGGAAACCTCCGGCAATTCGACCTGACTCCCCCAGATAGTTAACGCAACCATGGCAACCACCAGAACCACAGAAGTTAATCTTCGCTTTAAATGCATACTTCTTCCTCAACACATGTTTCAAGAATTGCAACCATCTCATCAATATTCTCTTTGGTAATAACCAACGGAGGTACAAAACGAATAATATTTGCGCCTGCGTTAATTAACAACAAGCCCTTTTCCAAAGCTTTGTTGATAATAGGACCTACCGGTCTGTCAAATACAAGACCCTGCATAAAGCCTACGCCTCTGTGCTCGGTAATGCAATCAAACTTCTGTAATATTGCATCCAGCTTCTCCCAAAGGTAAGGCGCTGTTTCCTGTACATGACCTACTATGTTGTCCCTCTCATAAATTTCCAAAACCTTATTTGCGGCTGCTGTAGCAAGGGGATTACCGCCATAAGTGGTACCATGATCTCCGCTGGTAAGAGAAGACTGTGCCACACGCTCTGTCATCATAAACGCACCCACAGGAACACCACAGCCAAGTGCCTTTGCGGAAGTCATAATATCCGGCTTTACTCCATAGCGCTGCCATGCAAACATAACACCGGTTCGACCCATACCGCACTGTACTTCATCAAAAATCAAAAGAATATCTTTCTCATCACACAGAGCACGAAGCTTCTTAAGGAATTCCTCCGTAGCCGGAACCAGTCCGCCTTCTCCCTGTACAGGCTCAAGCATAATCGCACAGGTCTTTTCGGTAACCTGAGATGCAATGCTTTCAAAGTCATTCATCTGTCCAAACTTAACATGTCCGATTAAAGGCTCAAAGGGCTCACGATACTTGGGATTACCGGTTACAGCCAGCGCACCCATGGTACGTCCGTGGAAGGAATGCTCAAGTGCAATGATCTCATGGTCATTACAGCCGTCCTTTAAAAAAGCATATTTACGAGCCGCCTTAATTGCGCCCTCGTTTGCTTCCGCTCCGGAGTTGGTAAAAAATACGCGATCCATTCCGGAAGCTTTTTTTAATTTCTTTGCTGCCTCGATTGCAGGTACATTGTAATAATAATTGGAGGTATGAATCAATTTATCAATCTGATTCTTTAAAGCATCATTGTATTCTTTGTTATTGTATCCCAGGGCAAATACTGCAATACCACCTACAAAGTCCAAATAGCGCTTTCCGTCCATATCGTAAAGATTTACGCCGTCTCCTTTGTCCAAAACAATCTGATAACGATTGTAGGTATGTAATAATGCTGCCTCCGCTTCTTCAATATACTGTTTCATTTCCATCGTTTTTCTCCGTCTCGCAATTAGATAATGTCGTTGTCGTTTACAATTGCAGTACCAATACCGTTATTGGTAAAGATTTCCAATAACATACTGTGAGGAATACGTCCATCCAAAATATGCACTCTGTTTACACCGTTTTTGATAGCGGAGGTACAGTTGTTCAACTTCGGTAGCATACCACCACCGATAAATCCATCGCTAATCAACTTATCCGCATCGGAAGCGGTAATTCTGTTGATAAAGGAAGACTTATCGTTGATATCCTTGTAAAGTCCCTCGATATCGGTCAGGAATACCAGTTTGTCTGCACCGACTGCCTTAGCAATTGCGCAGGCTGCATCGTCTGCATTAATGTTATAGGTTTGGAAATCGTCATCCAATCCGATGGGGGATACGATCGGCAGGAAATCCTTCTCCAAAAGGTCATACAATACCTTGGGATTTACCTGGTTGATTTCTCCCACGAAACCGATATCCTGTCCGTTGGAATACTTCTTTTCCACATGTAAAAGTCCGGCATCTTTACCGCTTAATCCGATTGCATTTACACCCAACTCCTGAACCATGCTGACAAGCTGCTTGTTAACCTTGCCAAGTACCATTTCCGCAATTTCCATGGTTTCCTCATCGGTTACACGCAGACCGTTGATAAACTGTGCTTCCTTTCCCACTTTTCCAACCCAGCGGCTGATTTCCTTTCCGCCACCATGTACAATAATCGGTTTAAAACCTACCAATTTCAAAAGGGTTACGTCCTTGATTACGTTCTTCTGAAGTTCCTCGTTGCTCATAGCGCTTCCACCGTACTTCACAACGATAATCTTTCGATTAAACTTCTGAATATAAGGCAATGCCTCAATTAACACCTCTGCTTTTTTTAATACTTCCTGCATGTCTTTTTCCATGATTTACCTCTCAAATCTTCTTCATTGAATTGTTCTTTATTAGCGACGATAGGTTTCCGCAAAAAATGCGGAAACCTATGTATTTACCTTAGATGAATTTTAAAATACAGCCTCTTTTTAACTTCTGTAATCCGCATTGATTTTTACATAATCATAGCTTAAATCACAACCCCATGCGGTAGCCTGTGCATCACCGGAGTGCATATCCACATATACGGTAACTTCCGGAGCAGATAAGAGCTTGGTAGCCTCTTCTTCGCTGTATGCGCAGGGAGCTCCGTCACCGAATACCTGAATACGCATACCGTTTCCTTCGAAGAACAAATCCACATGGTCGGGATCAAACTTTACACCGGAATAACCCAATGCGCAGAGGAAACGGCCGAAGTTACAGTCATGTCCGTAAATTGCCGCCTTGCTTAAGGAAGAACAGATTACGGACTTCGCCAGAATTCTCGCCTCTTCTTTGCTCTTTGCGTTCACAACCTTGGTCTCAAAAAGAGCAGTCGCGCCCTCTCCGTCGCCGGCCATCTTCTTAGCCAGGAATACGGTCACAAAATCAAGTGCCTCACAGAAAATCTTATAATTCTCATCTTCTTTGTTTATTTCATTATTACCGGCCAAACCGTTTGCCAATACCAAGAGGGTATCATTGGTGGAAGTATCTCCGTCAACGCTGACCATATTAAAGGAATCCACAACCGTTCTCTTTACTGCCTTGGTCAAAAGTTCCTTTGAAATATTGGCATCCGTGGTAACATAACCCAACATAGTGCACATATTGGGATGAATCATACCGGAACCCTTGCACATAGCGCCCATGGTTACGGTCTTTCCGTCAATTTCAAAATTCACCGCAATCTGCTTATGAATGGTATCAGTGGTCATAATTGCTTTTGCCGCTTCCAGGCCGGCTTCCAAGGTATCCTTCTTGGCTGCTGCCAGAAGGGAAATACCGTTCTTCAGACGATCAACCGGCATCTGCATACCGATTACACCGGTAGAACCGATCAATACCGAATTCGTCGGAATTCCCAACAATTCCCCTGCATGTTCTGCTTCTGCCTTACATGCATCCATACCTTGCTTACCGGTACAAGCATTTGCGATACCGGAGTTCACTACGACAGCCTGTGCAAAAGGAGAATTCTCTACCACGTCCATATCCCAGAGAACAGGTGCAGCCTTTACCACATTGGTAGTGAAGGTACCCGCTACTTTACAAGGTGCCTGGCTGTAAATCATGGCCATGTCCTTACGATTCTTATATTTCACACCGGCTTCCACGCCGGCTGCCTCAAAACCCTTTGCTGCGGTTATTCCGCCTTCGATTTGTTTCATCATGTTCTCCTCTCGTCACTACTTATTAAATGCAGTGATATTTGCCTCATTCAGTGTAAAATCATAATAGAATAAGTCCTCACGCTTTGTCCAACCGATGCAGTGCCAAAAAGCATTTCCGATATCGTTTACCGTAAACGCAATCAGACTCACCTTATTTATTTCTTCTTCTTTTAGCGCGTTCATACAATGAACTACCATTGCCTTACCGATTCCAAGTCTTCGGTAATCTTCTCTCACACATACATGATAAAGGCAACCGCGTCTTCCGTCATGTCCGCAAAGAATACCTCCTACGATAGAACCGTCCTCGGCCACAGCCACCACGCTGGTGGTAGGGTTTCTTTTCAGGAAACGCTCCACACCAACTCTTGAATCATCAATACTTCGGATACCAAATCCATGAATGGTCATCCATAAATCATGTAATCCCTGATAATCTTCAATTGTCATAGTGCGAACTTCGAACTTTTTTTCCTGCATTTTTCTAATCTCTCTGTTTCTTATCTCGTATTTTCCACCCTACGCAACCGGACTGCTTCTCGGAACGCAAACGGGCATCTTATAATTATAACATTTTTCTTTTCAAAAAGGAAATCTTTTTTTACGGGAAACAAGGAACCAGTTCAAGGCCTTCACTCTCCGGTAATCCGAAAAGCAAATTCATATTCTGAACTGCCTGTCCTGCCGCACCCTTTACCAGATTATCCAAAGCACCCATCATGATAACACGTCCGGTTCGCTCATCAATCACAAAATTGATGTCTACATAATTACTTCCTTCCACCCATTTGGTTTCAGGGCAAACACCCTTATCCAATACACGGACGAATTTCTCGCTTGCATAGTACTTATCGTAAACAGCCTTTACTTCATCGTAGGTAGGAAGTGTTCCGTCTGCTTTTTTCTTTAAGGTAGCATATTCGGTAGCAAGAATTCCTCTGTTCATGGGAACCAGATGAGGGGTGAAATTAATGGTCACCTCACAATTGCCTGCATAGCCAAGCTGTTCCTCGATTTCGGGAGTATGACGATGACCGGCCACACCGTAGGCTTTCATATTTTCATTTACTTCGCAGAAAAGATTTGCAACCTTTGCACCTCTTCCCGCTCCGGAGGTACCTGACTTTGCATCCACAATCAGGGTATCCACATCAATCAGACCTTCCTTTACCAAAGGATAAGCGGTCAAAATGGAACAAGTGGTGTAACATCCGGGATTTG
>DCGY01000097.1:26601-27405 GCA_002314715.1 Lachnospiraceae bacterium UBA1766 | reverse complement strand
TGCGCTCCACGCAGACCCTTGGCTTTTCCCACAAAAATCAGGTAATCCTGAGGGGTCTCGCTCAAATAAAGGGGCGGATGCTCCGGCAAATAGCCAATCAGTTTTTTTGCCTCCATAGGCTCGTCGAAGATATCGTGACCATCGATGCGGATATATCCTTCCGTCGCAGATAAGCAACCGGTAATCATATTCATCGTAGTAGACTTGCCGGCTCCGTTTGGTCCCAGGAAACCGTAAACATGACCGTCGGATATTTCAAAAGAAAGATCATCCACAGCCAAATGATCACCATAATATTTGGTTACATGTTCTACTGTGATCATAAAAAGAACCTCCCATTCATGATTTATTCTAGATAAAATTGTATGCGGGAATGCTGAAAAGAAACTGAAAAAAAGCGGTCCTTGTGTGAACATTTTGTGAAATCTCAGGCGTAAAAAAACCGAAAGGCTTAGCCCTTCGGTTTTTTGTTTTCGTGTATGATTGGGAATTCTGCAAAAAAGCGATTATATCCGCCAACGCTTTCTCCCCATATCTTCCCATTATGGTCGTTTACAATACCCAGTGCAATGGACAACCCCAAGCCAAAGCCGCTTCCCCCCGTACGGGAAGTGTCCACACGATAAAATCGTTTGAACAAATGCTTCATATCCTCCTCATCGATTGGGCTTCCCTGGTTTTCCACCTCCAGCCGACACTTCTTTTTGTTTGTCATGGAAAAAAACAGCCTGGTTTTTCCTCCCGGTGTGGAATACTTTGCGGCATTATCCAGCAAAATATCCACCAGCTGCTTCATTTGCGTTG
>DCGY01000097.1:0-26578 GCA_002314715.1 Lachnospiraceae bacterium UBA1766 | reverse complement strand
CCATTCATTGCAATATCCGGTGTCACCTGATAGGTAAACAACAGGTTTTTCTCAAAAAACAGCGGCTCAAACAGCATGGCCTCATCGGAAAAAACCTGACTTACATTTATTCTTTCCTGTTTCTCTTTCATGGCACCGCTATCCATGCGTGCCAGCTCCAGCATATGCTCCACCAGGTGTCTCATATGTTTGGACATGGTCAATACATTTGCGGCCAATTGTGCCTTTTCCTCCATAGGGCAATCGGGCTGACAGATTAATTCCGCATCCGTCATAATCACCGTCAGGGGTGTTTTCAATTCATGGGAAGCATCTGCCACAAACTGCTTTTGCTTCATCCAGGCCTCCTCCACCGGTCGTACCGCCCAGTAAGCCAACAGAATACTGATTCCCAAAAATCCCAAAAAACCAATCCCACCAATCATCAAAAATGTGCGCAGAAGATTCCGAAGGGTTGCTTTTTCGCTGGTCATATCCGAGAACACAATGCATTCTCCCTGAGGAGTCTGCGCCCGAAAAAAGCGAAGCTTGTATTCCTGCAAGGTTCCGCTGGAAGTATGGGTATTATAGGTCTCCTGTACCACCCGGTCAAGCAGTTCCTCATCCGACAGATCAAAGAAGCCTCCGCTTTGCTCCGTCCGTTCTCCCGCATGATTTATGGATACCACGAAATAAGGGAGTCTCACCTCTTCATTTGCGTCAATGGGCATCTCCATATGTAGTGGATTCATGGCTATTCCGGCCATCATCTGCATACTTTCTCTCTCCAGATTTCGCCCGGTAAAATAGTACAGCAGACAAAACAAAAGAAGCATCATGGCCGAGACAATGGTCATGTTAATCAACACAAACTTTCTACGAAGTCTCCTTAACATTCCTCTGTCACCTCCAGATGATATCCCATGCGACGAATCGACTCAATTCGAAGATTGGAGCCGATTCCCTCCAATTTTTTCCGCAGGAATCCCACATAAACCTCCACATGGTTTTCCGTGGCATTGGACTCATATCCCCAAACCCGGACCAGCAAGGCTTCCTTGGAAAGGTTTCTCTCCCCCGCCTGCAAAAGCAGCCGCATGACTTCAAATTCTTTTTCACTCAGTCGAATCTGCTTTTCCCCGCAGGCCAGGATACAAGTCGATAAATCCAGGGTGGTATTGCCGTATTTCAGCTCGTCCACCTGCCCGCCCTGTCTTCGAAGCAATGCGTTGATACAGGCCAGTAATTCTCTGCTGTCAAAGGGCTTGGTAAGGTAATAATCCGCCCCGCAGTCCAAACCCAAAATCCGGTCCTCCGTCTCCGACTTGGCCGTAAGCATCAGAATGGGCGTTGCACAATGCTTGGCCCTCAGTTCCTTTGCCACCTGATACCCATTCATTTTCGGCATCATCACATCCAGAAGAATTAAATCATATACTTCCAATTCCGCATATTCCAGACCGGTTTTTCCATCATAGGCACACTCTGTTTCAAACCCTTTTCGCTCCAAAAGCATTCGAAGGGAATCCGCCAGAAGTGTTTCATCCTCAACAATTAATATTTTCATTTTTCCCACCTAAAAAACCATTTTCCTCATTATAACTCCCTGGTATGCTGAGGAAAATGGTTTCGGGAAAAAGTTCATCAATATTTCACACGAAAATAATAATCTATCATATCGCTATTCTCAAATGCCACATAATTTCCATACATGGGGATGGTACAGCATAGGATTTTCTTTCCCGGAGCGAATAACAATTCATATCCCTTGTCCGAGGAAATCCCTGCCATACGTTCCAGCTTTTGTCCGAAGGAAATATATTTGGCTGACATGCCAAGCCTTGTAAACTTCGAGTCCACAGGGCCTCTTGCAATCAGCGCCTCATTCTTCCCCCAGTCAAAGAAGGTCCAGCATTTGTTGTCGCTTATCTGCCTGGGTTCTTTGAGCCGCTCCTTTAACAAAGACTTGCCCTTACTGTCGGTAAATTCCAAAATACCACTCTTTTTATCCACCCGAAGGCCCAGCTTATCGGTACGAATTTCAATAGCATCCTTGCCGTCTCTGGATTGGAATCGCACGCCCTTTCCGGCCATCTCCCCATAGGGCGCCTCCAATTTCTTCCACTGTCCCTTGGTAAAGCTGATACGAATCACCTTCGAAGACAAGGGTTGGATACGCAAGGTTCCGTAATTGCTCAGAATATCAAAATATCCGTTGCCCTTCATACACATACGCACACTGCAATCAATACGGGTGTGGCCTGCAGGGTGCAAATCGTTGGTGTCCGGCATCTCTCCGTACTCTCCCGCATCCACCTTTACCGGTCCTGCTGCCGCCAGCTCCTGCTTTCGTCGCTCCAAATAAGAGGGAAGGGTCGTATCGTTGCCGGAAATTTTAACCCGTTTGGAAACCGTAGGGGCTGTGGTCAAATCCGACACATTGATTCGTTTCGGACCATACTTACTTCTTTCCGCCATTTCTGCGGCCCCTTCTGTGGAAAGGCGTTTGGCTGCCTCTTCATGGGTCAGCTCCTCTTCTTCCATAGGCGGTCTGGTGGGTCGGTCCGGCTCCATTACCGCTTCTTTTAATTTCGATTCGGAAACCGGTGTTGCAATGATCTCTGTCAGTTCCCCCTGATGCAATACCCGCAGTTCATGTAGCGCTCTGGTAGCTGCCACGTACAATCGCTTTACATAACCATCCTGCATAGGATACTTCCCGGCAGAGGCATCGAAAATCAAAACCGCATCAAACTCCAGACCCTTGGTGTATTCCAATGACAATACCATCGTACCGGAATGAAACTCCATGGTCTCCGGATTGCCCCAAATAATATCTACCTTGCCCTGAAGGTCCTTGCTCACCCGGTCTGCTTCTTCCTGGTCTGCACAGATAATGGCAATGGTTTCATGGCCTTTTTCCTTCCATTCCTCCACGGTTTTGACGGTTTCCGCCAGCATTCCCTCATAGGTGGCAAGTCCAATGGTCTTTACCTCTTCTCCATGACGAATAATCGGCTGAACCGGGTATACCTGGAAGGTACCGTGTTGCAGGATATTGGTGGCATAGGCGGAAATCTCCACTGTATTTCGATAGCTTTTCTGCAAAAGACCAAAGTAATCAAACTCCTGGGGAAGCATTAAATTCCGTAGTTCCTGCCAATCGTTTAAGCCATAGTCCACCGAAATATTTTGGGACACATCCCCCATAATGGTATAGGTACACTTGCTCAAACAATACTTCAAGGCGTAATACGCCATCATGCCAAAGTCCTGCGCTTCATCGATTACCACATGACCGGCTTCCCGAATAATTTCCGTTTCCTTTAATCGCTTGTACAGATAGGCCAGCGCAGCCAAATCATATACATCAAACATATTTTCCTGTCTGGGTATAACATGACCTTTTTGGGCCTGCTCTGCCAGAAAGAAATCGTACTGGTCAAAAATAGAACCCTTCCACTCCCGTTTCCCGAAATAAGTTTCATAATAATTCACCAGCCGTTTCTTTTCGTTGGCGGTATAGGAATAATATTTTCCGCTGATTTCATTCTCCAGCTTGGCCATCAGGTGCTCGGTCAGCTTGGTAATCTTGTCAGCCCGGGATAAATAGTCATACTGATTTAATATCTTTTCGATGTGTTTCCGGGACAGCAAAAGCACATGGTTCTTTTCCATACGCACATCATGCCTTGGAATCGTCTTCCATTCCAGGCGTCGACAGAAATCCTCCAAATCCCGGAACCACTCTCCGGTTCCTTTTATGGGGGGCGTCACTCCTCGTTTCACGGGAATAATCTTATATTTTTTATCCCAATCTTCATACAAAAGGCGAACAAACAGCTGCTCCATGGTCATCTGTGAGACGCCATAAACATTCAAGTCCGGCAACACACCGGTGATATAATTTAAGTGCACCTGATTACTGCCGATAATGTAGAAATCCTTGGGATCGAATTCCGTTTCATAGTTGTACAGAATATAGGAAATACGATGCATTGCCACCGTTGTCTTACCGGAGCCGGCAGCTCCCTGTACAATCAGATTGTGCTGGGGTTTCTTTCGAATAACCTGATTCTGTTCCTGCTGAATCGTCGCAATGATTTCGCTTAATACCGCACGCTTGCTCTTGGCCAGATACTTGGTCAGAAGTTCATCATTTGCCACCACATCCGAATCGTAGAAATCCTTTAATACATCCTCTTCGATTTCATAGGTACGCTTTCTGGAAAGATGGATTTGAAACTTTCCTTCTCCCCGCACCGAGTATTCCGTCTCTCCCAACTGACTGTCGTAGTAAACACCTGCAATGGGAGCACGCCAGTCAATTACCTCCGGATGGGCCGGATTTTTGGCAATTACACTTCGGCCGATATAATAAACCTCTTCCTTCCCGATCTGCTTGTCCACGAAATCAATTCGGCCAAAGTAAGGTTTCTTTCTGGCCTGGGAAGCACGTTGCAGTTCCTGATTCACCTGACGAAACCGAGCGTCCGTATTGTGCCAAAGGGCCTGGCTCTCACGGTCTTCTTCATCAAATTCTTCCTGCAAGGCATGCAATTCCTGTGCCAGCATCATCACGTTCTGTTTGGTGCTTTCCAATTTTTGCTCTGTAATACCAATGGTGTAACGAAGTCGCTTTTCTTCGTCCTCTCTGGTAATGCCGGGCAATTTACTCATTTTATAATCCTCTTCTCTTTCTGTATAGTATTCATCCCGAACACGATTTCTTGGAAAGAAAATTGTTTATTCATTGTTTTGTTGTTGCTCCAGTGCCTTCATCTGTCTCAGAAACGGAAGTACAAAGGGAAGTGCCACCAATGTGGTCATTACATCCGCTATGGCCTGGGCGATTTGCACGCCCGTCAATCCAAACAGGTGAGACAAAATCAATAGCACCGGTATGAAAAACAAACCGCTGCGAAGACTGGAAATCAATGCAGCCACTCCGGTTTTTCCCACACTCTGGAACATCATGTTGGTACATACCGAGATGGGTTGAAAGAACTGTCCTCCAAACTGTGCGGCCAACGCCAGGGTTCCAATCCGGATAACTTCCGGATCATCACGGAAAATCCCCACCAGACGGTCGGTGAACTGAAGTCCTACCAGCGCCACCGTTCCCAAAAAGATTTCTCCCACCAGGAAGGTAAACAAAAATGCTTTACGCACACGACCGTATTTCTTGGCTCCGTAGTTGAAGGCGCATACCGGCTGGAAGCCCTGACCGATACCAAGCGCCGTTGCGAAGGTAAAGAAGCAAATCCGGTTGACGATGGACATAGCCGCCACCGCCGCGTCTCCGTAATTTCCCGCGCAGTCGTTCAGCATCATAGTGGAGATGCTGGATAAGCCCTGTCGTACCAGGCTGGGGAAACCGGTCTTGCAAATCATCACCAGGTCTCCAAATTGCTTGGAGATATTCTTTACCGACAGCTTGGCAGAGGTTTTGCCACGAAAATACATGGACAACAAAATGCTAAAACTGATGGTTTGGGAAACTGCAGTGGAAATACCTGCGCCCATAACACCCATTTGGAGCTTACTCATCAAAATCCAGTCACCGAAAATATTTAAAATACTTCCGGTGGCAAGACCGATCATGGAAAAGGTTGCCTGTCCCTCAAATCGAAGAACATTATTGAGCACACAGCTGCTACACATCAAAGGTGCCGCCAACAGAATAAAAAAGGCGTACGTTCTCGCATAGGGAAGAATGGTTTCCGTACTGCCCAACAACCGCATCAACGGGTTAATAAAGGTCAGTCCCAATGCCATAATAAGCATACCGGTGCTAAGAGCGGCAAAGAATCCGGTGGAGGTATATTTGGATGCGCTGTCCGGGTCCTTGGCGCCCAAGGCTCTGGAACTCATACTGCCTGCACCCTGTCCGTACATAAAACCAAAGGCCTGAATAATGGCCATTAATCCAAACACCACGCCGATTGCTCCGGAAGCACTGGTACCATACTTTCCTACGAAAAAAGTGTCCGCCATATTATATAAGCTGGTCACAAGCATACTGATAGTAGTAGGAATCCCAAGCCGGAAGACCAGCTTGGGAATCGGAGTTTGTGTCATTTTATTATATTGTTTTGTCTGTCGACTTTCTGTATCCATCATTTTATAACCAGAAGGATGTCATTCTCAAATTCCAGATGATGTCGTTTAACTGCTTCTGACTTTCAAACAGTTCCGTAGCAACATCCGCTACACGATCACCTAACTGTTTCATGGCATCTCTATTTTCTACCATTGCCTTCATGTACAAAGAGTAGGTCTCCAAATTGTTTTCGAACTGTGTTCTGGTCTGAATCAACAGACTCTCCAATGCAGTTCTGTAGTCTCTGCTGTAGTCATCACACATACTGGCTGCAATCTCCTCCAGCATTTTCTCTACGTCCTGAATGAAGCCTGCCTTATCCAGATATTCGCCCTTAAACATTAAGAACTTCTCTGTTCTGCAGTGTGAGCTGTACAATTCACCCCAGTTGCTGATACCGGGCTTAATAACCTGCGGAGCCGGTACATCCAGGAAGAATCTCTTTGCGGCACCACTGATGTTACCGTTTTCCATAATGGTCTGCTTTACTGCATTCATGAAGTTATCACGCTGATTTTCAAGGAGTTCCTTTCTGCGAGTCAGGAACTGCTCGGTATAATCATCAATTGCATGATTAATCATATCACGAACGCTGTCCTTATCTCTGTCACGAACCTTTACTCGACCCAAAAGTCCCAGGAACCATCCACGCAACTCCTTGTGCATGTAGCTTGTCGTATTTCCTACAATCGTATCATAAAGAGTCGCTCTGTCTAAACCCAATGTTTTCCCGATTTCGTCCGGAAGATCGTCTCCCTCCGGCATAGAGGATGCATTGTATTCCTTCTCAATGGCATCGCTGATTGTCTTGCGAAGCTCCACAATGTTCTTTTCGATTTCGCGAATCTCTTCACGGTTACTCTCACGTAAGGAAACCGCACGGTTGCTAAGCTTTGACAATGCCTTATCTACGCTGTCGATAATCGCGGAAGCCTTTACTGCGGATGCATATTTCTCTCCGTACTGAAGGATTTCACTTTCCAGCGCGTAAAGACCGGAAGCAACTTCCAATACCGATACATCATCCTTCTGCTCCTGTGCATCCTTTAATGCCTTTTCGCAACGCTCGTTCATGCTGTTGGTAGCAAACTCGGACATTGCGCATCTGTTTTCACGGAAGCAGAAACCGCCGAACTTATCGGTCATATTATTTAAGCCCTTATTGAAATCGGACTCATCCTTCTCGGAAGCGATACCGTTTCTCACTGCCTTCGCCGCATAACCGAATCTTGCGGAAATGAAGAACAGCTTCTTGTCTGCAAGTCGAATGGAGAATGCATTGTCATCCTTGTATTTAATCTCTTCGTGCTGAAGATCTCTTCTGGCATCTGCATCAATACTGTCGGACCAGTTGATAACGAAAAGGGAACGACCAATATCAATACTGGTACGACTGTTCTTTTCTTCTGCATCCTTTAAGTATTTTAACAGCGCGTTGTTTCCGCTACCCTCTGTCTTATTGGGTGCTGCTACGAAGATCAGAATGGACTGCTTCTGCTTTGACAAAGCTTCCATCAATACGGTCTGATGCTCTGCGTAGTTACTGTCGGTACCGGGTGTATCGTAAATGGTGTACTGTACTGCCTGGCTGTCAAGGGGAACCGGGAAGGCAATGCGGATATCTGCAGATACATTATCCATACCGTTTAACAACGTTAGGATTGCACAAATCTGCTCATGCTGTTTTAACTTTTCCTCAAATACGCGGTTTACTTCCTTCTGAATCGTGGTCTTTGTCTCACTCTCGCAAGGGCCCTCGGTAAATTCAAAACCTTTACGCTTCTTGTTCCATACCAGTTCGGAAGCCACGCCCTCGATATCAAAATGGATACGCTCAGGCTCATTTGCTTTGGGACTGGAAATGCAGAACATCTTGGCGGTTTCGGATGTAATTTTCTCCGGAAGAATCTTAAAGCCCAAAAGTGCATTGATCAAGGTGGACTTACCTGCAGAATAAACACCGGTAAAGCAAAGGCTTACGGCATTATCATTCAGGCTGTCAATCTTGTCATGAATATTTCTTCTCTCTTCATCAATCTGGTCTGCGAAGCTCTCCGCACTCATGCGTACGGTTTCGTTTTCCATGGGAATTTCAAATAATTTTAAACGCTTGCTGCGAAGAATCTCGGTAGCCTGCTCACCATACTTCTTTACTTCCGCAAAGGTATGATTCATGTCCGGCAATTCTGCAATGAGTACCGGAGTGATTTTGCAGTCCTCGGAGTCCGTATTGTAATACTCGACCATCTGTACAAAATCTTCGTAGTCCATCTTCGTGGTAACTACCTGGATTTCAATTTTGGGCAAACCGTCAAAAACATTTACGATATCATCGAAGAATGTTTTTCCATGATCCTGAAGAACGAAGTTACCCTTCATGTTCATGTACTGTTTCAGCTTGCTGTCCGTTTTCAGCGGAATTTCCAGACCGTTTTGGAAGCGATGGAACTCAACTTCCTTCTTCGCCGGATGATATTTCATCTGTAAAACCTGCTTGTTCATGTGTACCTCCCATGTTATACCTTACTCTATCTGAATTCGACATTAGAAACGTGTCATGTAACTACCCAATAATTGCTTACATTATAGCATATCTTATATAAATAAACAATTATAAAATCACATACGGAGGGTTGTTTGGCAAGATTTTTCCCTCTTCGGAAAGAACTGCTTTCATAAAATCCTCTATGCTGTCAAGAGGTCTGGCAAAAGCCATTCCTCCGTAGGTTAAATTCACGCTGTGGATGTCCGAACCGCCGGTCTGCGGGAAATCATATTCCCGGGCATAGGCAAGAGCCAATTTATCATATTCCGGACGTTCTCCCGGTGTGACACCCTCCCGAATATGAGAGGAGTTGAAGGTTTCCACGCCATCCACACAATCCGGAAACAGACGGGTTTCCGGAATATAAGAGGCCTGACGATAGGGATGGGCGTGAATTACCATGCCACCGTCCGCCTTAACCAGACGATACTGTTCCTCAATGGAAGCATCCTTAATCTCCGGATGATCCAGGAGCCACTGCTTATCCAGTCCGTAGATCAAAAAATCCGTTCCCTGATAAGAAGCCTCCCATGCAAAAAATACCTGCAGTCCGATTTTATCGCCTTCCGCCTTGGCATTCTCATACCCCTTGCAATAAAGCTCCACCCATTCCTTCCAGGGAAGGGATCTGTCTACCGCCGTATTTCCGTAAAAAAAGTGATCCGACACAATAATCCCGGTATAGCCCGCCTCCTTGTAAGCTCTGGCCATTTCCGCACCGGTGTTTTTTCCGCAGGCACTTCCCTCACAGGTATGTAAGTGTGTTTCGTAGGCATACGGATATTCTTCTGTTGCATTCCACTTTTTCATAATAATCCTCGCACTTCATAAAAAGTCATTTTCTCTTCCATTTTAAGACTTTTTCCCGGATTTTGCAAAGGATTTCCTAGGTTTTTTCAAAAGAAAGGCGCTCGAAATCAGCCAAAAGGCTACTGCTTGTCTGATAGCGCTTTTTTGGATTTTGTCTGGTGCATTTTCGAATGATTTTTTCCAGTTGTTTGGAGTAATTTGGATTCCATTCCCGAATGGGACAGATTTCATAAGGCGGGTCAATGGGATAATGCCCGGTAAGAAGGACATACATGGTAACCCCCAGACTGTAGATATCCGTACGGGCATCCGACTGGCCTTTGGGGGAGAGTTGTTCCGGCGCACAGTACCCTCTGGTTCCCAGCCGTACCGTGTCCTGTTTTGCATTCACTTTATAAACTCTGGCAGTCCCGAAATCGATTAATTTTAATCTTCCGTCGGGCTGCAGCATAATGTTGGCGGGTTTTAAATCCCGATAAATCACCGGTGGATTTTGTCCGTGCAGGTAAATCAATAACCGGCAAAGCTGAATCCCCCAGCTTACCACTTCTTTTTCGGTGCATCGCGTTCTTTCCCGAAGAACCTGCTCCAGTGTTTTCCCCTCCACGTAATCCATGACAATGAAAAGGGTATCTTTGGTCGCAGTCACCTCCAAAATGTGTGGAAGGGCCGGATGGTACAGCCTTCGTAGCAGCTGTACCTCCGCCGATAATTCCATGTTTATCAGCCTGCCGTCTCCCGTCTCCAGGAAGCGGGGCAATTCTTTCACGGCGAGATATCTCTTCTCCCGCCTGTCATAAACCAGATAGACCCTGGCGGTTCCTCCCCGCCCAAGTTCATCTATTCGTTGATATCTGCCAAGCAGCATTCCTTTTTCCCCTGTTCTTCAATCAACGTACCGTCCGAAAGGCGACGGAAGCGATTTAGGAAATTCCATGCATACTCACAGCTGTGGTGTCTTACTTCATGTCCCTGGTTCTGCACACTGCCAAATACCGTATAGCAATGGCCGTCCCGACTGGGGAAATAGTGCAGGGTTAACCAATCGTTTCTGGAAGCATCTTCATGCTTGGAAATCTTCTCTCCCGCAATTCCCCAAATCGGGTTTTCCCAAAGTTCCTGTTTATCAAAGGACATGGTATTTTGCTTCACGCACTTGTTGACACGAAGCACGTAAGCCATACGATTCAGACACTTTGCCTCCTGGAAGGGAAGCTCGGGAAGAGGCGTTTTCTCTCCGCCGATGTAATAAATGGGCACCAAAACGTCCTCATTGATTTTCTCTTTTACGGAGGGTTGTCCAAATACATTCAAGCCCACATCAAAGGTTGCATCCATAGGTGCAATTCCCGCAAACACTTCCGGGTATTCCTGATACATATCCCAGGACTTGCAGCCTCCCATGGAAAAACCGGTAGCATATAATTTCTCGGCATCTACAGGATATTTTTCCTGCAATGCTTTCATCAATTCCATCATCTCGGTAGCGGTACTGTTTAAATGATTCTCTACGCAAACCAACAGGAAACCATACTTTCGTGCAATGTCATACCAGCCGGACACCCATGCCATAAACATGGCACTGTCTCCGCCGCCGTGATAGCACATTACCATAGGCACCTTTTTGTCTCCCGTCAAAATTGCTTTGTTATAAAAAGCCATATATCCGACTTTGTGTGTTTCCGTTCCCTTGTCATCGCCCTGATTATCCTTGGAGGTGGTAACCACATATTCCCCCGGCTCTGCTACCATGCCCAGCTTATCGAAATCCGGCTCTGTCTGAAGATGACCCACCATACGTCTGTAGTTTTGGGCAAACTCCTTGTAAACCTTCCAAAGGTCTGTGGTATCTGCCTCATAAAAGGCATCCACGGAAGCTGAAAGCTGTGCATTGATTTCTTTTGAATTGTTTAAGGAAGCCACCGGCAAATCTCTTCTTTGGGCGGAAACCGGTTTGGAAAGGCTGTCCAAAATACAAACCGCCGGTGTAATGTCTCCGGGGCCGAACATACCTCTTCCGTTCAATGTTTTCAGGCAGTTTTCTGCCAGATAATCTGCCGCCTCACCCACTCCGTAAAGAACGGTCCTGGAAACGGTACCCCGAAGCATAGGTAATCCGAACTTCTTTTGGAAGCGGTCCCAGGTCAGGACGATACCGTCTTCATAATACTGGCCAATGGCAGATTCCTCCATCACAAGCTCATATAAATTCTTCGGTGCTTCGGCAAAAGAAATGCCCTCCGCAGGTGACACAAAATAGACTGCTGCGCCAAAGGAAGACGCAATTTGGGCAAGGCCGCTCTTTTGTGCAAGTGCTTTTCCTTCCTCCAATGTCTTTTTCGTGTCGTCAAACACCAGCAGATACGGCGACCAGAAGCCATAATTCATTAAGTCTTTGGGGCAGTCGGTTTTGGGAATATAGGCTTTGATTCGAAATTGCCCAAGGTCCTTCTCCCATCCTTTTTCTCCCTCAGACAGTGTTACCATAACCGGTTTTTGTTCCATAAAAAATCCCCCCTATTTTAGAATACGAATAATACAATTCCCCTTGCCAAAAGAGCAAAAATCCATGCCACACCGCACTGGCCAATCACAGTGCCCAGTGCCCATTTCTTTCCCAGTTCTCTTCGTACGGAAGCAATGGCTGCGATACAGGGTGTGTAGAGCAGGCAAAATACCAACAGCGGAACTACACTTGCCACCGACATTTGGGCCATTAAATTTTCCGTAGAGCCATACAGAATCTGAATGGTGGAAACCACGCTTTCCTTGGCCAAAAATCCGCTGATCAAGGCCGTGGACACTCTCCAGTCTCCAAAACCCAAAGGCACAAAGACAGGAGAAATCAGGCTTGCAAAGGCCGCAAGAATGGAATCTCTGGAATCCACAACCACCCGAAGATGTAAATCAAAATTCTGCAGGAACCAAATCACAACCGTTGCCAGGAAAATAACGGTAAACGCTCTTTGCAAAAAGTCCTTGGCCTTTTCCCAAAGAAGCATTGCCACATTTTTCAAACCGGGCAAACGATAATTGGGCAATTCCATAACGAAGGGAACCGCCTCTCCCCGAAACATATTTCCTTTTAGGATATGGGCAATCAAAACACCCACCACAATTCCCAGGAAATACAGGCCTACCATCACAAGGCCGGCATATTTGGGGAAGAAGGTAGCCGCAAAGAATCCGTATATGGGAAGCTTTGCCGAACAGCTCATAAAGGGTGTCATCATGATTGTCAGTTTTCGGTCTCTCTGGGAGGGTAATGTTCGACTGGCCATAACCCCCGGAACCGTACAGCCGAAGCCAATCAGCATGGGGACGATGCTTCGTCCGGAAAGGCCGATTCGTCTCAGCAGTTTATCCATCACAAAGGCCACACGTGCCATATATCCGGTATCTTCCAATAAGGACAGAAAGAAAAACAGCGTCACGATTAACGGCAGGAAGCTCAACACACTTCCCACGCCCGCAAACACACCGTCAATGACCAAAGACCGCACCGATTCGTTGATGGCAATATCCCGCAGGAAGGTATCCGTCATGTTGGTAAGCGCTGCAATCAACATCTCCAGCAGGCTTTGCATGGCCGCGCCGATTACGTGAAAGGTCAGGAAAAATACCAGCCCCATAATGGCGATAAAGGCCGGAATCGCCGTATATTTGCCGGTCAGAAAGCGGTCAATGTGACGACTTCTGGCATGCTCCCTGCTCTCTTTGGGCTTTACCACCGTCTTGGCCACCAGCTTCTGGATAAAGGTGAAACGCATATCCGCAATGGCCGCTGATCGGTCCATTCCACGTTCCTCCTCCATTTGACTAATAATATGTTCCAACATTTCCTGTTCGTTTTGACTCAGTTTTAAGGCCTCAAGCACCATCTGATCCCCCTCCACCAGTTTGGTGGCGGCAAAACGAACCGGCATATGAACAGCCTTGGCATGGTCCTCAATCAAATGCATAATTCCGTGAAGTGCACGATGCACCGCACCGCCATGATCAGACTCCTCGCAAAAATCCATTCGAAGAGGTTTTTCCTGATATTTGGCAATATGTACAGCGTGTCGAATCAACTCATCCACGCCCTCATTTTTGCTGGCAGAAATGGGTACCACCGGAATTCCCAGCATGTGCTCCATCTCATTGATTCGAATGGTACCACCGTTTCCTCGTACCTCATCCATCATATTCAGGGCCAAAACCATAGGAATTCCCAGCTCCATTAATTGCATGGTCAGATAAAGGTTTCTTTCAATATTGGTGGCATCTACGATATTTACAATACCCGTAGGCTTCTCATCCAAAATAAACTGGCGGGTAACAATCTCCTCCATGGTATAGGGAGACATGGAGTAGATGCCCGGAAGGTCTGTGATTTCCGTATTGTCATACCCACGGATGGCTCCGCTTTTTCGGTCCACCGTAACCCCGGGGAAATTGCCCACATGCTGATTGGAACCGGTCAGCTGGTTAAACAAAGTGGTTTTTCCGCAATTTTGATTACCGGCTAATGCAAAGGTGAGTTTTTGTCCCTCCGGCAAAGGGTTTTCATGATCCTTGCAGTGAAAGATACCATCCTCTCCAAGTCCGGGATGGGCAACCTTTTTTCGATTTTCTTCTTTTTTCTTTGCCTCTTCCCGTTTCTTTTCCAATAGGCGTACCTGGATTTTCGCCGCATCCTCCAGACGTAAGGTAAGCTCGTATCCATGTACCAGAAGCTCCATAGGGTCTCCCATGGGGGCATATTTTACAAGAGTAATTTCCGCTCCGGGAAGAATACCCATATCCAGGAAATGCTGTCTGAGGGCACCTTCGCCTCCAACTGCCTCCACAATGGCACTCCTACCGATTTCCAACTCTTTTAACGTCATTTTCATTCCTCATTTTCACAAAAACTAAATTCATCCACATATCATTTTAGTCATGGCTAACAGAAAAGTCAACCTTGCGGGGAAAGCGATTGCCAATTATCCCCGAACCCTTTATAATACATTTTAGTACACAGGATATGGAGGATATTCCATGAATTATAAAATGACAATTTCCTACGACGGATCCAGATATCAGGGTTGGGAGCATCAGCCCACCACCGACATGACCATTCAGGGCAAATTGGAGAATGTGCTTTCCACCATGGTCGGCGTCCCGGTAGAAGTCATCGGTGCCGGCAGAACCGATGCGGGGGTCCATGCCAAAGCCATGGTAGCCAATGCCAAATTTGACACCACAATGAAGCCGGAGGAAATCAAGGATTACATGAATCGTTACCTTCCCGATGACATCAGCGTAAACGACCTGCGAATCGCCGCAGAGGGCTTCCACAGCCGCTACAAGGCCATGGGAAAAACCTATCGTTACACCTGCTACATCGGCAAGGAAAAACCGGTTTTCGACCGAAAATACGTGAATGTGCTGGAAGGCGTTCCCAACATCGAAAAAATGCGTCAGGCAGCTTCTTACTTAATGGGTTCTCACGATTTTGCCAGCTTTTGCGGAAATCCCCGCATGAAGAAATCCACCGTACGGAAGGTGGACAAAATCGAAATCCTCCAAAAGGGCGATTATCTGACTCTGGAATATCACGGTTCCGGCTTTCTGCAATACATGGTTCGTATCCTGACCGGCACCCTGTTAGAGGTAGGCTTCGGGAAACGTACCCCCGAAAGCATTCCGGATTTGATTGAAGCCAAAGACCGTTCCCTGGCCGGCCCCACAGCGCCTGCCAAGGGACTTTGCATGATAAAGGTGGATTACGAATAAAAAAAGAGCATCGAGTTCTCAAAATGAATTTGAGAATCCGATGCTTTTTCTTATAATCGACATTTAAAATCTTCGTAGGAAAATTCTTTCCACAAGGTAATCTTTTCGCCCTTCTTTCGATAAATCGACGGTAGCGGCATGCCGTTAAAGGTATTGTTTTTTACCATGGAGTAGATGGCCATGTCCTGAAACTCCAGCACATCTCCCTCTTTGACTTCTTCATCGAAGGAATACACCCCAATCACATCACCGGACAGACAGGTGGGTCCCCCCAGTCGATAGGTATGGTTCTTCTCGCCTTCCTCGCCGCTGTTTTTTAAAGGCGGGCGATAGGGCATCTCAATTACATCCGGCATATGACAGGCTGCGGAAGTATCCAGAATCAAAATATCCATACTGCCTGCCGGGTCTTTCCCATCCCCATACAAATGCTTTTCCTGAACCTCCAAAACCGTGGTAAACAGGGATCCTGCATTTAAGGCAATGGCTTCTCCGGGCTCCAAATATACCATCAGGCCATAGGTTTCCCTGGCCTGTGCAATCACCTTTTCCAAACGGGCAATGTCATAGTCTTCCCGGGTGATATGATGACCGCCGCCAAAATTTACCCATTTCATATCTTTCAGATATTTTCCAAACTTCTCCTGAAATACCTTCCAGGTTTCCTCCAACGCATCGGAATCCTGTTCGCAAAGGGTATGAAAATGAAGGCCGTCCAAAAGCTCCAAAAGCTTGGGATTCGCCAAAAATCCCGCTTCAAACTCCGCCAGAGTTGTGCCCAGTCGACTGCCGGGTGCACAGGGATCGTAGATAGCATGTCCTTCCTGAGTGGATTTTTCCGGATTGATTCGAAGACCCACCTGCATTCTGGCCATCTTGGCCCGCTCTCCAAACTTCTCTAACTGCTTCATGGAATTAAATACAATATGGTCGCAAATCAGACAAATCTCCTGAAAATCTTCCTCCCGAAAAGCCGGTGAAAAAATATGATTCTCCATATTTCTCGGCATTTCTTCCTTGCACAGTCTGGCCTCAAACAGACCGCTGGCCGTTGCCCCTGCCAGATACTTTGCCACCAAAGGATATACCCCATAATTGCTGAAGGCCTTTTGCGCCAGCAAAATCTTGCAGCCGGTACGGTCCATGACTCCCCGAAGAATCTGTAAATTTTTTTCTAATTTGTCCTCATCAATTACATAACAGGGGGTTTTTAAATCCTGCATTTCAAAATCTCTCTTTCCGTTAAGGTACCAGGGTAGGATTCTCATCCACTACCCAAGGCAGTCCCCACTTATTCAATGCTTCCATGTAGGGATCGGGATCAAACTCCTCCACATTGAATACCCCGGCCTTTTTCCAGGCACCGGTCATTACCATCATGGTACCGATCATGGCAGGAACACCGGTAGTATAAGAGATTGCCTGAGAGCCAACCTCCTTGTAGCACTCCTGATGGTCGCAAACATTGTAAATATAAACAGACTTTTCCACACCGTCCTTTACGCCGGTAAAGATACATCCGATATTGGTCTTTCCTACCGTGCGGGGTCCCAGGGATGCGGGATCCGGCAACAAGGCCTTTAAGAACTGAATGGGCACAATTTCCTTGCCTTCATACAGAATCGGCTCGGTTCCCAGCATACCCACGTTTTCCAGACACTTCATATGGGTAAGATAGCTTTGTCCAAAGGTCATAAAGAAACGAATTCTCTTCACACCGGGAATGTTCTCTGCCAGGGATTCAATCTCCTCATGATGCAAAAGATACATATCCTTGGGGCCAACGCCTTCAAAATTGTACTCTCTCTTAATCTCCATGGGCTCTGTCTCAACCCAATGACCATCCTCCCAGTAAGAACCGTTGGCGGATACTTCACGCAGATTAATCTCCGGATTAAAGTTGGTGGCAAAAGGATAGCCATGATCGCCACCGTTACAGTCCAAAATATCGATATAGTGAATCTCATCAAAGTAGTGCTTCAACGCATACGCAGAAAAAACGCTGGTTACACCGGGATCGAAACCGGTACCCAGAAGACCCATGATTCCGGCCTTTTCGAATTTCTCTCTGTAGTCCCACTGCCAGGAATAGTCAAAGTAAGCGGTAAAGCCTTTCTCTTTGCAACGCTTCTCGTAAACAGCACGCCAGGTAGGATCCTGGGTGTCCTCTGCCTCATAGTTGGCAGTGTCCACGTAATCCACTCCTGTAGCAAGGCAGGCATCCATAATGGTCAAATCCTGGTAAGGGAGTGCCAGATTTAATACCACATCCGGCTTTACACGATTTATCAATTCCACCAATTCCTCTACCTTATCCGCATCCACTTTCGCGGTAGTAACCTTTGCATTGGTATGTCCTTTTAATTTTTCTGCCAAAGCATCACACTTGCTTACTGTTCTGGAAGCAATCACGATTTCATCAAAAACCGTATCGTTCTGTGCACATTTCTGAATTGCCACACCTGCCACGCCACCGCAGCCGATTACTAATACTTTACCCATAATTTATTCTCCAATCTTTTCGTTATTTCTGAAGAGCCAATAAAAATTCACGAACCACCTTGCAGGCCACCGCGGTGGAAGCACCGCTTTGATCCAGCATGGGATTTAATTCATTTACATCACAGCCCACAATTGTAAGCTTGCCGCAGGCCATAATCACTGCCCGAATTAACTCCATAAAGGAGACTCCACCGGCTTCCGGTGTGCCGGTACCGGGAAATACAGATACATCCAACACATCCAGATCAATGGTGAAATAAACCGGTCTGTCACCGATTTCCTCCAATGCCTTGTCCAAATCATTTAAGTCAAAGGGATGCATTTTGGTATGTCCCTCTTTGGACCAGGTAAACTCACTTCTGTCTCCGGAGCGAATGCCGAATTGGAAGATACGATTATCTCCAATCAAGTCATGGCAACGACGAAGGACGCAGGCATGGGAAAGGGGCTCTCCCAAATAATCCTCGCGAAGGTCCGCATGGGCATCAAAATGAAGCACACAAACCTCCGGGTATTTTTTTACCACTTCTCGAAAAGCACCCAGGGTTACCAAATGCTCTCCGCCAATCATAAAGGGAAGCTTGCCATCCTCCAAAATAATGGCTGTACGCTCTGAAATAGCATCCAAAGCCTTCACACTGTTTCCCATACAAAGCTCAATATCACCGCTGTCAAACACCTTGTAATCGGTCAAATCCTTATCCTGATATGGACTGTAGGTCTCCAAACCATAGCTTTCTGAGCGAATGGACTTACTGCCAAAACGGGTGCCCGGACGATAGGACGTGGTTGAGTCAAAGGGCGCTCCGAAAAGTACAATCTCCGCATTCTCATAGGGTGCATCACAGCCAATAAAGGTTTCCACATTCTGTTCCAACATAATACAATATTCTCCTTAATCCGGAATACTTTCCACGTCTTCCAGCATTTTCTCTACATAAGCCGGCAGTGCAAAACAACCCTTGTGCAGATTGGGGGTATAGTACCGGGTATCAATGTCCATATTTTTCCAATGCTTGGTTTTTAAATCCTTTACCGGATGATATTTCTTGGAAGCGAAACCAAACAACCAATAGCCGGAAGGATAAGAAGGAATGTGTGCCTGATACACACGACTGATGGGAAAGCTCTCCACAATACGCTTATGGGCCTTCTGGGTTTCCAAACGATCCTCATCATAAAACGGACTCTGATGCTGGTTGACCATAATACCGTCTTCCTTTAAGGCCTTGTAACAGCTTCCGTAAAATTCTCTGGAAAGAAGGCTCTCTCCCGGTCCGTAGAATCCCGCAGAATCCACAATGATGATATCGTATTCCTGCTCAATATGACGGATATAGCGCAGACAGTTTTCCGTATAAATATTGACTCTGGGATCATCCAGACCACAGGCAGTAAAGGGCAAATACTTCTTGCTGGCCTCTACCACGCCTTCGTTTACCTCCACCATATCAATCCGCTTGACGTCCGGATACTTCAAAAGTTCACGGACCACACCGCCGTCCCCGGCACCGAATACCAGTATTTTCTCCGGATTCGGATGCACGGACATGGGAATATGGGTCAGCATTTCATGGTAAATAAATTCATCTCTTTCTGTGAGAATAATGTAGCCGTCTATGGTCAGAAAGCGACCGAATTCCGGTGACTCAAAAATATCCAGGCGAACATATTCGTTCTCCTCGGAATAAAGGTGCTTATTTACTTTTACGGATAGCTTTACATTCTCTGTATGTAATTCGGAAAACCAAAATTCCATTGCATTCTCCTTTTCTCTGCCAAAGTTCTAGTAAACGGTGGCTTCTTTAATTACGTTCAATCGCTCAATTTTTTCATCCTCGGGACCGGTCATGGAACAACCCTTTTCCTTGGCATACAAAATATAATCGATAATTTCCTGGGTAATTCTCTCTCCGGGAGCCAAAATCGGAATTCCGGGAGGATAACACATTACAAACTCCGTACAGATTTTTCCGTTGGTCTCACGGATAGGAATCATTTCCTCCTTTGCCGCATAGAACGCTTCCTGAGGCGTCATCACCACGGAAGGATTGATATACTCATGGTCAAACAAACCGGTACGGTCTTTTTTGTATCTTCTGCGAATATCGTACAGGGCGCTGACCAGTCGCTCTGTTTCACGCATACGGTCACCAATGGAAATGTACGCCAAAATATTGCCGATATCTCCCAGCTCCATCTGAATGTCATATTCATCGCGGAGCATGTCATAAACCTCAATTCCCGCAAGCCCGATATCCAGGGTAAATACGGTCAGTTTGGTGGTATCAAAATCATAGATACTGTCGCCGTTAATCAGTTCCTCACCGTAAGCATAGTATCCGTCAATTTTATTAATCTCGTTTCTTGCATAAGCAGCAATTTTTTCCACCTCCGCAAAGGCCTCCTTGCCGCGAAGGGCCAGATTGCGACGGGAAATATCCAGGCTGGCCAAAAGCAAATAGGATGCGCTGGTGGTCTGGGTCAGATTAATTACCTGTCGGACAAAACCGGCACTTACATTGGGACCCGCCAAAAGGAAAGAACTTTGCGTCAGGCTTCCACCGGACTTATGCATGCTGACAGATGCCATATCCGCACCTGCTGCCATAGCAGAAATCGGCATATTCTCCCCAAAGTAAAAATGGGTTCCATGGGCCTCATCCACCAATACCATCATGTTATGGGCGTGGGCAATTTCCACGATTTTCTTCAAATTGGAACAAATACCGTAATAGGTAGGATTATTTACCAGAATGGCCACCGCATCGGGATTCTCTTCAATGGCTTTTTCCACCTGAGAAATCTTCATACCCAGTGCAATACCAAGCTTTTTGTCCACATCCGGATTGACATAAATCGGTGTGGCACCGTTCACTACCAATGCGTTAATAACACTTCGATGCACATTTCGGGGAAGAATAATCTTCTCCCCTTTTTTGCAGGCAGTCAGTACCATGGTCTGTACGGAAGAAGTGGTTCCGCCCACCATCAGAAATGCATGGGAAGCTCCAAACGCTTCCGCAGCCAGTTCCTCTGCCTCCTTGATAACGGAAATGGGGTGACAAAGATTATCCAAAGGTTTCATGGAGTTTACATCCAGTTCCACGCATTGCTTTCCCAATAAATTAACCAACTCCGGGTTGCCGCGACCTCTCTTATGACCCGGTACATCAAAGGGAACCACTTTATTTTTACGAAACTGCTCCAATGCTTCGTAAATCGGTGCTCTATTCTGATCCATCATACGAATCTCCTTAACATGAAAATAAAAAAAGACCCAAACTGCTTTCCACTTGCAAGTTTGCGTCCTCAAAAAAGAATATCCATCCCGTTATTCTACACGGGCAGAATAACACAATGATACTTTATGTGCGTTCGTTCGATACTGAATTATTAGAGTCTATATAGCAAATATTTCACTTTTACTACTCTTATTGATCGTTTTGCAAGTATGATATGTTTCAAAACAAGCTTTCGCTCTATCAATAATGTGGCAAAAACCACTCTCGGCAGTTGACCCGGCTGTCCGTCTGGCCTTATCCCATTGTAATTGGGCGGTCAAAAATATTTACCTGGAATCCCTCTAATAATCTATACCGTTTTCCATTAGATAGAATGTATCAAAAAAAACTCTGCTCGTCAATCTTTTTCTTTTTTGAACAATCTTTCTCCACACAGCAAAAAAATACCCCCTGCACTTCACTGCAAAGGGGTATTCATTCTTTTCCGCTATTTCGTTTTATCCTTGGAATGTACTTCCTCTTTGATCTGATACATCAGTTCATCCGCATCCTTAATATATTCCTGAAGCGATTTTCCCGCATTCGGATCGGTGACCACATAGCCACAGCTTACAGATACCGGATAGGTAAAGGTTTGCTGCTGCTGAATTGCCTCTAAATATTTGACAATAAACTCCTTGGCCTCGCGGGGCTCATCCTCCGAGACATTGGGCGCCACCAGCAAGAATTCGTCTCCTCCGAAACGAATGGCAATCCAATTACGCTTCAAAATCTGCCTAATGGAGTCTGCCACCAGCTTAATCGCATTATCACCCTGAATATGTCCGCCTAAATCATTGATTTTCTTCATGTAATTGATATCCACAAAGAAAATCAGCATTTTCTCTTTATTTCTGACACAGCTGTCATACATTGGAATCGCTATATTCTGATAACCGAATCGGTTATACAAACCGGTCAGGGAGTCCTTATTATATAATTCTGCCAGGTTTTTATTCAGCCCATCCAAACGGAGATTCGCTCTTAAATTCTGGAAGGCCTGTTGCAGCTTCTCCACATAGGCATAAATAATTTCCCGTTGGAGAATTGGGGGCTTTCCTTCGAAAATAATGACTCCAAAGTTGAATTTTCCGGAATGAAGGGGCATAAAAATATAGGTTTTGCATCCCGGTTCCTTTCTGTAACCCGGAATCAGTTCATGATGATTTACCGTATCCTTTGGAACAGGCACACCGTCCTTTAACGCAACCACCACTTCCATCTCCGCCCGAAAACCGTGCTCCCAGAGTTCATTTTCGTCCGCCATTACGTCATTAAAATACTCACCATCCAAATTAATATACAGGGTACTTCCTTCCAGAGAATGGTAACCTTCAAAGTATGACTGCAGATTTCTTTTCAGCGACTTATACCCGCTGGAACGGGACAGACTTCGTTCTATCGCCTGTTCGGTTTCATTAATCAAACCTCTTTGCACTTTGTCAAAATAGGACCTTTGACAAAAAGCATGTCGCTTTTCCTCGTAATCAATTTCCCCTTTACAACCGCAGCTTTCTCCCACCACCATCTGTGAGGAAGCCAACTTGCGACTTTTCTCGATTCTTCCCTCCAAGCGCTCATACAACATTTGGCAACAGTAATAACCCACTTCCTCATGGTTCTGACGCACGGTGGTAATTGCCGGATAAAAGTTTTCCGCTTCTTCCAATGCGTCAAATCCGGTTACAATCACATCCTGTGGAACCCGCACTCCCATTTCCTCTAGCCGTGTTGTGACTGCCATGGCCGTCAAATCGTTGGCACAAATGATTGCGCTGGGATATTCCTCATCCTCTACAATAGCCTGTGCCACGCGGGATGCCTTTCGATAATCCCAATCCGTATAATATACATCTTTGGGATCCAGGTACATACCATACTTTTTCATTACATCCCTGGTTATCTTTAATCGGGCAATGGAATCCGGATGATTCTGCGCTCCTCCAACATAAACCACTCTTTGAATGTTGTGTTTCTCAATCAGATGAACCACCAGTTCCTGCATTCCCCGGTCATTATCCACCCCTACATAATCCACGTCATCCACATCCAGTCCCACACTCACTGCAGGAACATTTAAATAGACCGAATTTCGACACAATTCCTTGGCCATTCTCTCAGAATTCATGGCATTTGACAGGATTACCACCCCATCAAAGTCCTGCATATAGGCCACATTATAGATATTCAGTTCGCCCTCATTAATGTCTACATGTTCGTTATATGCCGCATGACTTAAAAAGACAAAAATATCAAACTCCCGGTGTTCTGCGGAATAGGACCGCATTCCCTCCAGTATTCTTTGTAAACTGTCAAAGTTCCATCCGTTGGCATAAACCGCTATTTTTTTCTTCAACATTCTTTTACCCGCTTTCCTATTTGCCAAAACATTTTTCTGAAGCTATAACCCCATTCTTATTTACCGAAAATACGCGCATACCCGTAAGGAAGCGGCCCTTTAAGCAATTCCTGCAGTTGCGGAATTCCCTGCTTATGGGCTTCCATCCGATTGGGACAATTTCGGTTATTACATCCCGTACAAATTCCCAGGCACTTGGTTTCCTTCTCCGATAATCTTGCCGAAAAAACCACGCTCTTTGAGGGAATCAGACAATAGGCCTCGTTGCAAATCACCGGAATTTGAAGACCCGAAAGTACATGCCGCATATCCTCTACGGCCGTGGAATCGTCACCTCCAAAAAAGATATAACGTTCCACAAAAATTCCATGTTTCTCTGTGACATATTGATTCCAGGCAGAATAGGCCTGCAACAAAATCTCATTTCCCAGAGCCTCTACCATATAGCTTTCCATCAAAAGGCCTTGACTGCCGAAGGCATCCTGCAGATGGTCCAAATCCTCCCCCAGAGTCATTGCCACTTCTGCCATCCTACGATCTTTTTCATCCGTCAAAATTCGATAATCAAAGCTTGCCATTTCGGAAATTGCTTTTTTTACCAAAACCGCCACGCCTTCCAAATCCGCCAGCATTGCTTCCTCGAAATGATACTTCTTGGATACCTGTTTTAAAAATGCCACATCACTGCATTGCTCAATAACATCCTGAAAAAACTTCATAACTGCTTTTTTCTTTCCGTCCAAACTTCCGACGGTTACTCCATTTTATTGAAAATCTCTCGGTCAAGGGTCTTGTTCTGGTGTGCGATAATGGTTGTACACACCGCATCACCGGTTACATTTACCGCAGTACGAAGCATATCCAGAATTCGGTCAATACCCATAATCAGGGCAATGGCTTCCACCGGAAGACCTACAGCGGCAAATACCATGGAAAGGGTAACCAGTCCCACGGAAGGGATACCGGCCGTACCGACAGAGGCTAAAGTAGCGGTGGCGATTACCGTCAAATAACCGCCAATGCCCAAATGAATTCCATATGCCTGTGCCGCAAATACTACCGCAACCCCCTGCATAATAGAGGTTCCGTCCATGTTGATGGTGGCACCCAAGGGAATGGTAAAAGCAGAAATCTTTCTGGGTACGCCTATCTTTTCTTCCAACGTGTCAATATTCATAGGAATCGTGGCATTTGACGTTGAGGTCGAAAAAGCAAATGCCATGACCGGGAAGAATTTCTTCAAAAACTTCAAAGGATTCAGTCTGGTTAAAACCAGGAGCAGAATCATATAAACCACAAAACACTGGATACCCAATGCGCACACCACACTACCCATATATTTCAACAGTGGTAAAAATGCATCAAAGCCTAAATTGGCAAAAGTACCCGCTATCATACAAAATACACCGACGGGTGCAAAGCTCATTACCAGGTTGGTCATCTCCATCATCAGGTCATTGCACTGATTCATAACATTGGCAATCAATTCCGCCCGTTCTCCCATTTTGGCAATCAAAATACCTACAATCAAGGCAAATAAAATAACCTGAAGCATGGTACCGTTGGCAAGGGCTGCAAAAGGGTTCTCGGGAATAATATTCAGTAATGTATCTGCCACCGTAGTGGATTCCGCCACCGTTACATCCTTTACCTCGATAGCATCTTTATTCAATCCGACACCCGGCTGTACCACCGTAGCCACCAGGATCGCCACCGTCACCGCCAATGCAGTGGTTGCCAGATAGAAGGCAATGGTTTTTCCTCCCACCTTGCCCATAGATGCCGTATCTCCGATGGCAGCGCTTCCGCATACCAGCGAACAAAAGACCAGTGGCACCACCAGCATCTTCATCAGACGAATAAATCCATTACCGATGACTTTAAAGATTCCGCCAATCAAAAGCGTATCACGAATATAGCCGTTTGGTACCCATAAATTCAAGATAAGACCAAGCACCAAGCCGGCAATTAATCCTATAAATATTTTAGTTGTTAAACCAATTTTTTTCTTCTTGTTTTTTGTCATCTATCCTCTCCGACTTCCCTTAATTAATCCTATTTTGCAGAAATTGTTCCAAAGCAGCCTGCCAATCGGGCATCTCATAAATTCCGGTCATCTTCATCATAAGATTTTCCAAACGGGTGGATATTATTTCACCCTCTTCTCCGGTCCACTTTTTTTGAACCAAATTCGCATCAAAACCCTGAAGTGACAGTATTTTCTGTGCAAATTCAAAACGGGAACAGCTTCCCTCACAGGATGCATGATATACACCGTACTCTGCCAGATTCATCAGTTTCTCAATAAAGTCCGCTAACTGCGTCACGCCGGTTGGGCTGCTGAACACATCGGCAGGGACCTGAAACGCCTCTCCGTTTTTTCCCTTTTCGGTAACATACCGCAAATAATCTTCCGAAGAAGCACCGTATACCCAGGAGCTTCGAATAATCAAATGCTTGGGATTTAATTCCCGCACAAAATTCTCTCCGGCCAGCTTCGACTTTCCGTAAACCGTTTTGGGATTGGGGGTATCGAACTCCGTAAACCCGGTCAGGGAATGTCCTTCGAAGATATCGTCCGTAGACATTTGCACAATTTTTGCATTCATTCTGCGGGAAGAGGTGGCAAGATTTCTGGCTCCCAGTGCATTTACACGAAATGCCTCCACCATGTGCTCCTCACAATAGTTCACATCGGAAATACTGGCACAATTAATCACAATGGTGGGACGGTACACATCAATCATTTGTTCCACTTCCTTGATTTCCGTAATGTCCACATCTTTATCTGTATCAATAATTTTATAGTCCTTATTCGTTTCCAGACGCTTTACCAATTCTGTTCCCAGTCGTCCGTTGGCCCCCGTAATCCATATGGTTTGTTTCGTCATCTCGAAAATCCCCTTTCAATTTCTATCGGTCCATGGTGTACAGTTCCAATTTTGCAATCAAATCCTCCAGAATATATCTGGAATCCACATCTACATATTCCCGAATCACCGGATTTCCTTCCCGATACGTGCTGGAGGTATCCGGCTGAATATAAGGTGCCACCACTTCTTTAAATCTTCCGCAACCCGGATTCATTGCAATGGCAATCGCCGGGGAATCTCCCAAGGACCAGCTTTCCCCCGCCGTCCAGGATGCTCTGGGCGAATTGTTATAAGCAATCATCTGTTCAAATAAATGCTTTCCGATTTCTCCGCAGGGAGAGATACGACGTTTGATTTCCGCCA
>DCGY01000061.1 GCA_002314715.1 Lachnospiraceae bacterium UBA1766 | reverse complement strand
ATCAGGTCGTTGCGATCGCTGACGGCATTGGCGTTGGACCATATATCTTTTTTAAACTGTCTTCCATAAAAGCCTCTCCCAATTAACGGTCGCTACTTTTGTTGCTGTTTCATCAAAAACTTTTCCTGATACATCATCTTATCCGCACGCTTTGCTGTATCGGAAATGGTTTCGTCCTCTCGTTCATCGTACTTGGCAAATCCACATGCAATTCCCATGGCAATATCTTTGCTCCGGGAATTATAGGCGGCCACCTTGCGTTTCATTTCTTCCACACGCTCGTAGCAAATGTCTTCCGACACCTGTTTCATCATCACCGCGAACTCATCGCCACCCTGGCGATAACACTGACCCAAATCGCCGAAGCTCTCGCGGATAATCCGGGCGCTTTCCTTGATATATTCATCACCTTTGTCATGTCCCAAAGAGTCATTGCATTTTTTTAAATTATTCAGGTCAAACACCGCCACCACACATTCCTGTGGTGCGAACTCCGCATTATCAATATAATTCGCCATAGCCGCGCGATTATAAAAACCGGTCAACTGATCATGAAATGCAATCTTCTCATATTGACGGGCACTCATACCTACTTCCATCATTTCCTTCATATTGCGGAAAAGCTGAAGCGTATACAGGAAGACATGCGCAATAAAGCCAAGCATACCAAATAAAGCCAGGTTCTCTGCCGATGTTGTATTGCAGCAATAATCCACCATTTCAAAAACCATCCAGATCATGGCACTTCCAACGGTTAATACTACCGGCTTCACTTCTCCCTTATAGCCAAACAGACGTACATTTTTGATTGCCAAATGTATAATGCATGCCATGGTGAAGCACAAGGATAAATGGGTAATGGTAACCGTCTGACGCAAATCGGCAATCTCACATACCTGCAGGAACAAACAAACCGTAATATTGGCAAAGTTAACAAGGCAAGCCAACCACCACAAACCTCTCTGCTCTCTGCACATTTCCCGAATCGCAAAAATCATAGGACAGGACAACAGCATCAAAAGCAGGAAGCGCCAGACAGCGTATCCCGGATAACTGGTTCCCCAAAGTGCGTAAGTATCCGTATCCATCAGTTTCCAGGCTCCGGCAAATATGTAGAACAAACTCATCATCAAAGATAAATGGGTTTCAATTTTCCTTAGCGTGATAATAATCAAGGTGATTATTTCAAAAACACCCAAGCCAATACAAAACAACGATAATACCAACGTCGGAAAATCCTTCCACATGATATCCTCAATAATATCATACTGACTTCCCACGTATATTTCCAAATTGCCCGGCTTAAAGTCGTCATACAGCGGAATCAGCTCGATTTGAACCTCTTTTCCACTGTAGTATCTTTCCAAGGTCAACTGATTCCAGACATTTCCCGGGCTCGACCAACCCAAAAGGGACTTGGGGCGTTCCAATTCATAAACCCGCTCCCCGTCAATATTCACCTTCGCCAAACAATGAAGGGACTTAAAAAACAGCATATTGAAATCGTCGGAAACATTTCCCAACACAAATGAATAAACATAGCTCATCTTTGTGGGAGATTCTTCATTAAATTTTAAATCCATGGAATAATCCGTCATGCTTTGAAAACCTTCGGAATTATAAAAACGCTTTATATTCAGCTTCTGTTTGCCCATGGACCAGATAAAAAAGAAAACAAACAAAACAGTAATCAGGCAATAAGCCTGAATAATCCTTTTTTTCATTGTTCCCCCAATTTTTCCCTGTTGACAAATAAAGATTGATTGTTACTTTTTCTATCGAAAATAATATATTTCATACAAAAAAGGCATGAAGACCACAATATGTAGTCTATCATGCCTATTATATCACAACACTTTCGAAAAGTAAAACAATTACTACTGAATCAAATAGATAAAATATGCCGCATATCCAATCAGCATAACAATACCACCCATACGACCCAGACGCTTATTTTTAATCATCAGAATCCAAAGCAAAACAACTGCTGCCGCAGCGGTAATGGAATCCACAAGGAAGTTTGCGCTATATACCACAGGCGTAATAAGTGCAGTGGTACCGGCAACAAACAGGATATTGAAAATATTACTGCCCACAATATTTCCGATGGCAATATCGGTTTTACCTTTTGTAGCAGCAGTTACACTGGTCACCAGCTCCGGCAAGGAAGTACCGAAAGCCACAATGGTAAGACCGATCAAACGGTCGCTCATACCAAACGCAGTCGCTAATTTGGTCGCCGCATCTACGGTTACATCAGAGCCCCAAACAGTCAAGACAGCACCTACAACGATAAATACCAGCATCTTCCACACCGGCATTTTCTCCTCTTCCGCTTCTTGTGCCTCTCCGTTTTTGGCCAGCTTAAACAAATACACCAGATAAGCAATCATGCACACCCAAAGAATACCACCCTCCAGGCGTACCAGCTGATTATCCACAAGACCAAGCACTGCCATCAACACCGTAATTGCAAAGCAAAAAGGAATCTCATAACGAATGGTGGACTTTTGTACAGGAATCTTGCAAATCACTGCAGTAAGTCCCAAAATGACCAGCACGTTCATTATATTGGAACCAAGTACATTTCCTACGGTAATTCCCGCACTTCCCTTTGTAGCCGCCGCAATACTAACCGCCGCCTCCGGAAGGGAGGTTCCCAATGCTACGATGGTCAAACCGATTACCAACTGTGGCACACCCAATCGATCTGCCACCTTGGAAGCACCGTCCACAAACCAGTCTGCACCCTTCATCAACATGACAAAGCCTACAACCAACAGAACCAACTGTATTACAATATTCATTTTCTTACTTCCTTTCCATAAAGAAATCCAATTATGAAAAAAGTAAGTAAACCACAATCGATTTACTTACTGTTTCAATGCGGATAAAGGGACTCGAACCCACACCCTCTCGGACCAGAACCTAAATCTGGCGCGTCTGCCAATTCCGCCATATCCGCATATGTCTTTATAAAGCCACGAGACTTATTATATCACACCCTTCATACTTGTCAAGGTACTAAGGGCCATTCCCTCTTCACATCGGAAACCAGGGATGTGGTTCCCAAAATCACAATCGGAAGCCCCAACTGTAAAGCCTTTTGATAGGCCTCCTTGATGTTGTCTGTGGTGCAGACCTTTCGTCCTGTCTTGCCTAAAGTCTCTTCCTGCAGCTTCGTAAAACGATAGTGGGGATTGGAAGATTTTGTCAGCAGGATATTCCCGGCTACTTCTCCGATTTCCGTACACACTCCCAAATAATCTTTGTCATCCGGAATACCCACAATTGCACACACTTTTTTTATTTTCAAAAGGCGAAGCACTTCTTTTACATATTTTACGTTCTCCCGGCGAATAGACGCATCCAGCATCACAAAAGGAGCCCTTGACAGCACCTCCATGCGTCCCGGACAGCATACCTGCTTTAATTGTTCCCTGGTCTTACCCTTGGGCATTTTCTGCAGGATATCTTCACACACCGCAATCGCCAACGCACAATTTTTTGCCTGATGCTCCCCCAAAAGAGGTACCCGCAAATCTGTATATCTGTCCTTTCCGGTCCAAACCGTAAAGATCATTCCGCTCTTGGAATAACGAATATCTTCACACCCAAAATCGGTACCGTAACATTTCATCGGTACCCGATATTGTTTTGCCCGTTCCCGAAGAATCCGCATTACCGAAGGAACCTGTTCAGCCACATAAATGCACTCCTGTTCCCCGGTAATAATATGGGACTTATCCTCGGCAATGGACTCTATGGTACCACCAAGCTCCCTAAGATGCTCCGGAAAAATCGAATTGATTACGCCATACTTGTGGGGAATCAGATTGACATCATCGTACTGTACCCCTTTGCCACACTCGAAAACATTCCAATCCGTATGGCAGTCCCGGAAATAATCCCTTGCCACCAGTGCCTGAATCCCCATGGGACTGATATAACAATCCCTTGGAATTTGGGCGTCCAACTGCTCCAATCGATCTTTATATGCTTCCACATAAAATGCCAGCTTGTCCGATGGAATCATTTCCCCATTCACCCGGAAACGTTCCCGAAAAGAAAGGACATGGGGACTGGTCATCAAACCTACCGTGTATTTCCCTGCAAGAATCGCTGCAATCATGTGTGCCACAGAGCCTTTTCCCTTGCTTCCGGTAACCAAAATTGCAGGAGTTCCTTCCTTTTCCAAAAATGGTTTCATATACTCCGGATGTCTCTTCTGACTGTCCGGCGCCTGATAATCCTGGTATTTCTCCGCCTTCAAATAGGATTGATAAATAAAATCAATTGCAGCATTTTCCGTCAGCATTTTCAAAATCCTCTCTGATAGTGTCAATGATCGCCTTCGCCACATTTACACCGGTAGCCTTTTCCATGCCTTCAATACCCGCCATAACATTTATCTCGCAAAAATACAGACAATCCTTTCCGTCCAGCAAATCGATCCCCAGAAAATCCAATCCTGTCTGTTCATAAATCTCCCCTGCGATTCTGGCCATGGAATCCGAAATCGGATAAGCCTTTACGCAGGCTCCTCTGGCCACATTTGCCCGGAAATCCTCGGGATTTTCCCGCATCATCGCCCCAATCACTTTACCGCGCACGCTGTACATACGAATATCTCTGCCACAGCTTTCCTCGATGAAGCGCTGACATACGAACTCCTTTTGAATCCCCCAGGTCTCTTTACATTCCTCATACTCCTTGGGAGAATGAATCAAATAAATTTCCCTTCCCTGGGAGCTTTCCAGACCCTTTAAAATAAACGGAGTCCCAACCTGCGTCACAACCTCTTTATAAGGAAGCGCCAGAGTGGTCAAAAGAAACTCCGGTGTCCTGCAATCGGTCAATTGCAGACGTTTCATCTGTTCAAATTTATTGACATATATTTCAAACGCATCCAACGAATTATAATTTCGTGTTGCCAGTTTTGCGATTTCTCTCTTTAATTTGCCGTATTTATAGCGCTGAATTACAAAATCCACCGGCTCCAGAGCCACACCTTTGTGGATAATCTGCCCGTCTTTCCAAAAACAGTCGCACAAACCCACCACCTGCAAATCTATATTCTGTTTGGAAGCTTCCTCGCAGATATGCTCTACCGTGCGGGCTCCCGCCATGTTGCTGTATTGTTCAAACAAATATCCTCTAAGCAGGCTCATGTTTTCCTTCTCCGATATGAATGATGATTTCCTTATTAATACGATACAGGAAATAGGTTGTCATTGCTACGCTCATAAGCTCCGCAATCGGAAATGCCAGCCAAATCATATTTACATTTCCGGAAAGAGAAAGCAGGTAGGCAGCCGGCAACAACACACACAGCTGACGTGCAATGGACACAATCATACTGTATACACCGTTTCCCAGTGCCTGGAACACGCTTCCCACAACAATACAATAACCGGCGAAAAGGAAACTGGTACAAATAATGCGAAGTGCCGGAACTCCCAGTCGAAGCAACTCTTCATCCGCATTAAAGAAACCAAGAAGTTGTGCCGGGAACACCTCCATCATCAGTACACCAAACAGCATAATTCCCACCGCATAAGCAATGGCCGTTTTCATAGTCTTTACCACACGGTCTTTCTTTCCGGCGCCGTAATTGAATGCCACGATAGGCACCATACCGTTATTTAAGCCAAATACCGGCATAAATACAAAGCTTTGTAATTTAAAGTATACCCCAAATACTGTTTGTGCCGCACCAAAAGAAGCCAAAATCAAATTCATTCCATAAGTCATAACCGAGCCGATAGCCTGCATCACGATGGAAGGAGCACCCACTTTGTAAATCTGCCCAATCAGTTTTGCATCCGGGCGAAATCCCTGAAAGGATACCCGTATTTCCTTATTATAAGTCACGTGGAAGAAAATCGCCAAAAGGCCTGCCACCGTCTGACCGCAAACCGTAGCAATTGCCGCACCGGCCACATCCATTTTGGGGAAGAACCCAATTCCGAAAATAAACAAGGGATCCAGAATCAAATTTACAATTGCACCTGCTCCCTGGGTAAACATGGTATATATGGTTTTTCCCGTAGACTGAAGCAGTCTCTCAAAGATTACCTGCAGAAAAACGCCGATTCCCGTGGTGCAACAAATGGTCAGATAGGTCACACCGTACTCCCGAACCTGGGCAATATCCGTCTGACTGGAATAAAAGGGGGCGCTGACAAACAGACCAATCAGAATGAAAAGCACATAACTGATTAATTCCACAAAAACCCCGTTAGTGGCCGCACGATTGGCACGATCAAATTCTTTTTCTCCCAAACTTCTTGATACAAATGCATTCACACCTACGCTGGTACCTACCGCAATGGCAATCATCAAGCTCTGAATAGGGAATGCCAACGATACCGCACGAAGTGCATGCTCGTTAATCTGTGATACAAAAATACTGTCTACTATATTATAGAGAGCCTGTACCAGCATGGAAATCATCATCGGTAAAGACATGGTAAGTAATAAGCTGTTAATGGGTTGAACGCCCATTTTGTTTTCTTTTTGCATTTTTACTTCTTTGTTTTCCATCACTTTCTCCTTCGTTTTTCAGGCATAGAAAAACCCCTGAAACATAAGTTTCAAGGGTAATCTTCAGTGAGACACGGGGGATTCGAACCCCCGACAACTTGATTAAA
>DCGY01000034.1 GCA_002314715.1 Lachnospiraceae bacterium UBA1766 | reverse complement strand
TGCACCGTTTGTGCAAATTGATCCACTCCCCGTATCTTTTCAATTTCATAGCCGCCATCGTACAAAATCCGCAAATCTCTTGCCAGGGTTGCAGAATCGCAACTTACGTACACAATTCGCTGCGGTTTCATTTCAAGCATGGTTTCCAGACATTGCTCATCACAGCCCTTTCTGGGAGGATCCACCATGATGACATCCGGATGAAGCATGTCCTCCATAGAAGAATCGTCTGTCGGATTTTCACGACGATAAATTTTGGGCAGCACTTCCTCTGCCTTTCCCACAAAGAATTCTGCGTTGGAGATTTGATTTCGAAGTGCATTTGCCTTGGCATCTTCAATCGCTTGCGGAATAATCTCTACACCGCAGACCTTCCTGGCCTGGTCTGCCATAAACAGTGAAATTGTTCCGATTCCACAATACAAATCCCAAATCACTTCCTTACCGGTAAGATTCGCGTAATCCAAGGCCAAACTGTAAAGTTTTTCCGTTTGTACCGGATTGACCTGATAGAAGGACAAAGGTGAAATCGAAAACTGCAATTCCTTTCCGGTAAACGGATAGCCTTCCTCCTTCATATTTCTTACGTGAATGGTGTCCGTAATGGTATCGCTTCCCCAAAGAGTTACGATTTCCTTACCCATAATTACATTGGTTTGCTCTCGGTTCAGGCTTACGGAAATACTGGTCATTCCGGAAATCTGTTGCAGTTTGGACAAAAGCGCCTGCTGCCCGGACAGATATTCTCCGTTCTTTTGAAGCTTGGAATTAATGACCAGACAAACCATGATTTCCTTGCTGGTAAATCCTTTACGAATCAGTACATGGCGAAGAAGACCCTTTCCGGTTTCCTCCTCGTAGGCACTGATTTTATATTGTTTCATATGCTCCAAAATGATATCCAGGATATTTTTGTTTTCTTCCACACCTAATTTACAATCGGTATTGGCGATAATGGAATGGGTTCTGCCGGCATAAAATCCTGCTATGGGATTGCCGTCCTTATCCGTACCGATGGGATATTGTGCCTTATTACGATAACTCCAAGGGTTCTCCATACCTACAATGGTTTCCATGCGGGCATCTACATATTCCGGGTCGAATCCACCGATTCGAATCAGGTTATTTCGAATCTTTTCCTGTTTAAAACGCAGCTGCTCTTCATAAGAAAGAGGCTGTATCTGGCAACCGCCGCACTGTCTGTAGAATAAGCATTTCGGCTCCACACGAAAAGGAGAAGGTGTGATCACCTTCTCCAATTTTGCATACGCATAGTGTTTTTTGCATTTCATTAACTTCGCAGAAACGGTGTCTCCTATTACGGCATCCTTGATAAACAAAGTATATCCCTCTACTTTACCGATGCCTTCTCCGTCCACACCTACATCTTCGATTGTAACAGTCAAAATATCATTTTTCTGAAATTCCATACGTATTTATTCCTTTATTATGATAATCGGGTTCCTCTTAAGTTGGACTCAAAGAGTCTGTTATAACCAAACCAACCCTCGTTTGTATCATTATCTTCCAAAATTTCTTTAAAGGTCTCCAATTTCGCATCGGTATCGTCCGCATAATTCAGAGCCAATGCCTCGATAATAGCCGGAATCTTGGGAGAACCATATTCGTATTTACCGTGATGAGCCAAAATACAATGCTGTAATTCCGCCAACAGACCATGAGGGAAGTCCGGAATTTTCTCTGCTCTTTGGGCAAGCATTTGCGTACCCATTACAATATGACCCAGCAGCTGACCATCGTCGGTATAATCATTTTCCGGGAAAGGAGAAAGCTCCTTTACCTTACCAATATCATGAAACATAGCTGCGGACAACAACAAATCTCTTTTTAGGATTGGATAAGCGGTGCAATAAAAATCACAAAGCTTGGTAACACTTAATGTGTGCTCCAAAAGCCCTCCGATAAAGCCATGATGCACCGACTTGGCAGCAGAGGATTTACAAAATGCCTTTGCAAAAACTTCATCCTCCACGAAAAATGCTTCCAAAAGCTTCTTCAGATAAGGATTCTCAATGCTCTGAATCAAGGTTTTCATTTCAGAAAACATTTCATCAATATTCTTGGAGCTGATGGGGAGATAATCGGCAGGATTGTATTCACCTTCTCTGCAATAGCGAACTCTTTTTACGCTAACCTGCAAAGCGCTGTTAAAGAGAGTTACTTCGCCAAAGACTTCAATATAATCCATGGCATCAAAGTCCTCGATTCCGGGGCTGTTGGGCTCCCAAACCTTGGCATCGATGGTACCTGTTTTATCCTGCAAAATCAAGTTATCGTAAGGTTTTCCGTTTCTGGTTACCGCAGAGGTTTTATGCTTACAAAAGTAAATGTCCGAAATTCTGTCTCCGTCCTTTAAATCTTTAATATACTTCATCACTGTACACCTTTCTAAATACAATTATTGTAATTCTTCCAAAACCACATCAATCTTCATTTCTTTATAGGTATCCTGCGAACGACGATAAACAGTAAGTTTTATGCTTTGTCCGGGTTTCTTTTGCAAAAGCTGTGTCGATAAATCATTAAAGGAAACAAGGTTCTTATCATCGATCAAGGTAATCACATCTCCCTGCAAAAGACCGGCCTTCATGGCAGGAGAATCCATCACAACCTCTTTTATATAGGCTCCGTACGGCATTCCCTGTTCGGTATGTACCGCCAGCGATATGCTTGAACCAATGATACCGAGATAAGGAATACTCTCTCCATTGGATAATTTCTCCACGCGTTTCTTTAGGGAACTGATTCCATAGGCACACAATACTCCATCCATATCATATGCATCCTGACTGTCTGTAAGAATACCTAACATCTCGCCTTTTAAATTAAATAAAACACCCTCTGCCTTGGAACTTCCGTAAACATTGGTTTGAAGAATCTTGTAATTCATATCTGCCAGATTCATCTCTCCGGCGGTGGCAGTGATAATACCGTAACCAAAGGAATTTTCAACACCCATGGGACGGCCCAAAATAACCACCGGTGTACCCTCCAGCCCGCGCAGATTGGTAGAACCCATTTGGGCTACCAGATTTTCATCCGCCAAAAATTCACCGGAAAAAGAACTATTCGAAATGGAAAAAACAGCCAAATTGGTTTCGGGATCGATTTCTTTCACCTTTGCGGAAACGGATACATTATTGTACATAGTAACTGTCAGATTGGAGGCGTTTTCCAAGGGCTTATAATCTGCAAGGATTAACAGCTCTGAGGGTAACTTATAAATAATGACGCCGTCGGTGTATACTGTATTGGTTTCCTCGTTCTCCAACCAGTCTACCGAAGAAACATTACCGGAAATACTGACCACGCTGTGCTTTAGTAGTTTGGAGTAATCCGTTAAGGTCTGAAATAGTTGAGAGTAACTGTCAATGTTGGTAGTTACTCCACTGATCATGTCCAGGACCTTCTCATTGGTTGTATCTTCGCCGGAAATCTCATCCGGAAGCAGCGCACTTTGCTGCTGTTGCATATTATCCGCCAGCATTTCTTCCGGTGACATTTCATTTGTGTCCTCCGGAAAAACAATGGTATTGGGTACTTCCGGGGGATAAATCAGTTTATTCATAATCGGTTCCATGATTGCAAACGTCGCACATGCTATACAACCAAACAAGACTGCCATGGATGCAGTAATAATTGTTCGACGTATCAGGCGCTTTCGATTTATGGGCCGTTCTTTTATTTTTTCGATAATAAAATCTTTGTTATCTTCCGGATGATCTTGCGGCATACTTTGCTCCTTTTCATCTAAAAAAAACAATGGTTTTTACATATAGTCCATTGAGTAACTGCCCGGAAAAAATGAATAATAAAATAGGCATACCCGATATTAGTATACCGAATATGCCCATAATTGTAAAGAAATTAAACCTTTCTAGATTGTGGTGTCCTGAGAAGAAGTACCGTTTTTGTTTCTGTTCGTCTTATCCTTGTCAGGCTTTTGGAAGTTTCCGTCCGGTGGTGTCATATTCCCGTCAAAGCCCTGAAAATTTTCATCTCCCGTAAAGCCCTGGAAGTTTCCGTTAGGCGGTGTCATGTTCCCGTCAAAGCCCTGAAAATTTTCATCTCCCGTAGAGCCCTGGAAGTTTCCGTTAGGCGGTGTCATGTTCCCGTCAAAGCCTTGAAAATTTTCATCTCCCGTAAAGCCCTGGAAATTTTCCCGATTTCCACGATTTCCGCCGAAACCACCTCCCATGCTAAAACCGGTTCCTTCGATTAAACTGTTCATGGTTACGTTGGTTTCACTGTCTCCGCAAACCACTTTATAGGTATTTCCAACCTGAAGCTGTGAATTACTAATTACCACACTGCTAAAGCCCACTGTCGGCTGACACTGCAGGAGAGTATTTCCGGCTTCATCCATTAAACTTACCAAGGTACCTGCCTTTTGGTTTCCTACATTAACCAAAATCGAACCCTGGGTGGAATCGGTATCAAAATTCATGGCCATTCCGCTATCTCCGGCACCAAAGAACGTTCCTCCGGTAATGGTTCCGTGTGTGGTGTAATCCAAGGTACCGTTACCGGCTTTTTCGGGACCATAGACAAATACCGCTCCACCGGTAATGGTCAGACCTCCATTGGAATCAATACCGTCGCCGTCTGCCTGAATGGTCAAGGTTCCTCCGGAAATCAGAACTTCCACTCCCTCTGTGGAGCTTCCTTCCGTTCCGCCAAATCCCATTTTACCGAACCCGAAACCTTCGCTCTCTCCGTTTGAGGCACTGATACCATCATCACTGGCTACAATCTGCACGGTTCCATCCGTCATTTCAATACTGCAGGCAGAAAGTCCCTCGTCACTCTCCGTAATCTGAATATTTCCACCGGCGATAATTAACTTCGTCTCCGCCTGAATACCGTCATCCTGAGCCGCAATCTGAATATCTCCATCTGCAATGTATATATATCCCTTGTCCGCATCGGTATCATTTCCGCTGTGGAAACCATCTTTACCGCTGGTAATACGGAAGGTTCCGTTGGCAATTCGCACACTGTTCTTTCCGCTAAATGCATGCCTTCCGCTTTCTACCGTATAACTACCACTGGTAACCACCAGATCCTTTTTGGTATAAATGCCGTGTCCGGATTCACTGCTTACCGTCAACGAACCGGTTCCGTTTAATGTCAGATCACAGGTAGCAAAAATCGCACTGTCAATGTTATTTTCATCCACATCAATAAAGCTTCCGGTGTTGATTACGGTGTTGTTGCTGTCCGGTGCAAGGGTAATAAATACCTTGTCTGCCTGCTTTACATAAATCGGTGCACTGGATTTACAGGAAAGCGATACATTCTCCAGTACCAACTGTACTTTTTCTTCTTCTGCAACGTCAATTACGATGCGACCGTTATCCAAGGAACCTCTTAATATATAGGTACCCGCTTTGGTGATGGTTGCTACCTGATCGGCTACCATTACGGTTGCGTCTGCACATTCGATGGAATTTTGATTTAAATTTAAAACCACACTGGTGCTTTCATCATACCCTACTTCTTTATCACGGTTGGAAAACATGTCGCTGACATCCATTGTACTTACCTGGACAATTGAAGTTTCCTGACTGCCTGCAGATTGTTCCTGATTTTCCTTATTCGTACCGGAAGCGGTCTGCGTTTTCTCTTCTAAGGACTGGGTAATTTCCACCGAACTTCCCGAAACACCGGCATTTTCCGAAGCGCAGCCGCCGAATATCAAACCGGTGCTAAGCATGGAAACCAAAAGCAATTGAATCACTTTTTTTCTTTTCATATAAAACCTCTCTTTCCGGCAGAATGCTCCTGCCAAATAAGCTAAAAATCCTCGTTTTCAATTTCTTTTCTGGAAATGGAAATCTCCAGATTACCGTTTTTGCAACGAAGTTTATCAATAAATTCCTTTTCCAGGGACTGACTCTTTAATACTACATTGTAGGTCAATTTAAACAAACTTCCCATATTGGTGGTCTTAACGGAAACCAATTCACTCTTCACACTGTATTTCGCCATTACATCATCGAATATTTCGTTATAATCCAAATTTTCGGGAAGGAGGATCACCAGCTTCTTTTCATTCGTAATATCTCTTTTTGTAGCTGCATCCAGACTGGTATAAAGAACAAGCATTCCACCCATAATCAGTGCAAATAAAACAGCAAATCCAAGATAGCCCATTCCTGCAATCAGGCCTGCACCCATTGTCAAAAAGATTGTACAAATTTCCTTCGCAGATCCCTGTGCGGAACGGAAACGAACCAGGCTAAAGGCTCCGCCTACCGCAACACCGGCACCGATGTTCCCGTTTACCATCATAATCACCACGCATACAATGGCCGGAAGCAGGGAAATCGTTAAAATAAAACTTCGACTGTAACGATTTTTATAGGTGGAAATGATTGCAAGGAAAAAACCAATCATTAGGGAAACAATCAGACAAGCCAGAAAATTTCCTACGGTAATGGAATCACTGCCTGCAGTAAAAATGCTTTGAAATAATGTGTTCATATAAATTCTCTCTTTCTTTTGTTTTTTATGCGCTGTATTCAATCATACTGAAACCGGTTTTCTGTAAATAAGCGGTTCCGTATTTTGAAAAACTGTTTTTAAAAATACCTTCTTTGGATAACATGGTCGATAACTCCATGGGAATTGCCTGTGCAACCTTTATTTCCATGAGCACCTGATTACTCTCTAAAATCGGTGTACCGTAAACCGGTTTACACAAGGAAACATCTTCTTCTCTCCAAAGAATATTTTCATCAAAGGTAATTCGAAGATTATCATCTGTCTTTCCGAAAAAAGCTTCTCTCTCGTAGGACAAATACATGGCGGGATAAATCCCTTCATAAAAATCCAAAAAGTAATCAATTTCATCCGTAATCTGGCTATGTACCGGGGCTTTGGCTTGTTTGCTCAGATATGCCATAGCCTCTTTCTCCGTCATGCCCACTCTTCGCTTATAAACCACTCCATCATATTTCTTTTTTAATTCTACAAATACCTGCTTGTCCGGTCCGGCTACGCCATAGCTTCGCAGTCGAAGCTTTTCTTTATAAAACGGTTTTTCCAAAGACCTGCGAATCAACAGACTGTCCGGCGTATCATAATAAATATTGCAAATCGTACTTCTGCCGTATTGATCTTCTTTCATAAAAGGATCAATTGTCTCCAGAATCTTCTGCTTCTGATCCTTGGTAATCATATATTTCAGCTCATATCGCTTAAAAATATCCTGATAACCCATCCGGGCACCCCCTTTCTATAGAAGCAATTATATCCATGCAACCTAAACTTAACTTAAAAGATTTCATAAAGTATTTCTAAAAAACCGCCCCTTTCTTACGAAAGAGGCGGCGACTTTAACTCAACAGAATATGAAATTTGATAGACTTTCCGTCTGTGCTGTGTGCACTGATTTTTCCCTTATGAGCATCCACAATGCTTTTTACAATCGACAATCCGATTCCGGAACCACCCTGATTGGAATTTCTGGATTCATCCAGTCGATAAAATCGTTCAAACAAAATATCCAGATTGCCTTTTTTTATGTCCTCCACACTGTTCCAAAGAATAATCTCTGCTCGTTTTCCCTTCCGGAACAAAGACACGGAAACGGTTCCTTCTTCCTTTCCGTACTTCATGGAATTATCCAAAAGAGCGGAAATCATCTGACGAATCATTTTCTCGTCCCCGTAGTACATTACATCCGGAGCCAGTTCCTTTATAAACTCTATTTTCTTTGCTGCTGCCAGGGGAGCAAAGCTTTCACATATTTCTTCCATCACAAAGCTTAAAGAAAAATCTCTTTTCTGCAAAACTACCTTTTCCTCATCCATCCGGGAAAGGCTTACCATCTGTTCCACCAAAGAAACCATTCTTTGAACCTGTTTTTTAATACTGATTGTCCAGTCATTTTCCTCAGACTCCATTTCCAAAACTTCCACATTGGCGGAAATAATGGTAAGAGGAGTCTTTAACTCATGGCTGGCATCGGTAATAAACTGCTTTTGTTTGGAATAACTTTCCTCCACAGGAATAAAAACCTTTTTGGAAAAAAACAACACAAGTAAAAACACTGTCAAAACACCAAAGAAAGACACTCCTACACTGGTATACAAAATGGTCCGAAAGGATTTTAATTCTCTGCCCATATCCACAAAAATGACCGTTGGCTTTTCATCGGAATAAACCAGTAAATAACGATATTCCTTACAAAATCCGGAAGTTTTTCCGGTCATTAAAACCTGCTTGGCATATTCAATGGCATCCTTGGTGAGCACCGCCGTGATTTTCCCGGTATCTACCGTCTCCACCTCTTTCTCCTTTGTAAAACAAACCGAAAAATACCGTGTTTCAAAAGGGGTCTCCGGATTAATTTCAACTCGGCTACCTTTCTCATTTAACTGCTCAATTCCAATTAATATCTGCTTTTTGGACGTGTGGGTATGATCCGGAAAACGACCGTCATTTTCGCCAAGCATAAGTAAAAGTGCGTCTGCATTTCGGATAATATTCCGATAATAGATGATATTCATGGTTCCGATAATTACGGTCAAAACCGCCAGTGTGGAACACATAGCTACCAGAATAAACTGTCTTCTTAATTTTTGAATCATACGATTTTCTCCAATACATAACCGATTCCACGAACAGATTTAATTTCAATATCCGCGCCCATGGCATTGAGTTTTTTCCGCAAATTGGATAAATAAACCCATACCACATTGATTTCCGTATCGGAATCATAGCCCCACACTTTTTCCATAAATCGTTCGGTGGAAATCACTTTTCCGGGATTGGTCAAAAGCATTTCCATCATTTGAAAATCCTTATTCGCCAGTCGGGTTCTCTCTTCCCCCACACTCAGTTCAAAGGTACTACGTTCCAATGATACATTGCCAAACTGCAAAACCGTTGACTGAAGTACCGCCTGCCTTCTGGTCATGGCACGAATTCTGGCCAAAAGCTCCTTCATTACAAAGGGTTTTCCCAAATAATCATCTGCCCCGGCATCTAATCCGGTTACCTTATCGTCCACCTGTGTTTTCGCTGTCAGCAACAACACCGGCACCTGATTTCCTTTTGCACGAATCTTGGACAAGACAGTCAGACCATCCATCTTGGGCATCATAATATCCAGTATGGCTCCGTCATATTCCTGACCCTCCAGATAATCCAGAGCATCCTGACCATTATAGACCGCATCCACAGAATAATTGTTATGCTTTAATACAGCCACCAAGGCTTGTGATAAATCTTTTTCATCCTCTGCCAATAACAATCGCATCTCTTTTTCCATCCTTTCCAAGCTTCTTTTTTAGTATAATACAATATTTCCCTTAAGAAAACCTAAAACATTTCCTCACAGAATTGCAAACCCTTATTTTTATGGTACAATATACTAGGAGTAATTCTACAAATTTCAAAGAAAGCTTATATAGTTTCAAGCGCCTTTGAAAGAGCATTGAAAAGTTATTTGTGAATAAAAAATAACCTGATTGCGAAATGCGGAGATTTTTATGAACCAGAAAGTTTTAAAAACATTAGAGTATGACAAAATAATTGAATTATTGATAGAAAAAGCAGATTCTGAGCCCGGTAAGAAGCTTTGCAAAGATTTAGTTCCCTCCACAAATCTTGGGGAAATCAATAAAATGCAAAGAGAAACCGCTGACGCTTTTACCCGTTTAATCAAGAGAGGAAACACTTCCTTCGGAAGCAACACAGAACTTGGTTTTACCATAAAATCCTTGGAAATCGGAAGTACACTGTCTATTGGCGAATTGATAAAAATCGCCTCTTTTTTGGACAATGTGAGTCGTATCAAAAATTACGGCAAAAAGGAACGGGACGATGAAGCCGATGATAGCCTTACAGAGTACTTTGACACTTTGATAGGCTTTACACAACTGGCAAACGAAATACACAGATGCCTTTTATCCGAAGAGGAAGTCGCAGATGATGCCAGTCCAAAATTAAAGTCCATTCGTCGAAATAAAATTTTGACAAACGATAAAATTCATTCTCATCTGACTACCTTAATCAGCGGTTCTTACCGGAATTATTTGCAGGATGCGGTAATCACCATGCGTGACAACCGCTATTGTATTCCTGTAAAGTCTGAATATAAGGGACAGGTTCGTGGTATGGTTCACGACCAGTCCACCAGTGGATCCACCTTCTTTATCGAGCCGGAGGCCATTGTAAATCTAAACAACCAATTGAAGGAACTGGATTTAGAGGAGCAGGAGGAAATTCAGGTAATCCTGGCCACCTTGTCCGCTTCCTGTGCGGAGCATACGGAAGAACTGACCACCGACTATAAAATCATGACTACCTTGGACTTTATTTTTGCAAAAGCCAAGCTTGCGGCAGATCAAAATGCTTCCAAACCGGACTTTAACGAGGACCATATTATCCATATTCGAAAGGGTCGTCATCCTCTTCTGGATAAGAAAAAAGTAGTTCCCATCGATATTACTTTGGGAAAAGATTTCGACTTATTAATCGTAACCGGTCCCAATACCGGTGGTAAAACCGTTTCCTTAAAAACCGTGGGACTTTTCTCATTGATGGGACAGGCCGGTTTGCATATTCCCGCTTTGGATCATTCGGAATTATCCATTTTTACGGAAGTATTTGCAGACATCGGAGATGAACAGAGCATTGAACAGAGCTTATCCACCTTCTCCTCTCATATGACGCGAATTGTCCATATTTTAAAACATGCCGATGCAGATTCCCTGTGCCTGTTTGATGAACTGGGGGCCGGAACCGATCCAACGGAAGGTGCCGCTTTGGCGATTTCCATTTTGAATTTCCTGCATGATCGGGGTATTCGCACCATGGCCACCACCCATTACAGCGAGCTGAAAATATATGCTCTTTCCACAAATTTCGTAGAAAATGCCTGCTGTGAATTCAACGTGGAAACCTTAATGCCTACATACCGATTATTGATTGGTATCCCCGGAAAAAGTAATGCTTTTGCCATTTCCTCCAAGCTGGGACTTTCCGATGAAATTATCTCGGCAGCAAAAGAATTGATCGGCAAAGAAGACCAAAGCTTTGAGGATGTCATTTCCGATTTGGAACAGAGTCGAATTACGATTGAAAAAGAGCAGAGGGAAATCGCTGAATACAAAGAAAAAATCAAGACTTTACAAACCCAGCTGGAACAAAAAAATCAAAAAATGGATCAGGCCAAGGATAAAATACTACGGGAAGCCAATGAAAAGGCCCGCCAGATTTTGCAGGAAGCAAAAGATATGGCCGATGAGTCCATTCGGGATTTCAATAAGATAAACAACAGTACGGATATTAAAGAACTGGAAAAGAAACGTCAGAAGCTACGGAATAAAATCAACGAAAAGAACAATGGTATTTCCGTAAAGCCTGTGGCCTCTTCCAAAGAAAAAACCATAAGCGCAGATAAAATCAAAAAGGGCGATACCGTAAAAATAATTTCCATGGGTCTGAAGGGAACCGTCAGCACACTCCCGGATGCAAAAGGAAATTTGTACGTGCAATGCGGTATTATTCGTACCCAGGCCAATATCAGAGATTTGGCTTATGTGGCAGAAGATACCATCACCGCACCTTCTCTACAGAGAACCAACACCGGTAAAATCAAGATGTCCAAGTCCATGTCTGTTTCCACGGAAATCAATTTACTTGGAAAGACTGTGGATGAAGCACTTGCGGAAATGGATAAATATTTGGATGATGCCTACCTGGCACATCTTCCCAGTGTACGTGTAGTACACGGAAAAGGTACCGGTGCTCTTCGAAGCGCCGTTCATAATCATTTGAAAAAGCTGAAAATCGTAAAAGAATTTCGTCTCGGGGAATATGGCGAAGGCGATGCCGGCGTGACGATTGTAACCTTTAAATAAAACAGAAAGGAATTTGTTATGGCTACAAATAAACAAAAAATCCTGATTGTAGATGATGATAACAATATCGCTGAATTGATTTCTTTGTATCTGATCAAGGAATGCTTTGATACTATCATCGTAAATGACGGAGAATCTGTGCTTCCTATGGTGGAAAGTCAATCACCCAACTTAATCTTACTGGATCTAATGCTCCCCGGTATGGACGGATATCAGGTTTGCCGCGAGGTACGTGCAAAATATTCCGTTCCCATTATTATTTTATCCGCAAAGGGAGAGGTTTTTGACAAAGTATTGGGACTGGAGCTAGGTGCAGACGACTTTATGGAAAAACCCTTTGATTCCAAGGAACTGGTTGCCCGCGTAAAAGCAGTTCTTCGCAGATATAAACCCATTGCTCCCGTGGAGCAAAAGGTGGATGAAAAATTCGTGGAGTATCCGGATTTAAAGATTAATCTTACCAACTACTCTGTAGTCTATATGGGTGCCCATTTGGACATGCCCCCCAAAGAATTGGAGCTTTTGTATTTCCTGGCATCCTCACCCAATCATGTATTCACCAGAGAGCAGCTTTTGGATCAAATCTGGGGTTACGAATATATCGGTGAAACCAGAACCGTGGACGTACATATCAAACGTATTCGTGAAAAAATCAAAGATCACAGCCAATGGAGAATCTCTACTATTTGGGGAATTGGCTATAAATTTGAGGTAATCAACTAAATGAAAAAAACCCTTTACCTAAAATTTCTCCTGGCCTACTTGATTTTCGGTATGTTTGGCTTTATAACAGTCAGCACTTTCGTACCGAATATGACCAGACAGCATCTGGTGCGGGAGAAATCTCAGGCCCTCTATGAGGAAGCAAACTTAATAGCAAATACCTATGCCAGCGGTCTTTATAACAATGAAACCAATCTGGAAACGGTTAGAACTCAGATTCACGCGCTATCCATATATATGTCGGCCAATATTCAAATCATTAATCCCTCCGGACGTCTGGTGTTGGATAGCAATCGCACCCTGGATATGGAGAATCCGGTTATTATCGAGAATTTTGACCCCACCATACTGCGTAGTTCATATTATACCATCGGTCATTTTTTTGATACCTTTGATAATGAAGTACTGACGGTTCTAACCCCAATTACCTCTAAATATAAGGTAAAAGGATACATTGCAATTCATACTTCCATGGATTCCATAGAAGCTTCTACCTATAATTTATTGCATATTTCCTATATTACTTTGGGTATTTTATTTTTACTCTCACTGATTATTTTGATTTTCTTTACGGAAATGGTTTATATTCCCTTAAAGAAAATAACCTATGCTACCGAGCGGTATGCGGAAGGTGATATGCATTACGAATTTCAGGTAGACAGTGATGACGAAATCGGTTATCTGGCTGCCTGTCTGAATTATATGGCCAGTGAAATTGCCAATTCCGAGGATGATCAAAAGAAATTTATAGCGAATGTTTCTCACGACTTCCGTTCTCCTCTAACCTCTATCCGAGGGTATCTGGAAGCCATGTTGGACGGTACCATCCCACCGGAAATGTACGAAAAATATCTGACCATTGTTGTAAATGAAACCGAACGTTTGACCAAATTAACCAACAGTCTCCTGGCACTGAATAACCTAAACACCAAGGGCATCCTGTTAGAAAAAACGGACTTTGATATCAATCAGGTAATCCGAAACACTGCTGCCTCTTTCGAGGGAACCTGTAAACAAAAAACAATCGCCATCGAGGTAGTTTTGAACGGTAACACCATGTATGTCAATGCAGACATGGGTAAGATACAGCAGGTACTGTATAATCTGTTGGATAATGCCATAAAATTCAGTCATGAAGATTCCGTAATTAAAATTGAAACCTCTGAAAAGAAAAATAAGCTTTTTGTATCGGTAAAGGATAGCGGTATCGGTATTCCAAAGGATGAAGTAAAATTAATTTTTGATCGATTCTACAAATCGGATTTATCCAGAGGAAAAGACAAAAAGGGAACCGGCCTGGGTCTTTCCATTGTAAAAGAAATCATTAATGCTCATGATGAAAAAATTAATGTCATCAGTACCGAAGGCGCCGGAACCGAGTTTATTTTCTCTTTAACCCCTTCCAAAAAACAGGATCGGGAGGATGAGGATATTTAGTTTGAATATGAAAGTGTGGATTGTATGAAAATAAAACGTGACAAAAACGACAAAGGATTCGATAAATTCGATATCATTCTTTTAATGGTTTCTTTGCTAATCATCTATCTGGTAATCAGCTGGTTCACCTATTTCGGAGATGCCTGGGACGAAGCGAAACGATTAAACGAGGAACAGGCTGCATCCAAAGCGCAGACGGAACAAAGTGTTGAAAACAATATAGTGGATTAAACGAGAAAGGCCATAGGAAGAAAACCTTGTACCGACCCCCAAAAGTTAGA
>DCGY01000087.1 GCA_002314715.1 Lachnospiraceae bacterium UBA1766 | reverse complement strand
CACTTTCATAAAGCTTGGCGGTCTTACTGTTAGAAGGATCTGTTCCGTCCAGCGTATAATAAATCTCGCCGTCCTCCGCTGTAATCGTCAGCAAAAAGGCCTCATCATAAAAACCGCTCTCGGCGGAAAAAACAGGAAGTCCTGCCTTTTCGCTGATTACCCGATCCGTATTTTCATCCGCCGTGTAGGTTGTTTTCTTTTGCCCCAAGGTACCGTTACGGATTGCATCCACCACCTGAATCAAAATCAGTGCCCCAATCAGAAAGAGCACAATTCCGCCGATTAGTACAGGAAGAAAAATTTTTTTGTTTTTCATAAATTATAACCCCTTTATTTTGCTTGCCCCAAGCCTATCTCCTGTATTATACACAAAAGTTTCCAAAAACACAAATAGGGACGGGGTTGTTTCTTTACAACTCCGTCCCCAACATTTTTCTCCTTAGGATAAGGCTTTCATGGTATTTGCCACATCCATGATTGCTACCAGCTTATCATTCATATCGCCCATATACTTCACAGCACTGTCACTTACCGCAATTGAATTTTCTGCAGAAGCTGCTGCCTGTTCGGAGGAAGCAGAAAGATTGCTGATGGAATCCATAATCTCCGTATTGGCAGTTACGACTTCCGAAAGCTTCCGGGTAATCACATCGATGGATCCGGTCAAGTTATTGACATTGGTACGGATTTCATCAAAGCTCTTATTTGCATTCTCAATCATTTCATTCTGTACAGCAACGGTCTCGGTTGCCTTAGTCATACTACCATTTGCACTGTTTACATCTACGGTCAGTCTTCCGATAATCTCTGCAATCTGCTCGGTAGATTTCTTGGTATCCTCGGAAAGATGTCGAATTTCGTCCGCAACCACGGCAAATCCCTTTCCTGCCTCACCGGCTCTGGCTGCTTCAATGGAAGCATTCAGGGCCAGCAAATTGGTCTGGTTGGAAATACTGTTGATGGTTGCCAAAATCGCTTCTACTTCTCCGATTCGATCTACCAGCTGGGTAGTGGTTTTTTGGGTTTCTTCATTGATTCTGGCCGTTGCCTGAGCCTGATCGCTTAAGCTTGCCAGAACCTTTACACCTGCGTCCACTGCCTTCTCTGTTTTCTTGGATTCTTCCGCCATAACATCGGCTTCTTTTTCAAATTCCACTAAGCTTTCCTGAATGGTCCTGGTCATCTCTGTCTGACTTTCGATAGCCTCCGATGTCATACGCATCGTATCGGAAATATCGTTTGCGGATACATTACTCTGATTTACGGTATCATTCAAATCGGTCATAACCTGTTTTGCACTGTCCAAAAGTTCAATAATCTTACCGGATTCCCCTAAAATGCCGGTAGATACCTCTGACTGCTGTCTGGCCTGACTTGCAATCGTCTCCGCTTTTTCCTTGGTCTGACGCTCCATCAGATTGGTCATGATGGCACTGACAATAATACAGAAAATGGCGAACACAAAGCAAACGCGTACCTCCAATGCCTGAGACCGGTCGGATATCATAAAATAACGTCCCACGTAAATACAATTCACAAGCACTGCAGCAATTACGCCGATTAAGGTAGATTTGCGATCCATATCCAAAATAACGATAAAAATCATGGGGAACATAATCGCATAAAAATACGGTTCGCAGGTAAGATACATCCACGTATAGGCAATGGCCATTAAGGCCAGGCAGGACTTTTGAGCAATGACGCTCACATTTCCGCTAAATAAAATACCTAAGCAGACAAATGCCGAAACAACACAGAATCCTGTTCGCACCATTTCTGCAATTCCGTTTGTGTAAAAGCAGGACGCAACCGCCAGTAAAATCAAAACGGCCATTCTGGTTTTTAGCGTAAACTTAAATTTCTCCACCTGATGTCTTTCTTCAATATTCATATTTTCCCTCTCCTATTCTACAAGCTTTTGTGATTCCCCAATCACATCATGTCTCCTGCAAGAGACTGCAGCTGTGTTTTATTATCTTCCGTTACAGCACCCTTAATGGTAACGGTACCCACAAATTCCAAATTCTTACTCTCAGCGAACAAACCGGTCATATACTTTGCCGCTGCCGGAGCCCAGGAACCGTTTTCAATCAGTGCCAGCTTTCTGTTTTGATAATTACGCTCCACAAGCTGATGAATAAACTGGTACATATAGGGGAAAATCTCTCCATTATATGTAGTGGTTGCAAGAATTAGTTTGCCGTAGCGGAACGCATCCTCCACTGCCTCGGCCATATCCTCCCGAGCTAAATCGCAAACCACAACCTTGGGACAACCTTTTTTCGTAAGTTCTTCTGCCAGATACTCCACTGCTTCTTTGGTATGACCATATACGGAGGTATAGGCAATCATGACGCCTTCGCTCTCCACTCCGTAGGAAGACCAGATATCATAAAGATTGATGTAATAACCCAGGTTCTCTGAAAGGATTGGTCCATGAAGCGGGCAAATCGTCCGAATATCCAGATTCGCTGCTTTTTTCAACACTGCCTGAACACTGGAGCCAAACTTGCCAACAATACCGAAATAATATCGTCTTGCTTCGCAAGCCCAATCTTCCTCCACGTCCAATGCGCCGAATTTGCCGAAACCATCCGCTGAGAACAGCACTTTCTCCGAGGTCTCGTAGCTCATCAAAACCTCAGGCCAATGCACCATAGGTGCTCCGATAAATTGCAATGTATGGGTTCCCAATTCAATGGTACTGCCTTCCTTCAAAACCACTTTCCGGTCCGGATAATCGGTACCAAAGAAATTTTTCATCATATTAAAAGCACCGATAGAAGCAGCAATTTTTGCCTCCGGATACTTTTCTGCGAAGGCTGCCAGGTTTGCGGAATGATCCGGTTCCATATGATGCACCACCAGATAATCCGGCGTTCTTCCCTGTAATTCCTCCTGCAGCTTTGCAAACCACTCCTCCCCGAAATTGGCTTCCATGGTATCAAGAACTGCAATTTTTTCATCTACAATCACATAAGAATTGTAAGCCATTCCGTTGGGCACATCAAACTGTCCCTCAAAGAGATCCACTTGATGATCATTTACCCCGATGTAACGAATTGATTCTGAAATGTTCATCTTTCCTCCTATATACAAACGAGAGGAGACGATTTCCCCCCAAAAAAGGAAAACGCCTCCCCTGTTACTTTCTATTTTTTAAATTCCGCAATCAGTTCTGCAATTTTAGGCTGGCATCCGCCACAGTGCGTTCCGGCACCTGTTGCCTTACCAACTGCTTCTACGCTGGTTGCTCCTGCTTCTACGGCTTCTTTGATTTCTCCTACGGTTACTCCTGCACAAAAGCATACTGTTTCATTCATATCCATGGCTTTTCTCTCCTCGTAAATAGCTGCAATTTTTATTGCACCTTTGGTCACAGCTATTTTACCATTTTATAACAGAAAAGTCTATGGATTTGACTCAAACTGAGAGATTATTTCCCATTCTTTTCAGAAAACAATCTTTTATTACCAAAAAACTTTTACTCCCAAATGGCGCCTTCGGTGTCGCTTGTTTTGCTCACGAGCGAAAAAAAACCTCAGCAGATTTCTCCACTGAGGTTTTCGCAGGGCTACAAGGATTCGAACCTTGAAAATGACGGAATCAGAATCCGCTGCCTTACCGTTTGGCTATAGCCCTATAATTGACTACTTGATGAAGTATACACTACTCTTTTCCAAAATGCAATACCTAATTTTAAAATTTTTACAAAAATTAGAAAATAGGAAACAATTAAAGGCCGACACTTTCGTATCGGCCTCTAACCTATCATCCGAGGGAGGAATTAAACTTCGAAAATCAAATCGCCGTAGGTAGGAATTGGCCATACAGTCTTATCAACAATCATTTCCAACTCATCTACAGGAGTACGAAGTGCAGCCATTGCAGCGAATACTTCATCCTTGAAGAAGAATGCTTTTTCCTTCTCGGAAGCGATTTCGCCTGCCTTTGCAGTCTTCTCTTCCAAAGCAGCCAATGCCTTCTTTGCCTCAGCAAGCTTTGCGGATACTGCTGCCAATTCTTCGGACTGAACGGATGCGTCTGCACCTGCGCTCTTTACAGTTACCACGGTATCAGCCAGGAACTTGGTGTACTTGATAACTGCAGGAAGAATCTGCTTCTTCGCCATATCAATCATGGTAAGTGCTTCAATATTAATGGTCTTAGAATAGTTTTCGTAAAGAATCTCTTCACGGGACTCAAGCTCTGCCTTGGTAAAGATTCCAAATTTCTCAAACAACTTGATAGACTTCTCAGTGGTAAGAGTAGTAGAAGCTTCCACCATAGACTTGATGTTGGGAAGTCCTCTTCTTGCTGCCTCTTCAACCCATTCATCGGAATAACCGTTACCATTGAAGATAATTCTCTGATGCTCGGTTAAGTACTTCTTAATCAAATCATGTACTGCAACATCGAAGTCCTCTGCCTTCTCCAATACATCTGCAGCTTCACAGAATGCCTCTGCTACGATTGCATTCAGGGTGGTGTTGGGGCTTCCGATAGAATCTGCGGAACCTACCATACGGAACTCAAACTTGTTACCGGTAAATGCAAAAGGTGAAGTTCTGTTACGGTCGGTAGCATCCTTCTCCAAATCAGGAAGAGTAGAAACACCTGTTAAAAGCTTTCCGCCATGGATAGAATGATCTGCCATACCGGTTTCGATTAACTGTTTTACTACATCCTCTAACTGCTCTCCAAGGAAGATAGAGATGATTGCAGGCGGTGCCTCATTTGCTCCAAGACGATGGTCGTTACCTACATCGGAAGCGCTCTGACGAAGCAGATCTGCGTGAATATCAACTGCCTTAATGATACAAGCAAGTACCAATAAGAACTGTACGTTTTCGTTGGGGGTATCACCGGGATCCAAAAGATTTACACCGTTATCGGTTCCAAGTGACCAGTTGTTATGCTTACCGGAACCATTTACACCTGCAAAAGGCTTCTCATGAAGCAAACAGGTCAAACCGTGACGTCCTGCTACCTTCTTCATGGTTTCCATTACCAACTGGTTATGGTCTACTGCAATATTTGCGGTTTCATAGATAGGTGCCAACTCGTGCTGAGCAGGTGCTACCTCATTGTGCTGCGTCTTAGCGGTTACGCCTAATTTCCAAAGCTCGATGTTCAAGTCCTTCATGTAAGCACCGATACGCTCACGAATGGTACCGAAATAGTGATCTTCCAATTCCTGTCCCTTCGGAGCAGGTGCACCGAATAAGGTTCTTCCGGCGAAGATCAGGTCTTCTCTCTTTAAATACTTCTCACGGTCTACCAGGAAGTACTCCTGCTCAGGACCAACGCTTGCTACAACTTTCTTTGCCTCGGTATTACCGAAGAGACGAACAATACGAAGTGCCTGCTGGCTTACAGCCTCCATAGAACGAAGGAGAGGAGTCTTCTTATCGAGTGCCTCACCCTTGTAGGAACAGAATGCTGTAGGAATGCAAAGGATAACACCGGTTGCATCCTCCTTGAGGAATGCGGGAGAAGTAATATCCCATGCTGTATAGCCTCTTGCCTCGAAGGTTGCTCTAAGTCCACCGGAAGGGAAGGAGGAAGCATCAGGCTCGCCCTTAATTAATTCCTTACCGGAAAATTCCATAATCATCTTTCCATCACTATCGGGATGGGTTACAAATGCATCATGCTTTTCAGCAGTGATACCGGTCAACGGCTGGAACCAGTGAGTATAATGCGTTGCACCATTCTCTACTGCCCAATCCTTCATTGCCTTAGCTACGACATCAGCGGCTGCCAAAGATAACTCGCCACCCTGCTCCATTACCTTCTTAACTTCCTTGTAAACGTTCTTAGGAAGTCTTTCTCTCATCTTTGCGACGGTAAAAACTTTACTGGCAAAAATCTCTTCCACATTTAAAACATCACACATCTTTTTTGTCCTCCCTGTCTCTTTTTTGTCTACTTGAGATGACGCTCTTTTCAAATTGTGTCTAACCTCTTTCAACTCTCACCTGCAAAACCGCTTGTTCTTCCGACTCCTGTTTTGCAACAAAAAAAGGCATTTACATCAAATGTAAACGCCTTTGTTCGTCAAATGAAATATTAAGTTTTGAGCTCTCGCTCTTTACGAGCATTACTATAACGCAAACCTTTTTAGAATGCAAGCATTTTTTTCAAAAATTTTTTAAACCGTAACTTTTCAACCTAAATTAGCCAAAGCATTGCATTAGACTTGACGGAAATGATTATGCAGTAACTTTGAAGGAAAAACGAAAAAAAATAAGTGCCTGCCCCTCTATAGCTGACACTTATTTTTTCAATTATTAAGCATTCTTATGACGATTACGCAGAGCTGACGCACTTCTAAAAGCCTTAATCATTGCAGGAGATAATTCACTACAATCTTCATCAAAAACAATTGGCCTCGATTGTGCATCTCTTACTTCCGCATCAAACTTCTTCAATTCTTCTTCAGTTATTCTCTCACCAGGATTAGTAATTACTGTCTTGATCATAATAAATTCTCCTTTCTACTGATGTTGCCAAACGAGCCGAGATAATTCTAATTGCATCCCTGCGTTCTGTAAATACTACAAACAAAACATTACTAACTTTACCAATAGCAATATATCGATCTTCATCATTACTATGCTCAAAATCATACATCTCAAGATACATAGGATCTTCAAAAACATGTAAAGCATGTTCAAATGAAATAGAATGTTTTTCAATGTTTTTCCTATTCTTTTCTTCGTCCCATTCAAACTTCATTCTTAAAACCTCTCTTTCTCTTAAATTATTGTTTACAGTTACATCTATATAAACAAACAGAGAAAGACCTTCGGCTCATCCCTGTTTGAAAAACAAATAGGGAAAGCCTATAGGCACCCTTATTTAACAAATAAGGCAAATGCCTTTTCCGCTTTCTTTATTACCCTTAACACCGGTAACAAATAAAACTTTCCTTTCTACTTAATTCTGCCAGCATCTGCCGACCAGTTCAAAGATAGATACTAGAGGAATATCTTATCTTCGTCAGATGTTGCGTACCATCTGATTTTCATCCTTTTCTCAAAATTGGGAGTAAAAACTCACCGTACCCTGCACCGAAAAACTACGCATTATTCCGATATGCCATCTGGCACCAAAGCGTTCGTAATATATTTTTATATTTATAATATACCATTATGCTAAAGTCTTGGCAACTGTGTTTATTAAAATAAACTAGCGGACTACCCTTGTATAATAGTCCGCCTTGCTGAGCTGTATATTGATGTTTTTAATTGATATTTTAATTATATGTAATTTTAAATAAAATTACAACTGGAAAAATTTAGCTATCTTAATGGGCCACCCCATTCATCACCATTCCAGTCAAGTAGCTTTTTATAATACATATACGCCCTCTGCACAGAGAGTCTCTGTTCGTTCATTACCTTATCAACTATTAGGTTATCAATAACGAAATCTGCAATAGTGGCTTTAATGGTTTCCTTTTTCTCTGCATTGCCTATAAAATCAAGCACTTTTCCAGCTCCATCCAACATATTTCTAATTTCTTCCTGTTCAATATCCTGGATATATTTTCCAAACTCTTCATCATCAAAAGGAACTGCAGCTAACTCAATATCACCTCTGGCATACTTTTCTCTTAAAGACAGCTCATCCTTATCCTTCCTGAGAATATATTCGGTAACTTCCTTGCCATCAACTTCATATATTTGAGCCTTAAGTTTCCGTTTTCCTTCGTAACTATGTTTTCTTTCATACTCCCTCTGGTACCTAGTCCTTTTAATATTTGCAATCTGGCGGAAGTTATTAACTAATTCCACTGTTTCCATTGAAGAAAAGCAGTTTCTCATAGAAAAATCACAACAGATTGATAATAATGGTAGGTTTGATACCTTCATATCAACATCACCACTTTCATAACGATTTACTGCAGAGCCAGTAACACCAAGAAAGAAAGCCACATCATCTTGTGACATATTTTTACGCAACCTTTTTGCCCTGATAAAAGCACCTAGTTCTTCAAGAAAACTATTCCTTACGTTATTCTTTTCAT
>DCGY01000070.1:39386-47282 GCA_002314715.1 Lachnospiraceae bacterium UBA1766 | reverse complement strand
GGTATTATGCATTGCCAATTGTTTTCCTTTGGTTGCTATTGATTTGGATTATTGTGAAGGCGATTTGGGTATGATTTCTTCTCCATTAATTTCGTATTTAGGACAACCTTTGGGTTGTCCTTTTTTGGACCGCAAAGACCATCTGGATTGTGAAAAGGAAATAAATGTGGACGGATAAGCGTGTTTTGGTATAATATGATATTAAAATTGTGCATTGAAACAAAATTTGGAGATTTCGTGGTTCTTTGGTTCATATTGTGCGAATTATATGGTAAAGTGGTCACGTAATCATGGAATAAATAATCATTGGAGGAACAGTAATGAAATCTATAAGCTGGAAAATTCTTAAGACTACATTACTTTGGTTAGTAATCATTACATTCTTTTTATCAATCATTTCTATTTATGTTGTGTCCAAGATTTCCCAGAAGGATTCAGATGAATTATTAACACAGGTTTGTGAAAAAGAGTCCTATATTTTTAATGATAAATTTAAATTCTTGGAGAGCTCTGTTATTACGATAACATCTTATGTACTTGATTTGGAAAATGAGTGCTTAAAGGAAGAGGAATTGTTATCAGATGAATTCTGCAACAAGGTACAGGATATGACGCTTAGTATTGCGAATCGTACAGATGGAGCGATGGCGGTCTACTTTCGATATAACCCTGAACTAACCGGGAATGGAACCCAGGGATTTTTTTGGTCCAGGGATAATGATAATGAAAGATTCTCATATTTTGAGCCGACTGATATATTAAAGTATGAAAAGAACGACATAGAGCATGTGGGTTGGTTCTATGAACCGATGAAGAAACATGAAGCAATGTGGATGACACCTTATTACAATAAGAACCTGGATGTTTTTATGATTTCGTATATCGTGCCGTATTATACCAAGTCAGGGGAGTTCCTTGGGGTAATCGGAATGGATATTGATTTTAATAAAATTGTCAATCTGACCGGTGAACTTAGCTTGTATGAAACCGGAAGAATAGAAATAATTGACCTTTCAACCTATCTGTCATATAGTGCGGGAAAGGATAACTCTATAGAAAAGAGTAATCTTTCAATGGCGCATTATAATCATTTGACAACTATAGATAAGGAAAATAAAACACTTACAGTAACCGGTTCTGATGGTGTCAGATATAAAACCTGTGTCAGTCGTCTTCAAAATGGTATGCGGTTGATGCTTCTTGTGCCGATTAATGAGGTAAATGCGCAGAGAAATTATATGTTGTTGATGTTTGCGGTATGTGTGGCCGTTTCCTTAATCTGCTCAATATATTTTATCGTTAAGTTAACACAGAAAATAGTTGATCCGCTTAAAAAACTGACAAAAATTACCGGACAGTATGCAAAGGGTAACTGGAGTGATAAGTTTATCAGCAATACGGAGGATGAAATTCAGGATCTTTCTGAAAGCATCTTAATTATGGCGGAAACGACGAAGTCTTATATCGATATGATTCATAATAATGCCATGACAGATTCTCTTACGGGTCTTAAGAATAAAAACTGCTATATTTCTTTTATTCAGAAATTTAAAGAGAACAATGATAAGAAAAATATGGAATATGCGGTGTTGGTATTTGACCTGAACTTTTTAAAGAAAACGAATGATGCGTATGGGCATGAAATGGGCGATGAGTTGATTAAGCTTGCATGACAATATATTTGTAAGACCTTTTCACACAGTCCTGTATTCAGAATTGGCGGTGATGAGTTCACTGCAATCTTGGAAGGGGATTCCTATTGTTCAAAAGAAGAATTATGCAGACAATTTGAGGATGAGATGAAGAACATCCCCCCGGTTGCCGGCACGATTTCTTTATCAATTTCCTATGGTGCTGCGTGTTGTCCAATAGACGGATCAACCTATGAGGAAGTATTTAAGTGTGCTGATGAACGAATGTATGAATTTAAAAAGAACATGAAGGCGGAAAGAATATGAGTAAGACAGAAAGAAAGTTAATTGGGACTATGCTTATCATAATTGTTGTTACGATGGTTGCAATTCTTTCCTGGTTAACGTTAGCATCAAAAACCAATACAGAAGAAGATCGGGAAATTCAGATGAGATATGCAACGCAGCTGGTTGATTATGCAATCAATAAGGCTTTTTTACGCCCCATTACTGCAGCGAAAGTAATGTCAGAGGATGCTAATCTGAAAGAGTATCTAAAAGTGGCCGGCGCAAATCCGAAAAACGTTGAAGAACAGGTAAAGGACTATCTTTTTTCTATTGGTGATGGACTTGGATATAAGATGATGTTTGCGGTATGTGATTTATCGGGAGCTTATTATACATGTGATGGAATAACTTCTTATATTGATAAAAATTATCAGGGGAATTCCAGCTGGTATGGTGATTTGATGGAGTCCGGAAAAGAACTTAATCTGGATGTGGATATAGAAGAGTCAACCAATTGGGAATTGTCCGTATTTGTAAATCAGCTTGTATATGACGATAAGCAGCTTCTTGGTGTATGCGGAGTCGGAGTAGAGATGTCACAACTCCAAAGCCTGTTTGAACTGTATGAAAGAATCTATGATGTAAAAATAAATGTTACGGATAGAACGGGGCTAATTCAGATTGATACAGTAGTTGATCGAATTGAGCAGGATTTTATCAGTTTGCCGGATTTGGATAAAATTTCGGATGGTGAATACTATTATGAAAAGCTTAGTGAGGGAGACAGAGTTATTACATATATGGAAGATTTGGATATGTATCTGGTGCTTACCAATCAAAGAAGTATTGTGACAGATATTTTATCTGATATAGGTGTTCCAACGGTTATCTCATTGTTGGGTATAGGAATCTTATTTGCTTTGATAATTTGTGCAGAAAAAATGAATCGCCCAAAAGAGCAGAGTGAAGGGAAAGAATGATATATCGTTAATTTAATGTTACGTGAAAAGTATTTAAAAAGAGCTTAGACCAAAAGGGTCTAAGCTCTTTTTGCGCTTTTTAAAATTAACGAGCATCTTCGTCGAAAAGTTTGCGGTAAGCAGTAGGAGTACAACCATTTACTTCCTTAAAGGTACGATTAAAGGTTGTGAGATTGGCAAAGCCGGTTTGCAAAGCAATGTTAATAATGGGCAAATCCGGTTGAAGTAATAATTCTGCTGCCTTTTTGATTTTTTGCTTTCGGACATAATCGTAAAAACTGACGCCGGAATATTCTTTAAAGATTCTGGAGAAATGATATTTGGAAAAACAAGCCACTTTAGCCACTTTTTCCAATGTTAAGTCGTCATTTAAATGGCTGTCGATATAATCATATACCGTACTGAAACATTGCTCCAGTTCTCGTTGCTTTGAAGAATTGCTACGGGCAAAACCGGATAATTCTACAGTGGACGAAGCATAGCGGGCATAATTGACAAAAAAGGTCAAAAGCCTTGCGTAAATAGAGGTGTCTCGCATCATATCATTTCCGAAATAATCTTTACATATCAACGAAATTAATTCACATTGTTGACGATACAAGGCCAAATTTGTATTTGCATTAATCAATACCGGTTCGGAAAAGTAAGACTGAATTAAGGAAAAATTGTGAATGTTCTCAAACTGCGAATAATCAAATAAAAGTAGTAAACGGTGTCCGCTGGGCGGAGCTTCAATGGCATGCAATTCACAGGAAGGAATAATAAAAATATCTCCGGGATGAAGTTCATATCGAACGGAGTTGATCGTAACATAATAATCATTTTCCAACGGAATTATCATTTCTGCCGCAGGATGCCAGTGCAACGGGTAGTCCATAGCCTCCTGATTAATCCATAAACGAAAAATGGACCCCGGCAGGTATGCCACAGATTCAGAATTTTCGGTCAAAACGCGACGAAAACCATAACCATATTGCATGTCTTTATATATTGTCATTATTTCTTTATCCAATGCAGATAAAATAGATCTTCCCATATTTAATTTTCCCCCTCAAACAAGAAAAAACAAAATCTGACAACTTATAACAAATAATAATAATTATCGTACTGATTTCTAGAAATATGGTATCATTATTGCGAATTTTCTTCAAGGGGTTATGCAAAATTGCGAATATTAGTAGCAATAACTGTAAGTGCATTAGCAATAATTTACAAGTTTATATATTTTTTTAGTAATAATATAATAATATATTAACAAAAAGGGGGTATTGTTGTGAATCGCACAGCAGAAAAGAAGGAGAAAACTCCAAAATCTTGGGCAAACACAGGTAATTATCTGAAAAGATACTGGCAACTTTATGCGTTGCTGGCATTACCGATGATTTACTTAGTTGTTTTTAAATATGCGCCCATGGTTTATATCCAAATCGCTTTTAAAAAATATAGCATTGTCAAAAGTATTTGGACACAGCCACTTGCAAAGAACTTTGGCTTTGAGTATTTCATTAAGGCATTTTCCAATAATGATTTCCGGTATGCCTTAAAGAATACAATTGTTTTAAATTTGCTTGATTTGTTTTTCGGATTTCCGGCACCGATTTTATTTGCATTGATACTTAACGAATTGTGTTTCAAAAAGTTTAAGAGAGTAGTTCAGACAATTGCCTACATGCCGCATTTCCTTTCCTGGGTTATTATTTACAGTTTGGCTTTACAGCTATTAGCACCCAATGCCGGTTTGGTAAATATGGTAATCAAAAAAATGGGCTTCGAAGCAATTCCTTTCCTGAATGATGCGTTTCATTGGGTTGGAACATACATCAGCTTCGGTGTTTGGCAGAACTTTGGTTGGGGCTCCATTGTTTATTTGGCAGCGATTGCCGGAATTAATCCGGAATTATATGAAGCAGCCAGCGTGGATGGAGCAGGTCGATTCAGAAAGATTTGGCATATCACACTTCCCGGAATTAAACCTACAATTGTTATTTTGTTGATTATGAATCTTGGTAATATTTTGGGTGGTGGCTTTGACCGACCATTCGCATTCCAAAACAATTTGGTTATGAAGGTAGCTGACGTTATTGCTACTTATGTGTACCGAGTAGGTATTAAGGGATTGCAGTTCTCACTGACAACGGCCGTTGGTTTGTTCCAGTCAGTGGTTGGTGTATTCTTCTTGTTAATGGCTAACTGGATTTCCCGCAAAATGGGCGAACGTGGAATTTGGTAGGAAAGGGGACAATATGAAAGTAAAATCTTCAAAAGATGTGGTTTATGATTGGGTTTTCGTTGTCATTTGTGTCCTGATAAGCTTGATTTGTGTAGTTCCCATGATTAATTTATTGGCAAAATCATTAAGCGGAACGGACTATTTGATTCGAAATGAAATTTATTTGCTTCCAAAAGGCTTTAACTTAAATGCTTATACAACAGTGTTAAAGGATGTGAAATATGTAAGAGCCTTCTTTTGGACCGTATTTTTAACGGTTGTATGTACGGTTTTGTCATTAACAATGACTACGCTTTGTGCGTATCCGTTGATTTTTGAAAAGTTAAAGGGACGTGGATTTATTAATGTATTTATTACAATTACCATGTTCTTTAATGCAGGAACCATTCCGAATTACTTGTTGATGAAGCAGTTGGGACTTTTAAATAATCCGTTGGTATTGATTTTGCCCGGATGTTTAAGTGTTTACAACATGATTATTATGAGAAGCTTCTTCTATGGAATTCCGGACAGCTTGCGCGAGTCTGCAGAAATTGATGGTGCAACCTTCTTCCAGATTATGGTTAAGATTTATGTACCTCTTTCTAAACCGGTATATGCTACTTTGGCATTATTCTATGCGGTTGGACGTTGGAACAGTTACTCCGATGCATTAATGTACATGAAGGAAGCAAAATTCTATCCGTTACAGTTATTGTTGTACAACATCCTGAATAATATCAATCAGGTTGAAGTGGCAACGCAGGAAGGTTTCTCTGCACCGGGTCTTTCCGAGTCACTGAAGGCTGCAATCGTAATGTTCTCAACCATTCCGATTCTGCTGGTTTATCCTTGGTTGCAGAAATATTTTATCCATGGCGTAACTTTGGGTGCGGTAAAAGAGTAATTATTTATTGTTTCGGAATACACGGGGTGGTCCCGTTATTCATAAAAAATTTATTGGGAGGCAACTATGAAAAAGAAAGCATTATGTGTATTACTTGCTTCAGCAATGACGCTTTCCATCGCTGCATGTGGTGATGGCGGTTCTAACGCAAAAGAGAGCGGTTCTGTAAGCAACACAATTTCTTCCGACACACCTGTGGGAGAGGTTGTAGAAGTTTCCAATGATGAATTTGTAAATGGCAAATTCACAACTACCAGACATATTACCGTAGAAGTATATGATCGTGGTAATGATGGTGGTTCCGATCCTACCAACAATATGTACACCGATTATATCAAGAAGGGTATGTTGGAAGATCACAACGTAGAAGTTGAGTTCGTTAAGGTTCCTCGTTGGACAGAGGTTGAAGAAATCAATAACTTACTTGCTTCCGGTAGCGCACCTGATATCTGTGTAACTTACAGCTATCCTACCATTCAGACTTATGCTGACATGGGTGGTGTTACCGATTTGAGCGGTTATGTAACTCAGTATAAGAGCGAGCTTCCGAATCTTTGGAACTGGCTTGGCGATACCAATATTAACTGGGACAGAGATCCTGTAACCGGTAATCTTTGGGCAGTTGAAGCAAAACTTGCTACCAGCAACCGTGTTGTAACCTTCGTTCGTCAGGACTGGTTAGACAAGCTGGGATTAAAGGCTCCTACCACAAAGCAGGAGTTCGAAGATATGCTTGTTGCATTTGATAAGAATGCATCTACTTTGCTTGGCAAAGATGCAGATAAGATGATTCCTTATTCTGTAAGCTTCGATGTAGGCTGGAGAGCTGCAACCTTAATTGAATCCTTTATTGATCCGGATATTACCGATAAGGAATATTACGTAAATGGTTTCGATGACAGAAAGCTTACTCAGAATGGTACCAAGGAAGCAGTTAGACTTTTGAATAAGTGGTACAATATGGGTCTTCTTTGGGATGATTTTGCTCTTTATGGAAGCGGCGATACTTCGGAAGATTCTTTCATGAAGGCTGGTTATGTTGGTGCATTTACTCATAACTGGGATTATCCTTTCCGTAATGGTGAGGACAGCATCAATGCAAACCTTCAGAGACAGGTTGGAGCTGATGCAAAATTCGTTGCAGTTGATTGCTTTGAGGATAAGAACGGAAATTACACCAAGTTTGTTTCCGGACCGATTGACCGTAAAGTATTCTTCCCTTCAACTAATGATGAGCCTTTAGCATCCATGCTTTACCTTGATTGGATTTCTGATCCTGAACATATCAAGTACTTACAGATTGGTGATGAAGGTGTAACCCATCAGGTTCTTGATAGCGGTGCTATCCAGACCATGGCAGCTACCGGAAACGCTATTATGAACTCCGGTATGAACATTGACTACACCATTACCTGTAACGGTTTGAACCTTGGTGATGACAAGTTAACTGCTCTTTCTAAGGCTTATACCTATGCTGCAAACGATCCTGCACTTGTACAGACTGCTAATACCATTGCAGGAACCAACCTTAAGATTGGTAAGAATGTAAATGTAGGTGCGATTGAAGCTGAAGCCGGTGTAGGTGATACACTTTCTGCAAAGAGAGATCAGGCTTATGATAACGCAGTAGTTTGTGCTCCTGAGAAGTTTGATGAAGTTTGGGACGCAGGTATTGCAGATTATCTTTCTGCAGGTGGTCAGGCAATTATGGATGAACGTGCAGAGAAGTGGGCTAAGTACTTCAGCTCTGATATGCTTCCTTAATTTGTTTACTATTTTACAAAATAAATAAACTCCTTTCAGAGAAGGCTGTCACAGAAGTTTTTCGGGTGACGGCCTTCTCTTGTTTATAGCTCGGAAGGAAACCAAGCGACACCGAAG
>DCGY01000070.1:3265-39209 GCA_002314715.1 Lachnospiraceae bacterium UBA1766 | reverse complement strand
AGCAGAGTGCATTTGTGAGTAAAAGAAGATTTTTTCGTAAGGAGTGCAAAATCAACTGTTTTTTGATATAATGTATTTTAGTAAAGAAAAATGAGGAATTTTGCTTATGAAAAAATGGACAATATCCTTACTATGTCTTCTGATGGCTTGTTTTTTTTGCTCCTGTAGTCAAAACAATCAGACTGCAGAAGTTATTTCACTGACTATTTGGGGTTCGGAACAACAGCAGGATTTACTGCAGGAGATGGCAGACCGTTTTTCGGAATTATATTCAAGGGAAGCGAATTTAAAGATAACAGTTTGTGAGGAAAGTGAAGGAACATGCAGAGGTACCGTGCTTTTTTGCCCGGAGGCAGCGGCGGATGTTTTTTGCTTTGCAGACGACCAATTGGTTTCGCTGGTGGAAGCAGAAGCTCTTTTACCCATTACGTTTGAAGCAAACCTGGTAATGCAGGAATGTGGTGGAGAAGATAGTGTGGCAATCGATGCTGCTTCTGTTCAGGGGACTTTGTATTCCTATCCTTCAACTGCCAGCAACGGCTATTTTTTGTATTACAACTCTAAGTACTTAACGGATCAGGATGTGAGATCCCTGGATACTATTTTGGAAACAGCACAAAAAAACAATAAGAAATTCGGAATGGATTTTACCAGCGGTTGGTATTTATATTCCTTTTATACAGCAGCGGGAATGTTTACAGAAATTACCGAGGACGGTACTTCAAATACTTGTAATTTTAATAAAAAAACGGGACCTTACACAGGTGTGGATGTAACGAATGCTATCCTTAAAATTGCAATGCATCCGGCTTTTGAAAATATCAATAATGATGCGGCCATAAAAGGAATCAATGACGGAAGTTTGATTGCTTTTGTTAGCGGAACCTGGAATGCCGCGTCAGTACAGGAGGCCTTTGGGGATGGATATGCGGCCTGTAAGCTTCCGACATATACGGTGGATGGAACGCAGCTGCAAATGCATAGTGTAGCCGGTTATAAATTATTCGGTGTGAATGCGCATTCAAAGCATCCGGAGTGGGCACAAAAATTAGCGCGATATATTACCAATGAACAGAATCAGTTAAAACGCTTTGAAGTAGTCGGGGAAGGCCCGGCGAATATTCAAGCGGCTCAATCGGAAAGTGTTCAAAGCTCCGTTGCCATCGCTGCGCTTAGTGAACAAATGCAATATGGACATTTGCAAAGAGTTGCGGGAAGCTATTGGGATGAAACTTTTAAACTGGGGAATATTTTATTGGCCGGAAATATCGAAAATCGTGATATTCAGGAGTTGTTGGATGAAATGGTAGCGAAAGTTACCGGCGAGGATGTATTATGAAAAAAGCACCGATTAAAATTTTGATTATGATACTGTTTACTGGTTTGATCTGTATTTTGGGCGAACTAATCATATCGCGTCAGTTGGATCATTTACAGGAAAAACATCAGGATATAATGGAGATTTCCGTAAAAAATCGGGAATATATGGCCACTATTAAGACAAAATTGTACGAACATCAGGCACTTCTTAGTAATTACGCCTTGGCGGATTCCCAAGAATTTAAGTATGTATACAGAAGTCAGGAAACGACTCTTCGTGAGCAATTAACGCAGGAAATTATTGATTTTTCCTATCGTATGAAAATTGGTCAGCGAGAGGTGATTTACCACAGGGTTTATAGTGATTACAGCGGTTATAAAGAAAATACTGTGTTATATCTGGAGTTCATCGAAAACGATGAGTACGATATGGCCATGTACTACAATAACAATGTTTTAAAGGGATATTTGGAAGATATCAATTCAAAATTAGATGATTTGGATCGTTTGACAGCAGAAGAAATCCACCGGGCTGAGCAGGATATGGCAAAGGCTGTAGAGAATTCCATGTTTCTTCGAATTGCCATAATAGGGATTGCAGTCGTTTTCTTGGTAATATGTATCTGTATTTGTGTACGGATTACCTCCGATTTGGATAATTATAAGGAGGGGTTGGAAAAGGAACTGGTTGAGACTGTACTTCAGCAGCATAATGAAAACATGATTATGTTGCAGGATGGCATCATTATCAGTATGGCTAATCTAATCGAAAGCCGAAACGGGGAAACCGGTGAGCATGTAAAACGTACCAGCACTTACGTTGAGATGATTGCCAGGGAAACCGCAAAGCAAGGTTATTATACGGATATTTTATGTGAGGAGTATATTGAGCGTTTAAAAAAAGTGGCTCCTTTGCATGATGTTGGGAAAATCGCTGTACCGGATCAGATATTAATGAAACCCGGAAAATTGACGCCCGAAGAATTTGAACAGATTAAGTTACATGCTTCCAAGGGCGGAGAAATCATTCGTGAATTTTTTGAACACCTGGAAGATAAGGAATATGTTCAAATGGCCATTGATGTTTCCAGCTATCACCATGAGAAGTGGAACGGCGAAGGTTATATGAAGGGATTAAAGGAGGAGGAAATTCCGCTTTCAGCAAGAATTATGGCGATTGCGGATGTGTTTGATGCACTAATTTCCAAACGCTGCTATAAGGAGGCATATCCCATTGATGCCGCTTTCAAGATTATGGAAGAATCCTCCGGTAGTCATTTTGATCCCACTTTGATAAAAGTATTTTTATCCATGAGAACAACCATCGAAGCGTATATAAAATATGAAAACGAATGTTAGAGGTTTAAAATACCATGCGAAAAAAAGAAAGAGCGTTATTGATTGTAGAAAAATTGAAAGGACAATATCCGGATGCAGCCTGCACCCTGGATTATGATCAGGCCTGGAAATTATTGGTAAGTGTTCGTTTGGCTGCTCAATGTACCGATGCAAGAGTAAATATTGTGGTGGAGGGTCTGTTTGAGAAATATCCCAGCATTGAGGCTCTTGCAGAGGCTTCCGTAGAGGATATTGAGAAAATTGTACACCCTTGCGGTCTGGGCCCCAGTAAGGCCAGAGACATAAGTGCCTGTATGAAAATGCTTCGTGACGTGTATCATTGTAAGGTGCCGGATGATTTTGATGAGTTATTGAAATTACCCGGTGTGGGACGTAAAAGCGCCAATTTGATTATGGGTGATGTTTTTGGGAAACCGGCGATTGTTACGGATACCCATTGTATTCGCCTGTCCAATCGATTTGGACTTGTGGACGGAATCAAAGAACCGGGCAAGGTTGAAAAAGAGTTGTGGAAGATCATTCCGCCGCAGGAAGGCAGCGATTTTTGCCACCGTCTTGTTCTTCATGGCAGGGAGGTTTGCACCGCTAGAAAAGCATATTGTGAGGAATGTTGTTTGCAGGAATTTTGTAAAAAAGTTCTATAACAGGATATGGGGGATCGGCCTATGAGAATGTATGACATTATTATGAAAAAAAGAAATGGTGGGGAATTAACCAAAGAAGAAATTGATTTTTTTATTCAGGATTATACGGCAGGAAATATTCCCGATTATCAAGTCTCGGCACTTATGATGGCTATTTATTTTCAAAAGATGACCGAACAGGAAACCCTGGCATTAACCATGGCCATGGCGAAAAGCGGAGATATGTTGGATTTATCTGCAATTAAGGGAATTAAGGTTGACAAACACAGTACCGGCGGTGTGGGAGATAAAACTTCCCTGGCATTAACACCTATGGTAGCGGCCTGTGGAATCCCGGTTGCCAAAATGAGTGGACGTGGTTTGGGTCATACCGGAGGTACCATTGATAAATTGGAAAGCTTTCCCGGATTTACCACCGGTATTCCCGTATCCCAATTTATCGAAAATGTAAATACGGTTGGAATATCGATTATGGGTCAAACCGCCGATTTGGCACCGGCGGATAAAAAACTGTATGCACTTCGTGATGTAACAGCGACTGTAGATAATATGTCTCTGATTGCCAGTTCCATTATGAGTAAAAAGCTTGCGGCAGGAGCGGATGCTATTGTACTGGATGTAAAAACCGGCAGTGGAGCGTTTATGAAAGCGGAGGAGGATGCCTTTGCGCTTGCTAAAGAAATGGTTAAGATTGGCAATAATGCAGGACGAAAAACCATTGCAGTGGTTACGGATATGGACCAGCCTTTAGGTTATGCAGTAGGTAACGCTTTGGAAGTAAAAGAAGCAATTGCAACCCTTCGAGGCGAGGGACCGGCAGATTTTACGGAAATTTGTATGACATTGGGTACACAGATGCTTCTGGCCGGTGAAAAAGCAAAAACAGAGGATGAGGCAAGAAATATGTTATCTGAAGCGATTGCTTCCGGAAAAGCTTTGGATAAATTGGCAGAATTTGTTAAGGCACAAGGTGGAAATCCCGATGCGGTGTATGATTGTGAACTCTTGCCGAAGGCTTCTGTTATAGAAGCTGTTGCGGCTCCGGTTTCCGGTTATATTCAGCACATCGTATGTGACGAAATCGGTATTTGTTCCTTGATTTTGGGTGGTGGACGAGAAAATAAAGAGAGTGTCATCGACCTTTCTGTTGGACTTGTGTTGGAGAAAAAAGTTGGAGATTATGTTAAGGCCGGCGAACCATTGGCATACATTCATGGGAATGACCCGGAAAAGATTGCTGTTGCAACGAAACGCTTTTTGGATGCTTATACATTTTGCGAGAAACCATTTGAAAAGAAAGCCTTCATTAAAGGAATCATTCTATAAAAAGAATAGAATACCGACTTTTTCATATATTGTATAAAACCATTTTAGGGTATCAGTATGAAGAAGAGAAATACCAACGATGGTATGCACACGCTATTGACGGATAGATTACAATTACCTATGGATTTGTCTGATGGAATCATTGGGGTTCGGGTGATAGGAACAGAGCAGGTATGGGTTGAGAATTATCATCGAATTATGGATTGCATGGAAGAAAAAATAACGATTTCCGGTAAGGGGTGCCTTTTGGCTATCAAAGGTAAACAGCTTCAAATCCAATATTATTCCGATGAAAATATGTTACTTTGCGGTCGGATTCATTCATTGGAATACATGGTATGTGAAGATATTTGAATCCTGGAGTAATGAGGTGATTAATGAATCGTTTATTTCGTTTTGCAAAAGGCTATGTAATTGTCCAAATTAGCGGATTTGCACCGGAACGTTTTCTGAATTTATCAAAGCAAAATCATATCACAATATGGAATATTGTTCCTATGGGGAATGGATATCGTTGTAATGTGAAGAGACAGGATTTTTTTCGAATGAAGTCTATCGTAAAAAAATCGAGAGTAAAGGTAGTCCTTTTGGAAAAAAGGGGACTACCTTTTTGGTTACAAAAAAATAGAAAAGATTTCTTTTATGAATTTGGTTTTTTGCTTACAGTATTGTTACTTTATCTGTCCACACAATTTATATGGCAGATTCATACAGAAGGCAATTATCAAATCAGTTGCGTTGAACTGCAAAACTTTTTTAAAGACCTTGAAATCAGTATTGGCACACCTGTTTCTAATATAAACGAGGATATTTTAGAAAAACAATTGCGAAAGCAGTTTTCGGAAATTACCTGGGTATGTGTAAAAAGAAATGGAAGTGAATTATGCATTTCTGTAAAGGAAAATGATTTTTCGGAAAAAGAATATATATCCGCGGAGGAACAAGGATATCATATTGCCAGTGACGTGGAAGGAACGGTGGTTGATATGATTGTGCGACAGGGCATTCCCGTGGTGAAAAAAGGGGATGTCGTGTCGGCGGGACAGATTCTTGTGGAGGGCGTTATACCTACTTATCAGGAGGATGGTACCATAAGAAATGCTTATACGGTAGAAGCAGATGCAGATATTTATGTTGAAACAAAACTACACTATTCTGATGAATTGTCTATGTACTACTTAAAGAAGCATTACACCGGAAGAGAAAGGGGGAAAATCATGCTGTTTATGGAAAAAAACCGAATATTTACACTTCCTGCAGCGAAGCATTATCGACAGGAGGACAGCTTGACGGAAGAAAAAACGATATTCCTTTTTCAAAGGGTACCAACAGGAGTAACACTTTTTACAGAGAAACATCGGGAATATGTAATACAAGAATATAAATATACAAAAGAAGAAGCAGAAAACCTGTTATATGAAAAATGGGAAAGATTTCTCAAAACTTTAGAGGAAAAAGGCTACAAAAATATCCAAAAGAATGTTAAAATAGACACAATGGGTAAGAATATGCAATTATATGGAGAATTGACTGTATGGAAGAAAATCGATTACAAAATAGCGGTGGAGACATTACCGTAAATTTGGAATTGTCAATTGAGGATATGCAAAAGGTTTTCGGTACCAATGACCGCTATGTTAAGAAGTTGGAAAAAGATTTTCATGTTATCATTGTGGATCGAAACGGAGGTGTTTCTGTTACCGGAGACGCGAAACATGTAGATGTTGCCGTTCGTGTTTTGAAGCAGTTGGTGACATTATCCGAGCGAGGAAATGAGATAGAGGAGCAAAGCGTGGATTACGCTATTACGATGGGAATGGAAGAAAAGGAAGAAGTATTGACGGAAATTGATTCCGATTGCATTTGTCATACGGTAAGCGGAAAACCGGTAAAACCCAAAACTTTGGGACAAAAAAACTATGTGGATGCCATTCGAAACCATATGATTGTATTTGGTTTGGGACCGGCCGGTACCGGAAAGACCTATTTGGCAATGGCAATGGCAATTACTGCTTTTAAAAATAATGAGGTCAGCAGAATTATACTTACAAGACCTGCGATTGAAGCCGGTGAAAAGTTAGGCTTTTTGCCCGGGGATTTACAGAGCAAGGTGGACCCCTATTTGAGACCGTTATATGATGCATTGTATCAGATTATGGGTGCAGAGAGCTTCCTGAAAAATATGGAAAAGGGCTTGATAGAGGTGGCTCCTTTGGCCTACATGAGAGGACGTACCTTAGATAATGCCTATATTATTTTGGATGAGGCCCAAAATACCACCCCTGCTCAAATGAAGATGTTTTTGACACGAATCGGCTTTGGCTCAAAGGTGGTAATAACAGGTGATGCCTCGCAGAAGGATTTGGCACCGGGAACACAATCCGGTTTGGATTTGGCCAAAAAAGTGTTGGGAAAAATCGATGAAATTGCCTTTTGTAATTTAACCAGTAAAGATGTAGTAAGACATCCTTTGGTACAACAGATTGTACAGGCTTATGAGAATTATGAAGCCAAAGAATTGTCACACACCACTAAACGAGAAAGATATGGAAAAAAATCATGACATTATATTTTGAAGATGAAGTAGGAAATGATTTCGGTTTTTCACCGGAAGAAGTTGCGAACCTGGTTGCAGAGGCTGCTTTGGAGCAGGAGGGTTGTCCTTATGAGGTTCAGATTAATCTGTTGTTAACCGATAATCCGGGTATTCGGGAATATAATCGGGATTATCGCAAAATCGATAAGGAAACGGATGTTTTGTCTTTTCCGAATTTGGAATTTGAGACAGAGAGTGATTTCAGCAAGGTGGAAGATTCTTTTGCAGATTGTTTTGATCCGGATAGCGGTGAATTAATTCTTGGAGATATTATTATTTCCATTGACCGGGTGAAAGAACAGGCTGAGAACTACGGTCACAGCCGGAAAAGAGAATTTGCTTTCCTGGTAGCGCATAGTATGCTCCACTTATGTGGATATGATCATATGGTGGAAGAAGAGGCCAAACGTATGGAAGAAAAACAGGAAGCAGTCTTGCAGACATTGGGGATTACGAGAGATTAGGAGACACGAATGAATCGTTTGGAATTAACCAAAAAGAAAATCGAATATTTCTCTTACATAGTTTATATTTTTGTGTTTTGGCATTTCTGTAATGTTCTTGGTGCACAGGGTACAGACTATTTTATGTCGGCCCTCATTAGTATATTAATGATTTTCGAGTTATGTTTTGGAAGCTCTGCGGACAGTCTTGGGAAATTGCTTCGTTTTCGAATGAGTCGTGGACAGTATCGAAATGTAGAACAGATGCGCACAAATGTATTTTTCTTTTCTGTTCTGGTAGCCTTGGGAGTATGCGGTGCTGTATTTGGGTTTTCCAATCGTATTATTTCGTTGATTGGTCAAAAATATGCCTTAATCGCATTCCAATGTATGATTCCGTTTTTGTTTTTCCGCAGTGTTACCGGTGTACTCACCGGATTTTGCATGGGTACGGGAAATCAACTGGTAGAAGCAATCGTACGTTTTTTTCGTCCGTTTTTGATTGTACTGTTTGGAAATCTTTTCAGTAATCAGTTGTTTGCTTATGGAGAAAAGGTTTCTGCATTATTATTTCAGAATCATTTTTCTGTAATGTATCGCAGTATCGGTTATGGGATTGGAATATCGGTTGCAGAGGCTGTGACGACGGTTTTGCTGTTTATCTATTACATATTTTTTGGCCGAAGGTTAAATAAAACCGGTGAAGGAATGCGAAAGAAAGAGAAGGCGGTGGATCATATTCGCCTGTTTATCAGTAAATCCTTAGCTCCCAATTTGAAACGATTTTTCTGCTTTTTACCGATTTTTGGAGTGGGAATGCTTTTGCACGGGTCAGATGCGGAGGACAGTTCTGTTTTGTTTGGACGTTTCTTAAATGGGTACATGTTTTTTGTAATGGTGATATGTTTCCTTTTGGCACTGGTTATGATGGAGATAGGTACGAAAACCTACCAGTGTATTCGTAGAGAGGAACGCCAATATGCGAGAATAGGTTTTCTTTGTGCGGTTCATCTGATTTTGGTTTATGGTGTTTTTTTGGCGGTTTTATTTACTGTTCAAAAAGATATGGTCGGTCAAATATTAGCCTTTGAAGGAGAGGATAATACATCGCTTTTTTCTGCCGGTGCGTTTTTGTTTCCGGTATCTATGATTTTGGCTTATTCTGCTACGTTTTTAGAGAAAATGAAAAAGAATATTTTTATTTGTTTTGTCATCATCTTAAGTAATGTTTTCTTCTTTTATTATAACCATTGGTTGGTGCAAAAAGGAATTCCGGTATTGGAAGGCGTAATACAGGCCGGTGTTTTGGCCGGCGCAATTTGCGGAGTTGTAATGATGGCTTATTGTATGAAGTTGGTGCGGGCGGGTATCGAAGTATTTGTACCGCTGATTTTGCCGATAATCAGTTGTAGTGTGGTAGGCTTACTGTTTTTATTTTTGGAAAAAATATTACTTCCCACGGGAAAACCGGCTGTAGTGCTAACCATAAGCTTTTTGATTGGATTGTTTGTGCATTTGGGTGTTTTGTTTTTGTGCAGGAATATTTCGGAAGAAGAATTGGATTTTACTCCCGGAGGTAAGTTCCTGAAACAAATCTGTATACGAATTGGTATATATTAACTTTATTTGGTGGATAATAATAGAAAAAGCAAAGGACTTTTTCTATGAAATCAATCAAAGGTATTAGCATTGTATTTGGTATTATATTGGTTTTGGCATTGGGGCTTGGTGCCTATTATGACAACGATGCGTTACATGTCCCCTCGAAAAAAAACACGGATAATCATTTACAGGAGAATTCCTCCAAGAAATGGGAGAAGTATTATCGGGCAGATTTATTGCCGGAACATGTGGAGGAGACTTCGGACGCAATATCCACCTCTTCAAAAGCCGATCGATTGACGTCAGACACCAAATATTTGGTGGAGGAGGTTGATGTATTACATGGAAGCAGTATCGAGACAGAATGGAGTCTTCCGGCCAAGTATATCGGTATGAATCGGGAAGCATTTCTGGATGCCATGGATTATTACCGAAAATCGCCGCCTCTGGCAGAATTGGAACGGGGATTTCAAACCCTGGAAGTACTTTCGTTTTCACCCGAAAAGGTGCAGATACGGGTATCCTATCGTTATGTTCAACCCGGTGATTTGTTTTATTTGGCGGTTTATAAGGATGAGTTGGTAGTATATTTGGAAGATCGGGAGACGATTTATTTGTATACGGGGATTTCGCCTGACCAATTGCCGGAGGATATTCTGCAAATGATTCTTCAGGGCTATTGTATTGGTACGGAAGAAAAGTTATATCGTTTTTTGGAAAGCTATTCCAGTTAGGATAAGATATGGAGAAAAAGAAAAAAATAGCGGTTATCGGTGGCGGTGCCGCAGGCATGTTTGCAGCCATTACCTGTGCAAAAGAAGGTGGAGAGGTCACTGTTTTAGAGGGTGGTGATCGACTTGGAAAGAAAATATTGTCTACGGGAAACGGAAAGTGTAATTTGACGAATTTGGAAATGTCCCCCCAGCATTATTATTCACAAAATATTGCATTTGTGGAACAGGCATTGAAGAATTTTGATCAGTGGGATACATTGTCTGCATTCCGCAGAATGGGGTTAATGCTACGGGATAAAAATGGATATATTTATCCGGCCTGCGAACAGGCGGCTGTGGTATTGGATATACTACGTTTGGCAGTTCGAAATGAAAATTGCAACGTGTTGACAGAGTGTAAAGTGCATTCCATAGAACCCACATCCAAAGGCGGCTTCAAAATCACGGATGAGCAAAAGAAAACATATTATTTTGATAAGGTTATCCTGGCATGCGGCGGGAAGGCTGCGCCGAAAACCGGATCGGACGGGTCCGGATACACAATCAGTAAAGCATTGGGGCACACGCTGGTTCCGATTGTACCTGCATTGGTTCAACTACATGGAGCAGAGGATTATTTCAAAACAATTAGTGGGGTTCGGGCCGATGGCATGGTCCGTTTGTACATAGATGGCCGGGAGGCGGCTTTTGAACGGGGGGAAATCCAGTTTACCGATTTGGGAATTTCCGGAATTCCGGTGTTTCAAATCAGCCGTGTTGCCAATTATGCGCTGCGACAAAAAAAGAGGGTAACTGCATTGATTGATTTGCTTCCTGATATGACTTTGGAAGAACTGTCAAAACAGTTTCGTGTGCATTGCCTGACCTTAAATGAATGTACGGTAGAAGAAGCTTATCTGGGGATGTTAAACAAAAAACTGATGCTTGCTTTTTTGAAGGAAAGTGGGTTAAAACCCAATGAATCCCTCCAAAATGCAGAACAGGAGAAGCTTGAGAAGGTGCTGAGCTTTTGTAAGAATTTACCGGTAACTGTTACCGGAAGTCATTCCTTTGATCAGGCACAAGTTTGTGCAGGTGGTGTTTCTCTGGAGGAAATAAAGGATACCATGGAGTCTAAGGTGATTTCCGGACTTTATTTTGCAGGAGAACTTTTGGACGTGGACGGAAAATGCGGAGGATATAATTTGCAATGGGCATGGACCAGCGGTTATCTGGCCGGTGTACATGCGGCAAAGGATGAAAAATGATACGAGTAAATCAGTTGAAATTGCCAATTAATCATAAAAAAGATGCTGTTTTGAAGAAACTTTTGGAAGTGCTGAAATGCAGTTCTGACGACTTGAAATCCTATCAAATCGTTAGACAGTCCATCGATGCCAGAAAAAAACCGGATATCTTTTTTATATATACGGTAGATGCGGAAGTAGTACAGCAGGAAAAGGTATATAAAAATGCTACCAAAAAGCAGAATAAGAACGTGCAGATTTCCTTGGTGGACCCTGTAGTATATGCATACCCAAAGCGTTCGGAAAATCGAAAAGAGCGGGTTGTGGTGGTTGGTGCAGGTCCTGCAGGTTTGTTTTGTACCTATTATCTGGCATTGGCCGGTTTCCCCGTAACCTTATTGGAACGAGGCGATGTTGTGGATCGCCGTATGGAGACAGTGGATGCCTTTTGGAAAAGCGGAAAGTTAGATCCCGAATCCAATGTTCAGTTTGGAGAAGGTGGTGCAGGTACCTTTTCGGATGGAAAACTAAATACCCTTGTGAAAGACAAGGATGGAAGAAATAAAGCTGTTTTGGAAACCTTTATACGATTTGGGGCGAAAGAAAATATTTTATATGATGCGAAACCCCATATTGGTACCGATGTATTATGTCATGTGGTTAAGGCGATGCGGGAAGAAATCATACGGTTGGGAGCAGAAGTATGTTTTCGTTCGAAAATGACGGATATGATCATTGACCAGAATCGAATTCAAAAAGTTGTGGTAAACGGGGAAAAGGAAGTTCCTTGTAAATACCTGGTGCTTGCTTTGGGTCATAGTGCAAGAGATACCTTTTCCATGCTTTATGAGAAAAAAATACAGATGGAGCCCAAGCCGTTTGCGGTTGGTTTTCGTGTACAGCATCCTCAGAGTTTGATTGATTCCTCCCAATACGGTATGGTAGATTCGGATATACTTGGTGCAGCACCCTATAAGGTGACTGCACACAGCAGGAATGGAAGAGGAGTCTATTCCTTTTGCATGTGTCCTGGAGGTTTTGTGGTAAATGCATCCTCCAGAGAAGAACGATTGGCTGTGAATGGTATGAGTTACAGTGACAGAGCATCCCAGGTCGCAAACAGTGCAATCATTGTTTCCGTTACACCGGAAGATTTTGGAAGTGATCATCCGTTGGCGGGAATTGCTTTTCAGGAAAAGCTGGAGCAGAAAGCTTTTTCCTTGGGAAAAGGTCGAATCCCTGTACAACAATATGGTGCATTTCGTAAATCCGTTACCGGAGAAGAGGATACAAGAATCAGTCAGTTTCCGAAGGATTATATTCCCGTTACAAAGGGAGATTATACATTTTGTGATTTAAAGGAACTTCTTCCAACTGCGTGCAACGAAGCATTTTTGGATGGTATGGAAGCCTTTGGTCATCAAATTAAGGGCTTTGACGACCCCGGTACATTACTGATGGGAGTGGAAAGCCGTACATCGTCCCCGGTTCGGATGAATCGAGATGATTTCTATCAGGCAAATATTCGTGGAATCTATCCCTGTGGGGAAGGCGCCGGATATGCGGGTGGTATTACTTCGGCTGCTATGGACGGTCTTCGGGTAGGAGAAATGATTTTACAGGCTTGTGAAGGATAAATAGCATTGGGGTAAATGCTTGAAAAAAGAGGAGTTTGGGGTATGGAATTTTATGTTCGTGTAGACGTAACAGAAAATCTGGTAATGGAGGCACTGGAAAAAGAGACACCTGCGCCATTGGTGGTTTTTCGCGAGAAATTATCCTCATATATAAAGGTATTTCATGTAGATACCATTTATTCTTTTATGACGGTTGAAGTTGAGGACGAAACGGTTGAAAAGGTAGAGACTCATTTGCGGGAGACTTGGAACTTATGCTTTCCGGGATATGAAAATGCCATTACTGTTTATGTGACAGCCAAGGACAATAGCGAGCTTTCCGAGGATATGCTGGCTATTTATAATGCATATTTTGGCTGGGAGGATTATTTGCGCTTTGTGACGGATTTTACGGATGAGGTACCGCTTTTGAAGGAAAAGAACGGCTTTAATCATTTCCGTATGATGAATTTCCTGGTATCTATTGATAGCGGCTGCGGTATGTCGCAGTTACTTTCTTCCTTTTCGGAATATTTATTACACACAGAAGTATTTCCAAAGAAGAAGGAGAGTAATTTGGAATACATTATTGATAACGATGAAGATCATGGATATACAAAGGCGAATGATTTCATAGATGCGTTATGGGATGAAGATGAATACAATCAGGTTGTTTCTGTTGATATCAGTTATTATTTACAAGAGAATAAAACGGACGAACTTCGAAACTTCTTAAAGCGTTTGGATAAACTGCAGGATCATTATATTTTCCTGTTCCGTATTCCCTATTTGTCCGACAAACCCTATCAGCAAATTCGAAATACCATTGCAGATTTATTGCCGATTTATGAGTTCCGCATGAAACCTTACAGCAATTTGGAACTTCGGGAAAATGCAGTAGATATTATTTTGAAGTGCGATTACAAGACCACAATCGAGGCAGATAATGTCATTCAGCATAAAATTGAACTGGAGAAGATGGATGGTCGCTTTTACGGAATGAAAACATCCACCAAAGTGGCGAATGAAGCAATTATGGCCAAGGTAAAACAGGATGTGATGAACCTGCGTCGGGGAAAGGAACCGGATAAAACATTGATTACCGCAGAAGATTTGGCGGCGTTGGCACCTACAAAGAATGTAGATAATTTATCCGGTTTTGAGGAATTGGATCAAATGATCGGTATGGAGGAAATTCATAAGAAAATCGAGGAAATTGTAGCACAAGTTAAGATTTCGCTGGAAAATACCAAAATGGACCGTCCCAGTTTACATATGCGATTTACCGGAGCACCAGGTACCGGTAAGACTACAGTTGCCCGAATTATCGGTAAAATATTCCGCGAACAGGGAATTCTACGTAAGGGTAATTTCTTTGAATTTTCCGCACGTAGCCTTTGCGCAGAGTATGTTGGTCAGACGGCACCCCGTACAGCACAGATTTGTCGGGATGCATACGGATCTGTTTTGTTTTTGGATGAAGCCTATTCCCTTTATGCGAAGGATGCTTCCGGTAATGATTATGGAAAAGAAGCGATTACCACATTGATTGCGGAAATGGAAAATCATCGGGATGATTTGGTAGTGATTATGGCCGGATATACAAACGATATGGATGAACTGATGGAAGCAAATTCCGGTTTGCGCAGTCGTATGCCTTTCATTCTGGAATTTAAAAATTATACAAAGGAACAACTGGCCCAAATTTACATAAAAATGGCAAGAAGGCACTTTACGTTAGAGGAGGGCTTGGAGGAAGATGTGACCGCTTATTTCAACAGTCTTTCCCAACAATATATGTCTTCCAGAGAATTTGCGAATGCCCGTTTCGTACGTAATTTATATGAGAGAACCTGGTCGAAAGCTGCGTTACGCGCATCGGAAAAAGGAACTTCTTCCGCTATGCTTTTACGAGAAGATTTTAAGAATGCAACCTTGGAAAAAGAGTTTAGCGAGAAATTGGTTTCCAATAAAATGATTGGTTTTCAATAGTATAACAAAGGCTGAAATCTTGACGGACGAATGAAAGTGAAGTAAAATATATGTTCGGACTGATTTGCCAAGCTTTTTGAGGCAATTTGGACTAATAGTATTTAAAAGGATCAGGAATATGAGTACATTAAGAGATGCCATAAAAGATAAAAAACGTATTGTTGTTAAAATCGGTTCTTCTTCTCTTCAGCACAAAGAGACCGGAGATATGGATTATATTAAAATCGAAAAATTAGTCCGTGAGTTATGCGATATTCGTAATCAGGGAAAAGAAGTGGTGCTTGTTACTTCCGGTGCTATTGCAGCAGGAAAAAAGGCCGCAGGCATTAAGGATATGTCTCAGTATTCTACCAATGAGGCCATGGCAGTGAAGCAGGCTTGTTCTGCAATTGGTCAGGCACGGCTGATGATGACCTATCAGAAGCTCTTTTCCGAATACAATCAGATTGCCGCACAGATTTTGATGACCAAGAATACCATTGTGGATAATTTGAATCGTTATAACGCTCACAATACCTTTACCCAGTTACTATCCATGGGAGCAATTCCGGTTGTAAATGAAAACGACACGGTAGCAACTTACGAAATTGAAATCGGTGATAATGATACCCTTTCAGCCATTGTTGCAGCCCTTGTGGAGGCAGATCTTTTGATTTTGCTGTCGGATATTGATGGACTATATACGGATGATCCCCGTACCAATCAGGATGCAAAGTTTATTGAACAGGTAGATGTTCTGACGGATGAATATATGAATATGGGTAAGGCATCTACCGGTAGTAATGTGGGTACCGGCGGCATGAATACAAAGATGATTGCGGCAAAGATTGCCACCAGCTCCAATGTTGATATGATTATTGCGAACAGTGTGGATGTGGGTATTTTACACCGCATTTTGGAAGGAGAAAGAGTTGGTACGTTGTTCTGTGCCAATAAGGATGAAGGGTTTGATTTACCCGGTTTTGTAAATAATCTTCATAAATAATAGGAATGTGGTTTGCAGTCGGAAGAGGTTTTTACTATGAATATGGATGAAAAAATCAAACGTATCAATGAGCTGTATCATAAATCCAAAAATGAAGGCTTAACAGATGCGGAAAAAGAGGAACAACAGGCGCTTCGACGAGATTATATTAACAGTGTGAAGGCGAACCTGGGAGCACAATTGGAAAATATGACCATCGAAAGGCCGGATGGAACCATTGAAAAAGTTCAAAAAAAGAAAGCCTAAGGAATTTGGAGAATTCAATGGATAAAAGAGAGATTCGAAAAGAAATTCTAAAGCTTCGGGATAACATGTCCTTGGAAGAACGCAAAAAAGCATCCCTTTTGATGACAGAGAGAATGCTTGGTCATCAATGGTATTATTTGTCTGAGGTTATTCTGGGCTTTGCATCCTATGGCAGTGAAATAGATACGACCATGCTCTTGGAGGAGACGCTTCATAAGGGAAAGGCCTTATATCTTCCCAAGGTAGTTGGAAACGATATGCATTTTTATCGGGTATATCATCTGGAGGATTTGCAGGAAGGATATAAGGGGATTTTGGAACCGGCTGTGTCTTGCGAAGAATATGTCTATGATGAAAACATCGCTGCTAAGACGTTGCTTTTGCAACCCGGGGTGGCATTTGATCCATACCGAAATCGGATTGGTTACGGAAAAGGATTTTACGATCGCTATTTAGCCGATAAACCCCAGTTGCTGATTCGAAATATCGGCATTGGTTATAAAATGCAACAAGTACCGGAGATCCCTGTGGAAGAGACGGATTTAAAACCATATCAGGTTTTGTTATTTTAAAAGGAATGGTCAGGAAGAACGGAGAAGTATCATGAGTGATTTAATTCAAATGGGAGAGCAGGCCGTTGCGGCAAAATATAAGCTGCAGTGTTTGTCTACAGAATTGAAAAATCAGGCTTTGCAGGTGGCCGCTGATTTGTTGGTGGAGCGTGCAAATTATATTTTAGATGAAAATGCGAAGGATATTCAACGAGGAAAAGAAAACGGTATGCCGGAAGGCCTTTTGGACCGTTTGAAATTGACGAAAGACCGTATCGATGGCATTGCAGAAGGTCTGCTTCAGGTAAAGGCTTTACCGGATCCTGTGGGTAAGGTGCTTGAAACCTTTGAACGCCCCAATGGTTTGTATATCGAAAAGGTCAGTGTCCCTATGGGTGTTATCGGAATTATTTATGAGTCCAGACCAAATGTTACGGCAGATGCCTTTGGACTTTGCTTTAAGTCCGGAAATGCAGTCATCCTAAAAGGTGGCAGCGATGCCATTTGTTCCAATATAGCAATCGTTACCGTGCTTCGGGATGCATTGAAGCAGTGCGAAATTGATGAAAATGCTGTACAGCTGATTGAAGACACGGATCGCGCGGTTACGAAGGAATTTATGAAGATGAAGGAATATGTCAATGTGCTGATTCCGAGAGGAGGAGCAGGCCTGATTCGTTCCGTTGTGGAAAACAGCTCCATACCGGTTATTGAAACAGGTACCGGAAATTGTCATATTTATGTGGATAAAGATGCTGATTTGGAAATGGCTGTAACCATTATCTTTAATGCTAAGACACAACGTATCGGTGTTTGCAATGCCTGTGAATCGCTGGTAATTCATGAAGCTATTAAAGATCGGTTCCTTCCCATGCTTGCCAAGAAGCTTTCGGAGAAAAACGTGGAGATGCGCGGGGATAAGGAAGCCTGTGACGTTTTGGATAGTATGGTTCCGGCTACGGAAGAAGATTTTGGGAAAGAATATCTGGACTATATTTTATCTGTAAAAACGGTAAAGAATGTAGAGGAAGCAATTACCCATATTAACCGCTACAACACCGGCCACTCCGAATCGGTGATTACTGAGAATAAAGCAGTTGCCGATCAGTTTCTGGCACAGGTAGACGCAGCCTGCGTCTATGTGAATGCTTCCACTCGATTTACAGATGGTTTTGAATTTGGCTTTGGCGCCGAAATCGGTATTAGCACACAGATGTTGCATGCCAGAGGGCCGATGGGTCTTCGGGAGTTAAATACATATAAATATACCATTCGTGGAAATGGACAGGTAAGAGGATAATTTTAGAGGAAAGAGGAAAAGAAATGAAAATCAGAACAAGATATGCCCCCAGCCCTACCGGTAGGATGCACGTAGGTAATTTAAGATCAGCTTTGTATGAGTTTTTGATTGCAAAGCATGATGGTGGAGAGTTTATGCTTCGTATCGAGGATACCGATCAGGAGCGTTTCGTAGAAGGCGCGGTGGATATTATTTATCGCACTATGGCGAAAACAGGTTTGATTCATGATGAGGGACCGGATAAAGACGGAGGCTTTGGACCTTATGTTCAAAGTGAGCGTATGAAAACCGGTATCTACATGAAATATGCAAAAGAGTTAATTGATAAAGGTGAGGCTTATTATTGCTTCTGCGATAAGGAAAGACTTGCAACCTTAAAGTCTGAGGTGGTAGAGGGTAAGGAAATTACGGTTTACGATAAGCATTGCCTGGGACTTTCCAAAGAGGAAATCGACGCAAATCTGGCTGCCGGTAAGCCTTATGTTATTCGTCAGAATAATCCGCAGACAGGAACCACTACCTTCCATGATGAGCTGTATGGGGATATTACCGTGGAAAACAGCGAATTGGATGATATGATTTTGATTAAGTCAGACGGATATCCTACCTACAATTTTGCAAATGTAGTAGACGATCATACCATGAATATTACCCATGTAGTGCGTGGTAATGAGTATTTGTCATCTTCACCTAAATATCAGAGATTATATGATGCTTTCGGTTGGCAGAGTCCGGTATATGTACATCTTCCTTTGATTACCGATGAGAATCACAAGAAGTTATCCAAGAGAAGCGGACATTCTTCCTTTGAAGATTTGTTGGAGCAGGGATTTATTACCGAGGCAATTGTAAATTACATTGCGCTTCTTGGCTGGAGCCCGGAAGATAATCGCGAAATCTTTACATTGGATGAGTTGATTCGTGATTTCGATTACCACAGAATCAGCAAATCCCCTGCGGTATTTGATATCGTAAAGCTTCGTTGGATGAACGGAGAGTATATTAAGGCGATGGACTTTGATGCCTTTTACCAGATGGCAGAGCCTTATTTAAAGGCAGTACTTACAAAAGATTTGGATTTAAAGAAAATTGCGGCTATGGTGAAGACCCGTATTGAGGTATTCCCGGATATTGCCGAGCATATTGATTTCTTCGAGACACTTCCTTCTTATGACGTGGAGATGTATACTCATAAGAAAATGAAAACAAATTCTGAGACCTCATTGGCAGTACTTCAGGATATTCTGCCGATTTTGGAAGCTCAGGAGGATTACAGTAACGATGCATTGTATCAGACATTGGTAGCTTATGTAGAGAAGACCGGTGTGAAGAATGGTTATGTAATGTGGCCTATTCGTACCGCGGTTTCCGGTAAGCAAATGACTCCTGCAGGTGCGACCGAAATTATGGAAGTGCTTGGTAAGGACGAGTCTCTGGCTCGTATTCGAAAGGGTATTGAACTCCTTCAGAATGCTTAATCTGGAATCTTTAAATGAAAGACAGCGGGAAGCTGTTACATTTTCGGAAAAAGGACCGGCTTTGGTAATTGCCGGTCCCGGCTCCGGGAAAACCCATGTCATTACACAACGCATCTGTTATCTTATCGAAGAAAAACAAATTCATCCTGAAAAAATTCTTGTATTAACGTTTACCAAAGAAGCGGCTCTTTCTATGGAGCATCGATTCGTATCACTGGCTTCTTCGGAACATCTTTATTTGGGCGTTTCCTTCGGAACGTTTCATTCTTTCTTTTATCACATTTTATTGGAATCCAATTTATATTCCCAAACACATTTTATTAATCAGACAGAAAAACGAAGGCTTCTTTCGGAAACGCTGAAAGCTTTTTGCAATCGTTCAAAAACTACCGAAAATTCACAGGATCAATATCATTTGGAACAGGAAACAGAATCGATTCTGCAGGCCTTTGGTTACTACAAAAATACATTAAATCTGGAACAATCCGTTGGAAAAGTACCGGAAAAATATCGAAATTCTTTTTTGGAATTGTATTATGACTATGAAAAGCATCGGAAACAACTGGGCAAGATGGATTTTGATGATATTTTATCGGTATGCTATACGGTTTTAAAAGAACAACCATCTATACGTCAATTTTGGCAGAAACGTTTTGATGCGATCTTGCTGGATGAATTTCAGGATATTAATCCAATGCAATATCAAATCTTGAAATTACTTTGCAAGGAACCCTATTCCGTATTTGCGGTAGGGGATGATGACCAGGCAATTTATGGTTTTCGAGGTTCGGATCCTTCCTGTCTTATGCTATTTCAAAAAGAATTTGGGGCAAAACGTATCACACTGGAAGTGAATTATCGAAGCGTGAGAGAATTGGTGCAGGTATCCCAAGCGGTAATTAACGAAAATCATAACCGCTTCCCTAAGAAACTACGCAGTTATGAGGAAGAAAATAAATTGGTGCAAAATAAGATAAGGGATTCAAAGGAAAAACCTGCATTTGCCTTCAGGCGCTTTGAAACGCAGGAAGAAATGTTTGATTATTTATTGGAGAAGATCCAACAGACCCGATGTGATGGTGAAAATACAGATAACCTTCCTACGAATCGTATGGCCGTATTGTTTCGAACCAATGGAAAAATGCAGAAATTTGCTGCCTTTTTGTATCGCCATCATATTCCGTTTCATATGGTTGAGCGAATGAAAAATCCTTATGACCATTGGGTGATTGAGAGCTTACTTCTTGGGCTTCGGGTAATCTGTTTGGGACAGAAAGATTTGGAACGAAGAGATTTATTTAAGGTAAATGAGTACTTTGGATTGGAGGTATCCAGAGAATGGATGATTCAATATGCACAAACACGAAACGGGGAAGGAGACTCGCAGAAAATCGATAAATTTTTAAATGATTTAGAAGGACTGAAAGGTTTGCCGATTTATTTAGGTGTCATGCAATTGCGAAAACGGTTTGGTTTGGAAGAGATGATCCGAAGAAAAACGGCCAAAAACATGGAGGAACAAAAAGAGTGCTTTCAGATTTTGGAATGGTTCACCGGCGAGACAAAAAGCGTAAATGGATTACAGGAGCTGCTTTTGAAATGTGAGGAACCAAGGGGGAAAGGGAAGGTGTCAGAACAAAAAGCTGATTTGGAATTAATGACCGCCCACGGTTCCAAGGGATTGGAGTTTGATATGGTCTGGATTCCTTTTTGTAACGAAGGCGAATACCCTTATGGGAAAATGCTGCAGGAGGATATCATAGAAGAGGAGCGAAGGGTTTTTTATGTGGCTATGACAAGAGCAAAAAAGAATCTGGAGTTGTTATCCTTAACCGGTACAAAAGAGTATCCCAGATATCCCTCCAGATTCTTAAATCCTATTCTTCGTCTTCCGAAGTAAGTTCATCAAATTCACAATTGTCCAGATACTCATCAAACGCATCTGCCACATTCTCATATACTTCATCGTCATCAATATAAATGATTTCCGGTTCTTCATTGGGATCATCAGGGTTTTCCTTGTATCCGTAGATCCAAACCTCTCCGTCTTCATTGGTGCCGTCTTCTTCCAAAGGCAGAAGAACAATGTAATCATTTCCGTCATATTCCAAAATTGTAACAACCATACAAGTTACGGTGGTTCCGTCTTCCAAATCAATATCTACGGTCATTATTTCCTTTGAATAGTCTTTATTCTTTTTCATATTGTATTCCTTTCTTGTTATCGTATTAAAATTATAGTATAATGATTGAAAAAGAAATGCAAGCAGAAAGGTACGGAATTTATGGGAAAAGTTGTATCACCATATCCGTTGGGTGCTGAGAAAATCGGAGATAAAATGAAGTTTTCATTTGCTTCGGCTTCCCCAAATTGCGGAATATATATATATAATAAAAAAGAAGAACAGCCGATTATGACCATTCCTTTTTCGGAGGAGGATCGAATTGGACATGTTTATACGAAACTGGTTGATGGACTAAAAGCCGGAAAGTTTGAGTATTTGTTTTATCAGGATGATAAGACCTGCCCCGATTATCATGGAAAATATTTTTCCGGAAGAGAAAACTACGGAACTCCGCGCATGGAGTCTCAGATGCGGGCGGTTGTTCCGGCTGGGGATTATGACTGGAAAGATGATAAATGTCCGTATCTTTCTTATGCGGATTCTGTTTGGTATGGAGTACATGTCCGAGGCTTTACCATGCATTCTTCCTCAAAGGTGACCAAGAAAGGCACCTTCCGTGGTGTTATTGAAAAAATACCCTATTTAAAGGATTTGGGAGTTACTACTTTGGAGTTTCAGCCCATTTATGAGTTCCTGGAAAGAGAAAAACAGGATGAATCGGTTTTGAAGCTTGTGATGGACCAGAAAAAAGATGTTTTGAATTACTGGGGCTATAAAAAAGGCTTCTATTATGCTCCCAAGAGCGCATATTCTTCCAAAGAAGACAGCGCTACGGAATGTAAGGATATGATTCATGCGTTACATGAGAATCAAATGGAGGCAGTGCTGCAATTTTATTTTCCGGAGCAAATGCCGGGAGATGAAGTAATCCAGATTTTGCGATTTTGGGTATTGGAATATCATGTGGATGGGTTCCATTTAATGGGTAATCAATTGCCCATTACCGCAATTGCAAAGGATCCCTTATTGGCTGATACCAAATTATTGTTTTATGACTTTGCATTGGATGAAATCTATGGAAGAGAAAAAGCTCCGGCATTTAAGAACCTGGCGATTTATAATGATGAATATCTGTATGATATGCGTCAGTTCCTGAAGGGAGACGACCACAAGGTTTCTTCGGCAATCTATCAGATGCGAAATATTCCTTCTCATACGGGACGGATTCATTTCCTGAGTAATTACTATGGTTTTTCTTTGATGGATATGGTTTCTTTTGATTGGAAACACAATGAGGAGAACGGAGAAAATAATCAGGACGGTACGGATTATAATTGCAGCTGGAACTGTGGTGAAGAAGGAAAGACCCGAAAGAAAAAAATCGCAGTTCTTCGTACAAAACAGCTTAAAAATGCCATGGTGATGCTTCTTTTAAGTGCTTCCACACCCTTCCTTTTTATGGGAGATGAATTTGGTCGTTCTCAAAAAGGAAACAACAATCCTTATTGTCAGGATAATGAAACTACCTGGGTAAATTGGAAGGATATGGAACGCAATCAGGAGATTTATGAATTCTTCCGTACCTTAATGAAACTTCGAAAAGAACATCCTGTGCTTCATCGTACCGGAGAAGCTAAGGTGATGGATGGTTTGGCCTGTGGTTATCCGGATTTGTCTTACCATGGTCAGAATGCCTGGAGATATGAGACGGATGGATCTACCAGGAGTATTGGCATTATGTTCTGTGGCAAATATGCTATGAAAGAGAACGATACCGAAGATAATTTTTTCTATATCGGTATGAATATGCATTGGGAAAAACATTCCTTGGCAATGCCAAGACTTCCTAAAGGATATACATGGGAAATGTTGCTTACGACAGCAGAAGAAAATCGTCTGCAACAGGATGAAAAAACAGATGCTATGGAACTGGTAAAGGAAATTGCTCCCAGAAGTATATTTATTTATATCAGTCGGGAAGATGCAAAGGAGAAAAAATAAGGTTTCTGTTTTTTGGGAAACCATTCTGTATTGATTTATGGGAAATATTTGGAAACATTTTAAAACCATAACCCATCACAAAATGCTTGTGGCAAAGGGGTGCTTTCGAGTAGGGTTATATAAACAGGGATTGTTGCATGATTTATCCAAGTATGGTTTTACCGAGTTTTGGGTAGGAGCGAAGTATTATCGGGGAATTGAGAGCCCAAATAACGGAGAACGCAGAGCAATTGGATATTCAACAGCCTGGTTACATCATAAGGGCCGTAACAAGCACCATTATGAATATTGGATTGATTATACTTCCCACGGAACCAGAGGCGTTATGATGCCGGTGCGAATGCCGGACCGATATATTGCGGAAATGATTATGGACCGCATTGCTGCCAGTAAGGTGTATAAAGGGGCGGAGTATGATGATTCTTGTCCTTTGAAATATTATTATGAAGGAACACAAAATGCTCCCTTGGAGGATGAAACTCGGGCGATTTTGGTGAAGTATTTAACCATGCTGTCCGAAGAAGGAGAAGAAAAAACCTTTCGTGCCATAAAAAAAGAATTGGTGCAAAAAAAATAGCATACATTTTTGGATTGCCGGCATATATTAAAAGAAAAAAGGCAATCGAAATGAACGAACTCCTTATTTTATTATTACTTTTTGGAAAAAATAACGGTAATTGTAATTCCCAGTGCACTTGCCAGACCTGCAGGCAGAATACTTCGGATAATTCTAACTGCAAGAAGGCTTCGGAATGTGCAACTGTGCATACAGAGTTCCCCTCCTTTACGGTAAATGCAGGATCCTGTGATTGTAATAATTCATAAAGATATTTTTGACGAAGGAATTGTACTGTAAAAGGCTGTCAGTTGGAAAAATTGACAGCTTTTTTTGAAAAAATAATTTACTTTACCATGTTTTGTGTTAAAATATAATTTGAACTTTAGAGACCGGAGGATAAAAGTATGGCAAAAGAAAAATATGTAGCATACGTTTCCACATATACACAAGGAGATAACCATGGCATTCGTATCTATGATGTAGATATGGAGAAGGGTCGTTTCGTTGAGAAGAGTAAGGTAAAGATTACCAATTCATCCTATGTCAGCATTTCTCATAATCGTAAGTATTTATACTCTATTACCGACCTTGGTGTAGAGGCATATAAGATTTTGCCCGATGGCGGTTTGGAATATATTAACTTTGCCTCCATTAATGGTATGAGAGGTTGCTATGTTTCCAGTGATTATACCGATCGATTTCTGTTTGTGGCAGGTTATCATGATGGAAAACTTACCGTGCTTCAGTTAAATGAAGATGGATCTATTGGGGAGATTACCGATGAGGTGTTCCATAAGGGATTAGGAATTGTGGTGGAAAGAAACTTCAGACCCCATATTAATTGTGCACGAATGACCCATGATAATAAGTTCCTTCTGGTAGCAGATCAGGGTATGGATCATGTTAATGTTTATCGATTTGACGCAGAATATGGAAAAGTTAAATTAGTAGATATTATTCGTAGCGAATTGGAATCCGCACCCAGACACATTAAGATTTCCAAGGACGGAAGATTTATTTATATCGTTCATGAATGGAAATGCTTTATCGATGTATATGAATATACTATGAAGGGTGAGAATCCAAACTTTGAGAAGATTCAGACCATTCGTACTTGTTCTACCCCGAAGGGAAGCAATAATGCAGCCAGTGCACTTAGCTTTTCCGTAGATTATAAGTACTTGCTCAGTACCAATGCAGGTGACAATTCTGTTGTAATCTATGATGTAGATGAAGAGACCGGTATGTTGAAGCAAAATCTCTGCCTGCCGATAAGCGGTGAGTACCCCAAGGATGCGGAGTTGTTCCCCAATAATAAGTTTGTGGTTTCTTTGAATCATGAGACCAATACCATGACCTTCTTCCATTTAAATCTGGAGGATGGAACCATGATTATGAATGGTAAGCCGGTGAAACTGGACGTTCCCAACTGTATTGTTTTCTATAAGCTTGGCAAATAAAAAAGCATTATCTGAATAGCAAGAAAAAACGCGACGATTTTCGTCGCGTTTTCTTTTGCCAATGAATCCATCTGCAACTCCAAGGTGGGGTAATATATTATGATTTCCTCAAAGGAAATACGATATATTCCAAATTATTTCTTATAGAAATCCTGAATATCCGATAACTTGGAAGCCATATTCACAAGCATTGCATCCAAAACGGTAATGGCAGTCATGCATTCCATTACAACAGCAGCTCTTGGAACGATAATGGGATCGTGACGTCCTTTAATATTGATATCAATATTCTCACCGTTTTTGTTGATGGTTTGCTGGGTTTGGAAAATAGAAGGAGTGGGCTTGACGCTGGCCTTGATATAAAGGCTGCTGCCATCACTGATACCGCCCAAAATTCCACCGCTAAAATTGGTTGCTTTTTCTACTTTGCCGTTATTCATACGGAAGGCATCATTGTTTTCACTGCCTTTTTTGGTGGCAACCGAACACCCTGCACCGATTTCCACAGCTTTTACAGCACCGATGGACATAATTGCCTTCGCCAGATTCGCATCCAGTTTTTCGAATACCGGATCACCGATACCGGCAGGAAGTCCAAATACTTCACATACCATGGAACCTCCGGAAGAATCTAATTCCTTGCGGGTGTTTTCCAAATATTCCATAGCCTTTTCGTTGGCCTCCTTGTCCGGCATAGCGGTAGGAGTTTCCAATCGGGTTTGATAATTGATTTTTTGAGGGTCGATTTCAATAGGGCCGATGGACTGCGTATATGCAATCACTTCAATGCCCAAAATTTTTAATAATTTACAGGCAATTGCGCCTGCTGCCACACGTCCGATGGTTTCACGTCCGGAAGAACGTCCACCGCCGCGATAATCACGGAAGCCATACTTCTCATCGAAGGTATAGTCTGCATGACCGGGACGATAATAGGAAGCGATTTCACTGTAATCTCCGGATTTTTGCGTGAAATTCTGTACCATCAAAGAAATGGGAGTACCGGTGGTTTTTCCTTCAAAAACACCGGAAAGAATTGTAACCAAATCCTCCTCTTTACGTGGAGTGGTAATAGAACTGGTTCCGGGCTTTCTGCGATCCAAATAAATCTGAATGTCTTCTTCACATAAAGGAAGTCCTGCTGGACATCCGTCGACAACAACGCCCAATGCCTTGCCATGAGATTCTCCCCATGTAGTTATTCGAAAAATGGTACCAAGAGTTGATCCTGCCATTTGTGCCTCCTAGAGCATAATAATCCTTTGAATTATATCGAAAATAGAATTTGTTTTCAAGTGTTTGTCGTAGGAAACCTATGAATTCGCTGCAAAATATGGTAAAGTAATTCTAAAAGCGAATGAAAGTCGATTCATTTTGGAAAAACAGAGAATCGGGCACGGACACGTTTCTTTCGTGCAAGAAAGCATTTATTAGGTTCAAAGGAGGTTCAAAATTGGAAGAAGAATTAAAACCAAAGGAAGAAAACATGGATATTGCGTCAAATGTGAATGAAATTGATCCTTTTCGAAAAGTGAAAGGAAAACTTCGAAAGAAAATTATAAAACGCACTTTGATTGTGGCCGTTGTGTCTGTCTTCGCAATTTGTTTTGGTATATTGGTAATAGGACAAATTTTTCCGCAATCAGATTTGCCTAGCCCGGATCGCATAAAAATAACCGCTGAGGCAAAAAAAATAACCAAGGCTTTACTGCGTGGTGACAGTTCCGAACTGGTTGATAATATGGTCAAGCATTTGGTGAGAAATGAAAATTATAACTATTATTTTACGCAAAGCTTAAATCATATTCAGGAGGATATTCGTCCCTTTACCGACGAAATCTGTAAAAAGCTGTTTTGTGAACGTGGTTTTAAAATTCGAAGGATTGAAATGAATACCAATGATTTAAAGGAGTTAAGCGGCTGGGAAATTCCTTTCGAAAAAACAGAAGATGGAATGATTCAGTATGTTATTTCAATCTATTTGGAGAATGCTACCGATGAAATAGAGATTTGTCTGGCTTTTTCGGATGTGTATTATGGAACCTTGTGGTATATCAGTTCCCAAACCCAGGATGTTTCGCTACAGGAGGAAATCGTTCAACTAAGTTACTGGATGGATTACTTAAATAAGTGCACAAAAGGATATGATACCGATTCCGTCCGAAATCAGATATTTATGGAAAAGGAATCGGACGAAGTTACTTTGGATAAAGTAAAATTTGTGCTTTGCAAGTATTTCACCACGGATTGCCTGACAAATGAAGCCTTGTATTGGGGATTGGAACCGAATTACACTACCTATCAGGAAAAAATATCGAAAGGGTTATATCAATATTCACGGGTGTATAAAACCAAGACGTTTACGTTTGAAAATCGCTATTATGATACCCGTCAAAAAAGGATTGTTACCAGATTGTTTTGGGAAATAGAACTGGATCCGGAGAATGGAATTGCCTTTGAAAAAGATTTTTATTACGGCCCGATGGGGTATGAACCGGCTGATAAATCGGAACGAATTTATGTAAAAGGAAATGTGGATGAGAAAATTATAAAAGATCTTGAAACCTTATTTGACAAATAGACTTCTAACAGGGAATGTGATATACTTCTAAGGTATATCACATTTTTTTGGAGGCAATTATGGCAGAATATAAAATTTTAAAACAGGAGGGTGCTGCAAAGCGTGGGGAATTTCATACTGTACATGGCACCATTCAGACCCCTGTTTTTATGAATGTCGGTACGGTGGCTGCAATTAAAGGTGCGGTGGCCACTTCGGATTTGGAAGAAATCAAATGCCAGGTGCAATTAAGCAATACCTATCATTTGCATGTGCGTACCGGAGATAAAGTAATCAAACAACTGGGCGGTTTGCATAAATTTATGTCCTGGAACAATCCGATTTTAACGGATTCCGGCGGATTTCAGGTATTCTCCTTGGCGGGACTTCGCAAAATTAAGGAAGAAGGCGTGTATTTTAATTCCCATATTGACGGTCGTAAGATTTTTATGGGACCGGAGGAGAGTATGCAAATTCAGTCCAATCTGGCTTCCACCATTGCAATGGCTTTTGATGAATGTGCACCCAGCAAGGCAGAGAGAAGTTATGTGCAAAATTCTGTGGAGCGTACCACCAGATGGCTGGAACGTTGCCGCGTGGAAATGAAACGCTTAAACAGCTTGGAGGATACCATCAATAAAGATCAGCTTTTATTTGGTATTAATCAGGGGGCGGTATATGATGATATTCGAATCGATCATGCGAAACGTATTGCGGAAATGGATTTGGACGGATATGCCATCGGTGGTTTGGCAGTTGGTGAAACACATGAGGAAATGTACCGTATTATTGAGTCGGTAGAGCCCTATTTGCCAAAGAATAAACCCACATATTTGATGGGGGTTGGTACTCCTGCGAATATTTTGGAAGGGGTAGAACGGGGTGTCGATTTCTTTGACTGCGTATATCCTACCAGAAATGGCCGACATGGTCATTTGTATACCAACCAGGGCAAAATCAATTTGTTCAATGCCAAATATGAGCTGGATCAGCGTCCCATCGAAGAGGGCTGTGGATGTCCTGCTTGTAAACGTTATTCCAGAGCTTACATCAGACATTTGCTAAAGGCCAAAGAGATGCTTGGACTTCGTCTGTGTGTACTGCATAATCTGTATTTTTACAATACAATGATGGAAGAGATTCGCAATGCCTTGGATGAAGGCCGATTTGCAGCATATAAGAAGCAGAAATTGGACAATATGTCACAAGGCCGGGAGTAAAGAAAAAACCTTTATTTTTCTAGAAAAAAGGCTTGCCAGTCCAAATATTTTTGTGTATTATTTATCTTTGAGAAAGCTTTTTTGCGTTTTGCGCGGAATGGAGGAGTAATGAGTATTTTATTATCAAGCGATGCAGCTTCCGGTATGGGTACCGTTGGACTGATCAGTACAATTGCCGTATACGGATTTTTCTTTGTAATTATGTATTTTCTTTTGTTTAGACCCCAGGGTAAAGAAAAGAAGAGAGTTGCGGCTATGCTTGCAAGTATGGAAGCAGGAGATTGCGTATTAACAACTTCTGGATTTTACGGAATTATTATTGATATTACCGATGACACCGTAATCGTTGAGTTCGGTAACAATAAGAACTGTCGTATCCCCATGGATAAATCAGCTATCAGCCGTATCGAAAAATCTTCAGAAAACTAAGAATTTCAATGACGAAATGTTGAAAGGCAGGTCCATTCTGAGGGCTTGCCTTTCTTGTAATAAAGGAGAAACATTATGGAATTAAAGATTACCTGTATCCCCGGTGACGGAATCGGACCGGAAATTGTACGCGAAGCAAAGAAAGTGCTGAACAAAGTAGCAGAAGTGTACGGACATGAAATGAATTTTACCGATATTTTGATGGGTGGTGCGTCCATCGATGTGCATGGTGTACCGCTTACCGATGAGGCAATTGCTACCGCAAAGGCTGCTGATGCGGTTTTGATGGGTTCTATCGGTGGTAATACATCCACCTCACCCTGGTATAAACTTCCTCCCCAGAACAGACCTGAGGCAGGACTTTTAAAGATTCGTAAGGCATTAAATCTTTTTGCAAATCTTCGTCCCGCAATCCTTTACGAGGAGCTGGCAGGTGCTTGTCCTCTGAAGGAGGAAATCAGCTCCAAGGGCTTTGATATGATGATTATGCGTGAGCTTACCGGTGGTTTATACTTCGGAGCAAGAAAGACAGAGGAAGTAGACGGTGTCTTAAAGGCAACCGATACCCTTACTTATGATGAAAATGAAATCAGACGTATTGCCATTAAGGGCTTTGATATTGCAATGAAGAGAAACAAAAAGGTTACCAGTGTAGATAAGGCAAATGTTTTGGATTCTTCCAGACTTTGGAGAAAGGTCGTGGAAGAAGTGGCAAAGGATTATCCCGAAGTTTCTTATGAGCATATGTTGGTAGACAACTGTGCAATGCAGCTTGTAAAAGATCCTTCTCAGTTTGATGTTATCCTTACCGAGAATATGTTTGGTGATATTCTTTCGGATGAGGCCAGTATGGTGACCGGTTCCATCGGAATGCTTGCAAGTGCCAGCTTAAATGATACGAAGTTTGGTCTCTATGAGCCCAGCCATGGATCTGCACCCGATATTGCAGGAATGAATATTGCAAACCCCATTGCTACCATTTTAAGTGCGTCTATGATGCTTCGTTACAGCTTTGATTTGGACAAAGAAGCAGATGCCATTGATGCTGCCGTAAAGCAGGTATTAAAGGATGGCTTCCGTACGGGAGACATTATGTCCGAGGGCTGTACCAAAGTAAGCTGCTCTGAGATGGGTGATTTACTTGCAGAACGTATTCAATAATTCATTTAGATAAATGGAGGATAAAGTTATGATGACCAGTGATAATGCAAGAGCCGGCATGCAGCAGGCTCCAGCAAGAAGTTTGTTTAATGCACTTGGATTTACCGCAGAAGAAATGAAAAAGCCCATGGTAGGTATCGTTAGTTCCTATAACGAAATCGTACCCGGACATATGAATATTGATAAGATTGTTGATGCTGTTCGTATTGGTGTTGCAGAGGCAGGCGGTGTACCGGTTGTTTTCCCTGCAATCGCTGTTTGCGACGGTATCGCAATGGGCCATGTGGGAATGAAGTATTCCCTTGTAACCCGTGATTTAATTGCCGATTCAACAGAGTGTATGGCAATTGCACATCAGTTTGATGCACTTGTAATGGTTCCCAACTGTGACAAGAATGTACCCGGCCTTTTGATGGCTGCAGCGCGTTTGAATCTTCCTACTGTATTTGTATCCGGTGGTCCCATGCTTGCCGGTCATGTAAAGGGACAGAAGAGAAGCCTTTCTTCTATGTTCGAGGCAGTCGGTTCTTACGCAGCCGGTACTATGACCGAAGAAGATGTATGTGAATTTGAAAATAAAGTATGTCCTACCTGTGGCTCCTGCTCCGGTATGTATACGGCAAACTCTATGAACTGTTTGACAGAGGCTCTTGGTATGGGTCTTGGTGGAAACGGTACAATTCCTGCTGTATATTCCGAAAGAATTAAATTGGCTAAGCATGCCGGTATGGCAGTTATGGAATTATTCCGCAAGGGTATTCGCGCAAGAGATATTATGACCAAGGATTCCATTATGAATGCACTTACCGTGGATATGGCGCTTGGTTGCTCTACTAACTCTATGCTGCATTTACCTGCGATTGCCCACGAAATCGGTTTTGATTTTGATATCAGCTTTGCAAATCCTATTAGCGAGAAGACACCGAACCTTTGCCATTTGGCACCTGCGGGTCCTACTTATATGGAGGACTTAAATGAGGCCGGTGGTGTATATGCCGTAATGAAGGAATTGGCAGACATTGGATTGATCAATCAGGATTGTATGACCGTAACCGGAAAGACAATCGGAGAAAATATTGCACATTCCTACAATCGGAATCCTGAGGTTATTCGCCCGATTGATAATCCGTACTCCACGACCGGTGGACTTGCAGTCCTTAAGGGTAACCTTGCTCCGGACGGTTCGGTTGTAAAGAGATCTGCAGTTGTAGCTGAGATGATGGTTCATGAAGGTCCTGCTCGTGTCTTTGAGTGTGAAGAAGATGCCATCGCAGCAATTAAGGGTGGAAAGATTGTGGCCGGTGATGTAGTTGTCATTCGTTATGAAGGCCCTAAGGGTGGCCCCGGTATGAGAGAAATGTTGAATCCTACCTCAGCAATTGCAGGCATGGGACTTGGTTCCACCGTTGCACTGATTACAGACGGACGTTTCTCCGGTGCATCCAGAGGTGCATCCATCGGACATGTATCTCCGGAAGCTGCTGTCGGCGGACCGATTGCACTGGTGGAAGAGGGCGATATTATCAGCATCAATATTCCGGAAATGAAACTGGATATTAAGGTTTCCGATGAGGAAATGGCTGCAAGAAAGGCAAAATGGGTTCCCCGTGAGCCCAAGGTTACTACCGGTTACCTGAGCAGATATCGTGAAATGGTTACCAGTGGAAACAGAGGTGCTGTATTGGAAATTCCCAAGAGATAATCGAATATAATTTACTTGGAGGAAAAAACATGCTTTTAAATGGTTCTGAAATCGTAATTGAATGTTTAAAAGAGCAGGGTGTAGATACTGTTTTCGGTTATCCCGGCGGTACTATCCTGAATATCTATGATGCTTTATATAAGCATAGTGACGAAATCCGTCACGTACTTACCAGCCACGAGCAGGGTGCTTCGCATGCTGCAGACGGTTATGCAAGAGCAACCGGCCGTGTGGGTGTTTGTATGGCAACCAGCGGTCCCGGCGCTACGAATCTTGTAACCGGAATTGCTACCGCATATATGGATTCTGTACCGATGGTAGCGATTACCGCTAATGTAAATCTTCCTCTTCTTGGCAAGGATACCTTCCAGGAGGTTGATATTACCGGCGTGACCATGCCGATTACCAAGCATGGTTTTATTGTAAAAAATGTAAATGAGTTGGCAGATACCATTCGTAAGGCCTTTGAAATTGCGACTACCGGAAGACCGGGTCCTGTTCTTGTGGATATTACAAAGGATGTAACAGCAGCTACCTGTGAATACACCCCTGTAACACCCAAAAAGGCGGAGCGTCAGATTACTTCCCTGGAGGATATGGAGAAGGTAATCGAATATATCAAAGAAGCAAAGAAGCCTTTTATCTATTTGGGTGGTGGTGCGGTTATTTCCGGAGCTTCCGCAGAGGTAGCACAGTTTGCGGAATTGGTGGATTGTCCTGTTTGCGATACCTTGATGGCAAAGGGAGCATTCGACGGAAAGAATCCCAGATATACAGGTATGATTGGTATGCACGGTACGAAGACATCAAACCTTGGCGTCAGCGAATGTGATCTTTTGATTGCCCTGGGTGCACGTTTCTCCGATCGTGTAATCGGTAATCCCAAGCGTTTTGCCGAAAATGCCAAGGTGATTCATATTGATATCGATAAGGCAGAGATCAATAAAAATATCCGTGTGGATGCAAGTCTTGTTGGAGATTTGAAAGCAATTCTTTCCAAGCTCAACACTATGATTGAGAAAAAGGATAATGCAGACTGGATGAAGCATATTCAGGAATTGAAGCAGAAATATCCTTTGAAATATGATACTTCCGTTCTGACCTGTCCTTATGTAATCGAGGAAATTGACAGAGTAACAAAGGGTGAGGCGATTATTTCTACCGATGTTGGACAGCATCAGATGTGGGCTGCTCAGTATTATAAATATACAAGTCCCAGAACCTTCCTTTCTTCCGGTGGTCTTGGTACCATGGGTTACGGACTTGGAGCTTGTATCGGTGCACAGGTAGGTCAGCCGGATAAGATTTGTATCAACATCGCCGGTGATGGATGTTTCCGTATGAATATGAATGAGTTGGCTACTGCAAGCAGATACAATATCCCTATTATTCAGGTGGTAATCAATAACCATGTGCTTGGTATGGTGCGTCAATGGCAGACCTTATTCTACGGCAAGCGTTATTCCCAAACGATTTTAAATGATTCCGTAGATTTCTGTAAAGTGGCAGAGGGACTTGGTTGTACCGCAATTCGTGTTACCAAGAAAGAGGAAGTTGGACCTGCAATTGAAAAAGCGATTGCTTTAAAGGCACCTGTATTGATTGAATGTATGATTCAGGAAGACGATAAGGTATTCCCTATGGTTCCGGCCGGTGCTCCCATCAGTGATGTTTTTGACGGTGACGATCTGTAAAAAATATATTTTTTTGTTGACGAACAGAATAGATAAGTTTATGCTAAAATTTAATAGCTTTAAATTTAAGGAGGATAAGAAATGTCTAGAGTTTACAATTTCTCAGCAGGCCCTGCAGTTTTGCCTGAGGAAGTATTAAAAGAAGTAGCAGATGAAATGCTTGATTACAAGGGAACCGGTATGTCGGTTATGGAGATGAGCCATCGTTCAAAGGCTTATCAGGCAATCATTGATGAAGCAGAAGCAGATTTAAGAGAGCTTATGAACATTCCCGATAATTATAAAGTATTATTCTTACAGGGTGGTGCCAGTCAGCAGTTTGCAATGATTCCCATGAACCTTATGAAGAATAAAGTTGCTGATTACATCGTAACCGGTCAGTGGGCTAAAAAGGCATATCAGGAAGCTACTATTTACGGCAAGGCAAATAAGATTGCTTCTTCCGAGGATAAGACATTCTCTTATATTCCTGATTGCTCTGATCTTCCTATCAGCGAAGATGCAGACTATGTATATATTTGTGAGAACAATACCATCTATGGTACCAAGTTCAAAACTTTACCTAATACCAAGGGCAAAACTTTGGTAGCAGACGTATCCAGCTGCTTCCTTTCCGAGCCTGTAGATGTTACCAAGTATGGTGTGATTTATGGCGGCGTTCAGAAGAATGTTGGCCCTGCAGGTGTTGTTATTGTTATTATTCGTGAGGATTTGATTACCGAGGATACCCTTCCCGGAACTCCTACCATGTTGAAGTACAAGATTCATGCAGAGAACGGTTCTATGTACAATACTCCTCCTGCATACGGTATTTATGTATGTGGTAAGGTATTTAAGTGGTTAAAGAAGATGGGCGGCCTTGAGGCTATGAAGGAAATTAATGAGAAGAAGGCTGCAGTCCTTTATGATTTCCTGGATCAGAGTAAACTTTTCAAGGGTACCGTTCGCAAGGAAGATCGTTCTCTTATGAATGTTCCTTTCATTACCGGTGATGAAGAATTAGACGCTAAGTTTGTAAAAGAAGCGAAGGCTGCAGGTTTTGAGAATCTTAAGGGTCACAGAACCGTTGGCGGTATGAGAGCTAGTATCTACAATGCAATGCCTATCGAAGGCGTTCAGAAGCTTGTAGAGTTTATGAAGAAGTTTGAAGCTGAAAATTTAAAATAAGGAGCATATGAAAAATGCATAAGATTAATTGCTTAAATCCAATTTCAAATATTGGTTTGAAAAATTTCTCTGCTGATTATGAAATTGTAAACGATGTGAATGAGGCAGAAGGTATTCTTGTAAGAAGTGCTTCTATGCATGAGATGGAGATTCCTGCAAATCTTCTTGCTGTTGCAAGAGCCGGTGCAGGTGTTAACAATATTCCTTTGGATAAGTGCGCAGAGCAGGGTGTTGTTGTTTTCAATACTCCCGGTGCAAATGCAAACGGTGTAAAGGAACTTGTAATTTGTGGCATGCTTCTTGCGGCTCGTGATGTTGTAGGCGGTATCGAGTGGGCAAAGGCAAACAAGGATGATGCAAATATTGCAAAGACTGCAGAGAAGGAAAAGAAAAACTTTGCAGGTACTGAAATCCAGGGCAAGAAGCTTGGTGTAATCGGTCTTGGTG